>JBMNTK010000038.1:0-22219 GCA_050945695.1 Anaerolineae bacterium | reverse complement strand
CTTCGCGCTGCACTGTGGCACCGCGTGCGAGTCGCTGTACGCTTTGGACACCGAGACGGGTGAGCTCACCCCTCTGGTGAACGTGCCCGACGAGACGGCGCCCTACGCTGACGTCTTCGCCACCACCTACGACTTCAGCCCCGATGGCCGGTGGCTGGCGGCGACCAGCTTCGGACGCGGCCTAGGCGAGGCCGTGGTGCTGCCGTGGCCCGGCCCGGGCGACCCGGTTGCTCTGGGTGGGTTGGCCGGGACGGAGTGGACGCAGGCGCTGGGTTGGGCGGAGGATGCCTTGCTCTTCGCCGCCTACCCGGGGGACCCCTCTGAGTGGGGGGAGGGCCGGCCGGTGCCGTGGCTCTTCTACTGGCAGCCGGGGGCCGAGGTTGCCCCGGTGATCGCGGAGGGCGCCTACAGCGCCGCCCTCTCACCCGATGGAACGAGGCTGGCGGTAGCCTTCCTGGGCGAGCCAAGCCGGCCGGAGGTTGGGCCGCTGACCTCTCAGGGTGACGTGCCCCACGCGGCCATGCTGAGCTGGCCGGATCTGGAGCTGCTGGGGTCGGCTCCGCTGGGTGAGGCGCCGGTAGCCGATACCAACGACCTCTTCAGCCAGGTGCTTCCGGTCTGGTCTCCCGATGGGAGCTGGGTGATCTTCGTGGGGGCCAGGGGTGGGGCGTTGGCGATGGACGCAGAAGGGCAGTCACGGGAGCTGGTCTCGCCGGAGGCATCGGTGACTCGGGCCGCCTGGGGAGACGGGAGTCACCTGGCGCTGCTGGTGGACGGGCAGGTGTGGGTGGTGCGACTCCAGCCGCACCGCTGAGGGGCTAGCGTAGAGGCTCCCCGGAGAACCACCCACCATCCGGCGCGCGGTCTCATGCTACGCATGTCCTACATCCAGTGTAGAATGTGCACTACCAGTGTGGTTAGGAGGATTCTGTGCCCCCAACCAAGGACATCATGACGCCTCAGGAAGTGGCGGAGTATCTCCAGGTGAGCCCGGAGACAGTCTACCGCTACATCCGGGAGGGTAAGCTGGTGGCCTCCCGGCTGGGGCGGCAATACCGCATCCCCAAGAGAAGCGTGGAGGTCCTGCTGCTCAGCACCTCCATGGCCGGAGGAGCGCGGCTGCGGGTCTTCGCAGACGCTGAGGTCAAGGAGTGGCTGGAGGAGGACGAGGTAGACTCGGAGACGCGAGACATCTCTGACCGGCTGCTGGAGGCCCTCGAGCGGCAGTAGGTGACAGTGAACATAGGCCGCCACACCACCCCTCTTCTTCGACGCATCCGTCCTGGCGGCGGGAACCCTCTCGCCCGGTGGGGGTTCGGGCCTGGTATTGGCCACCTGCCGAGCGGGTGGCTTTCGGCCGCAGACCTCGGCTGCTGTCGTCATGGAGAGCATGACGGCCCTCAGGGGCTACTCCGGGGCGCCCGCCCGGGTGTACCGATGCACGCTCGAGATTCGGTGGGAGTTACTGCCCATCCCGCCACCCCAGGTCCTGAGACGCTATCAGGAGTATACGGCCGCCAAGGATGTCCACGTCCTGGCCTCAGCGTGCGAGGGTGGCTCCGAGTTCCTACTCACTCTAGACAAGCGGCACCTTCTGTCCGTTGCGCCGGCCGGGACCGAGGGCGGTCCGAAGGTGACCATACTCACGCCAGGGGAGTTCATCCGGGACTACTACACGCGCCACGAGGACTACCCCCGTCTTCCTCCGGAGCGGAGTAGCGGTTGAACTGTCGAGAGATCACTGCTGTTGCTTGCCGGCGAGCTGAGGCCAGGAGGTGAGGCGTTGGCTGGGGACATCAAGGTAGCTTTCGTGGGGGTGCATCGGGCGCAGTCGTTCTTCCCCGCCTTCCAGGCCCATCCGGAAGCCCAGGTGGTGGCGCTGTGCGATGTGAACGAGTCCGCTCTGGCCCGGGCAGGCGAAGCCACCGGCGCCGGTGCCCTCTACACGTCCTATGAGCGCATGCTGGATGAGGCCCGGCCGGATGGCGTGGTGGTGGCCACGCCCATGCACTACCACGCCGCGCAGGCCATCGCCGCCCTCCAGCGTGACATAAGCGTGCTCTCCGAGGTCACCGCCGTGGTGAGCATGGATGAGGCCCGCTGGCTGGTGGAGGCCTGCAAGCGCAGCCGCGGCGTCTACATGATGGCCGAGAACTACACCTACATGAAGCCCAACGTCCTGGTGAGGGCGCTGGTGGAAGCGGGGCTCTTCGGGGAGACCTACTATGCCGAGGGTGAGTACCTGCACGAGCTCTCGTCGCTGCACCACGGCCCGGATGGCCGGCCCACCTGGCGCTACTACTGGCAAGTGGGCATCAATGGCGCCACTTACCCCACCCACAGCCTGGGTCCCTGCCTGCAATGGATCCGGGAGCGGCCGCAGAGGGTGAGCTGCGTCGGCACAGGGCACTGGACCGACCCCGAACACGCCATGGAAGACACCGTGCTTCTGCTGTGCAAGACTGCCTCGGGCAAGCTCATCCGGGTGCGGCTGGACATGCTCTCCAGGCGCCCCCATGCCATGACCAACTACGCCCTGCAAGGCACCAAGGGTGCCTACGAGAGTGCCCGCCGCCCGGGTGAGGGCAACTGGATCTGGCTGGAAGATCTGGGCGGCGACCCCAACCGATGGGTGCCGCTGGAGTCGCTGGAAGAGGAGTACCTGCCCGAGATCTGGCGGAACCCACCGCAAGAGGCGCTGCGGGCCGGGCACGGCGGCGGGGATTACTTCGAGGTCATGGACTTCCTGGCGGCCGTGAAAGGTGAGCGGCCACCGGCAGTCGGGGTGCATGAGGCCCTGGACATGACCCTGCCCGGGCTGGTGAGCCAGGAATCCATCCAGCGAGGTGGGGAGTGGCTTGAGGTGCCGGACTCTCGGGCTTGGTAGGAGCGCTCGGGTCGGCTCGGGAACGGTGATCTCACCGCGGAGGGGGAGGTCCATTGAGGCTTCCCCCTCCTTCCTTGAGCCTTTCTGGCGATGGGGCCGTCTCGGCCCTATATTGTGGACAGTGGCGCGGTCCCGCCGTGCGGCAGCCTCAGAAGGGGGATGGAGACGGTGGTACAGACGAACCGTAACCCGGGATGTCTCATACAGATTCTGTGGTTTGCCCTGGTGGGAGTGTGGGCAGGCGAGTTGTGGATCGCGGCGGCCTGGTTCCTCATGGTGACCATCGTCGGTATTCCCGTGGGCATCGCGATGCTCAACTACCTGCCCAAGGTCATCGCTCTGCGCGACCCAAGCTCCGTCGGCGTCACCATCACCCAAGTGGGTGACCGGGTCTACGTATCGAACGTGCACGCCGCGCCCCAGCACCCCTTCCTGATCCGGGCCCTGTACTTCGTGCTGATCGGCTGGTGGCTGACGGCGCTCTGGATGGAACTGGCTTACGCGATCTGTCTCACGATCATCGGGCTGCCCCTAGGGTTCTGGATGTTCGATCGGGTGCCGGCCCTGCTTACCCTAAAGCGCTAGTATCCCTTTCTGTGGAGGAGGCCATCGTGGCTGAGCATTTCGAGACGCTGGAGATCAGGCCCTACCAGGCCATGTGCATTGCCTGCCATCTGGGCGCGGGGGAGAGCGACGCCGGAGGTGGCCGCCTCGGGGAGATCCTGCAGGCGGTGCGGGAGAAGCCGTACCGGCCCGTCACCCTTCGCCTTCAGGTGAACAGCGTCTATGCCTTCCAGAACCCGGGTCGGGCTGAGGACACCCCCGAGGGCGAGCTGTACAACACCAAGCGCGACCTGGACATCATCCAGCACCTTGGGCTCACCCCCGGCGTGGTCCTGCCGGCGATAGACCTGTTCGATCTGCTTCTGCGTCACATCGAGAGCACGGAGGGCGTCTGCGCCTATGGAGAGGTGACGTCCGAGGTTTGGCGCGGCTGTGCCCGGGCCCAGAGCGGGGATTACGAGCGGGCGCGGGAGCGAGGGCTGTCCTTTGTGATCCCAGGTCGCGCGGCTGAGGAGATGGCACGCGTGAAAGAGGAGTCGGCCCGGGCCGTCCTCGAGGCCGATCACCTCTACATTCGGCCCCACCACGTCATGTGCATGACCTGCTTCTACGGGGGCCGGCTGGACAACCTGGCCCCGATCGAAGAGGACAACCTCTACGAGGCCATCATCGCCGTCCAGCGTAACCCCGATATCCCGATCACCCTCATCTCCGGGCCCTGCATGATCTGCCCGCCATGCCACATGTACGACCCCGAGACCAACTGGTGCTATCTGAGCGCGGGTATCGGGCTGCGGGACGAGAAGAAGGACCTGGACGTGCTGCAGCGCCTGGGGCTCAGTTACGGCGACACCCTCCCGGCCCGCGAGTACCTTCGGCTCCTATACGAGCGCATCCCCTCCACGCGGCTGATCTGTGGCTACGGTGACGGCATCGAGAGGGCGTACTCCTGGCGCGTCTGCGACGGCCCGGAGGGCAGCGAGCGCTACGTCAAGGGCCGAGCTGCCGGCCTGGGCGTGGTGACGGTCGAGGAGTGATGCGTGACCCGTGAAGCGTGATACGTGATCCGTGAAACGTGACACGTGATACGTGACGTGCCTGAGGCTCTCGCCGAGGCTCACTCATCACGTGTCACGTGTCACGCTTCACGGATCATTCTCCGCTCAGGGACTTGAGGTACTCCACGATCGCGTCGAGCTCGGCGGGCGTGATGCGACCGGAGTAGTCGGGCATGAGGGCAGGCGGAAAGCCTTCCCGCGCCTGCCGATGCGCCTCCAGGATCGAGTCCCGGAGGTACGCCTCGTCGGCCATCACCATCGTGCCGTCCTGCAGAAAGACGTTGCTGCCGAAGAGGCCCAGGAAGGATGGGCCAAGTCCGGCGCTCCCGTCCACCGAATGGCACACCCGACATCCTAGGCGCTCGACGTGGGCCGCGCCGGCGGCAATCAGGGCGCTGGTGCCGGGAAGGGGCGCGTTAGAGGAAGCGGTGCCCGCCTGCCCGGGGTTGGGCAGCGACGGGTTGAGCACCGCTACCGGGAACGAGTACACGTAGTCGTTGGACCACACCCCGCCATGGCAGGCAATGCAGCCTGGCACGCGGCCGGCGGACCGGACCGTGCCATCGGGGCCGTATTCGGCCCAAAACCAGTCGTTATGCCCTGCGTTGTAGCCTGCCTGCTTCTGCATGACAGCCACTGACTCCAGGGTTCGCTCGGGGGTGTAGGACTCCAGCACCAGAGTGGCGGAGTTAGGGAGAACCCCTGGGCGCCGCCTGATCTCATCTATCAGGCCAGGGTTCAGGTAGGTGGACAGGAGCGCCCCGTGCGGGTCCTGGCCCTGGTAGAAGGTGCCCTTGCCGGGGATGGTGTCCCACTCTTGCCGGTAGTTGGCATTCTGGAGCTGGACCCAGAGGCGGATGGCCAGTGCCTCGTTCAGGGGGGCCTCCAGCGGCGAAGGCACTGACGGGGTGGGCCCTTGCTGTGCCTGGACCGCATCCGGCCCGCTTCCCAGCAGCGATAGCAGTGCCACCAGGGCTATGCAGGCCACAAGCACGACGGCGCGACTGGTTCGTCTGCTGTCCACTTCGCTTGCTCCCATCCTAACTAGGGATGACCGGCCCGTGGGAACACGGACCGGTCATCTGGGTCGGCTCGTAGCAGCGGACTCCTGCCTTCTCTGCCGCTGCTAGCCGAGACTCTGAAGATAGGCGACGAGCGCGTCCAGCTGGTCGCCGCTGATGATGCCTTGGTAATCGGGCATCACCTCTCCGGGGAACCCTTGCACCGTTTCGATATGGGCGAAGAGGATGGCGCGACGGAGGTACTCCTCGTCGGCTACCACCATGGTGCCGTCACTGAGGGTGACGGTGCTGCCGGCCAGACCCAGGAAGGACGGGCCGACGAGCGGCTGGCCAGTGGTGGTGTGGCAGATGAAGCAGCCTAGCTCTGAGGCAACCTGCATGCCCTCCTGAGCGGTGGGCTCAAGGGCACCCGGTGCCCCTGGCGTGGCCATGGGGCTGGGGCCGGCTTCGGGGGTCGTCATGGGGGCAGGGGTGCCGGTCCCTGGAATGACCGACGGTTCGGGCGCAGGGCCCAGCGTCGTCAGGTACGCCACGATGGCGTCCAGTTCCTCCTGGCCGATCAACCCGGAGTAGTCGGGCATGACGCCGACCGGGAAGCCCTCCACCACCTGGGCGTGCGCCGCGATGATGGACCGGCGGAGGTACCCCTCATCGGCGATCACCTGCTCGCCCGTGGACAAGGTGACCGGGCTGCCATAGAGCCCCAGGAAGGTTGGCCCGATGAGCGGGGAGCCGTTGGTGGTGTGGCAGACGAGGCAGCCGAGCTCCTCTACGAACTGGCGTCCTTGCTGAGCCAGCACGGGCTCGGCAGTGACGCCGGCCGCAGGGGTGGCAGTGACTCCAGGCATGGGAGTGGCGGTTACGCCGGCCCCGGGGGTGGCGGTGACGCCGGGCGTGGGGGCGGGCTCAGCTAGGCTCCGGATGTAGGCGATGAGGGCATCGAGTTGCATCTGGTCCAGCACCCCGGCGTAGTTGGGCATCACCTGCCCGGGGAACCCTTCGACCGTCTGGATGTGGGCGCCAATGATGGCTAAGCGCAGGTAGTCCTCGTCGGCGACCACCATTGAGCCGTCGGTCAGGGTGCGAGTGCTGCCGTATAGGCCTCGGAAGCTGGGGCCGATGAGGATCTGGCCGGTGGAGGTATGGCAGGTGAAGCAGCCTTGCTGCAGGGCTATCTGCCGTCCGACTGCCACCAACGGCTCTTCAGGGGCCGCCTCAGGGGTCATCATAGGCGTAGGAGAGACGCCCGGAGTGACGGGCCGGCCGGCCTCGCCCAGCGCCTGCATGTAGGCCACTATGGCGTCCAGCTGGTCGTTGGTGACCAGGGCGCCGTAGTCGGGCATCACCCCTTGAGGGAAGCCCTCCACTACCTGGGCATGGGCAGCGACGACCGAGCCGCGTATGTAGGTCTCATCAGCCACCACCATGGAGCCGTCAGTCAGGGTGCGAGTGCTGCCGAAGAGACCGAGGAAGGTGGGGCCAATGAGCGGCGATCCGTTGGTGGTGTGGCAGGTGAAGCAGGCCAGTCGCTGCATCGTCTCCCGGCCCTCGATCACCAGCGCCTGCTCCGGCGTGAGGGGAGTCTCAGGGCTGACACCCGGGACGGGTGCCGGCGTCATTCCCGGTGGCGGTGCCGGCGCTATGCCGGGCTGCTGCCTGCCCAGTGCCCTCAGGAAGGCGATCAGGGCGTCCATCTGGGCGGGCGAGATGGCGTAGGGGTTGTCCGCTTCCTCTTGAGTCAGAGTCTCGTTGTAGTCGGGCATCACCAGACCCGGGAAGCCGGCAACCGGGACGCCGTGCGCGTTCAGGATGGCCTGGCGCAGGTAGGGCTCGTTCACCAGCACGGTGCTGTCGTCGGTCAGGACGAGCTCGCTGCCGTACAGCCCTAGGAAGCTCGGGCCGATCAGCCGTCGGCCGGTGAGGCTGTGGCAGGACAGGCATCCCAACTGGCTGGCGTATACTCGGCCGGCCTGTATGAGAGCGATCTCCATAGGGGAGGCGCCCTCGGGGATGGGTACCAGTTCAGCGGGCGGCGGGGGAAGGACGGTGGCGCCTGGCACGGCGCCGGGGGTGGCTTGTCCCTGGGCCGCGACGATGGCGGGGGAGGACGGCGCGGACAGTGACAGGGCGGCAATCAGCACTACGCCCACGACCGCTACCGCCCACCAGAGGGTTCCCGACATGCCGGTACTCATGGCTGGGCCTCCTACGATGACGCTAACATGTCCGGATACAACTCTAGCGAAGGAGGGCAGGAACTCCATCCGCTACTAACGAGACACGGGCAATGACTGCCGAGCTGACCCGAACTCGGCAGCATTCCTATTGGACGCACTATTACAGTGTCCTGACAAAGGTGTCAACCGGATTAGCGAACCTAAGCTCTGCACTTCGGTGGGGGAGCGTTTGGGCAGCTCCCGTGACGGTGCTCGGGCTCTGCCTCAGGAGATCAGCTCGCGCGAAGGTGCTAAAGCGCAAGGAGGGAACGAGAGACGCGACTTGGCGCCTTTGCGCCTTTGCGTGAGGCCGCCGACCCCTCCCTCCCAGTCGGCATCCCGCGATCGGGCCGGGTGATGTAGAATGCGCCCGCGCCGGGTGTTAGTCGGCACAGTAGAGCGCTATCTGGAGGGTTAGCATGAGAGAAGTGGACGTCCTCATCGTCGGTGGCAGCGTGGCGGGTAGCATCGCCGCCGTTACCGCCCGCAGACACTACCCCGAGGCGAGCATTTTGGTGGTGCGCCCGGAGTCCCGCACCGTGGTCCCCTGCGGCATCCCCTACCTCTTCGGTACCCTGGGTTCCTGTGAGCTCAACCTCATGCCGGCCGACCGGCTGCCTTCCCACCAGGTGGACCTCCTGGTGGACCGGGTGACGGCCATAGACCGCGCTGCTCACCAGGCTACCACCGAGGGAGGCGAGACTATCGCCTGGCGCCGATTGATCCTGGCTACGGGTTCTCGTCCCATGGTCCCCCCGATCCCTGGGTCGGACCTGCCGGGCGTGTTCCGGGTGATCAAGCAGGTGGAGTACCTGGAACGGATGCTGGAGGCCGCGCGCCGAGCGAAGAACGTGGTCTTCGTGGGGTGCGGGCTCATCGGCCTGGAGCTGGCGGATGAGTTTCGCAAGCTGGGCCTGAACGTGACCGTGGTGGAGATGATGTCCCGTTGCCTGGAGCTGGTCTTCGACGAGGAGGTGTCTCGCTTGGCCGAAGATGAGCTCCAGAGGCGAGGTGTCGGGCTGCGCACCGGTACCCGACTAACCGCAGTCGAAGGGCGGGACCGGGCGGAGGCGGTTGTCCTCAGCGACGGCGAGCGGCTCCCCGCCGACCTGGTGGTGTTCGCCATCGGTGTGCAGCCGGAAGTGGAGTTGGCCCAGGCGGCCGGGCTGCAGGTGGTTGAACGGGCCGGGGTATGGGTGGACCGGTTCATGCGCACCAGCGACGCCAGCATCTTTGCCGCCGGCGACTGTGCCGCCAAGAGCACGTTCCTCAGCGGCGCTCTCTCTGGGGTGAAGCTGGCCTCGGTGGCCTCGGCGGAGGCGCGAGTGGCGGGGGCCAACCTGTTCGACCTGCGCCGGCAGTTCCCGGGCGTGGTCGGGGCTTACTCGACGAAGATCGGCGATGTGGCGATGGGGCTGGCGGGGATGGATGAGAAGGGAGCCCGGGCCCTGGGGATAGACTGCGTCGCCGGTTCGGCTCAGGCGACGGACAAGCACCCGGCGGCGATGCCTGGAGCCACGATGACCAAGGTGAAGCTGGTCTTTCGGCGGCACGATGGACTGCTCATCGGTGGGCAGGTGGTGGGTGGTGACACCACCGGGGAGCTGGTGAACACCATCGCTATCATGATCCAGAACCAGATGACGGCCGACCAGGTGGCCACCATCCAGGTGGGCACACACCCGGCCCTGACCGCCTCACCGGGGCATTACCAGCTCTTCAACGCGGCGGAGATGGCGCTGGCGGCCATGAGGCGCTAGGCAGGCGGCCGCGCCGCTCCGCGCGTCGCCTCGTCCGGGTTTGCCTGGAAGGCCGGGGACGACGCGAATCCGGCACTGCGGCGCAAAGAAGCGGGCGCCTAAAGACGCCCGCCGCCGTGCCTAGCGCTGAAGACCTTTGGCCGGAGGGCAGGACGGAGATGTCCGGGTAGGGGCGGACGACCCCGGCCGCCCCTGGGGCAGGCGCGGTGGCCTGCCCCTACACAGACGTCACCGGTGCGCCCCGTCAGCCGGCCGAAGGGCCGGCTTCGCCAAGGTAGCCGGGGGGTTCAGCCCCCGGCGCTGTCGTCTGCTCGCGGGACCGGGCGGGGCTTCGCCGGCGAAGAGATGCCGGCTCGCACCGCCCCTACCTCGATATCACCACCGTCACCTTGGGCAGGCACCGCACGCGAATCCTGTAGGGGCGGACGACCCGGTCCGCCCTCTGGGGCAGGCGCAGTGGCCTGCCCCTACACAGACGTCACCGGTGCGTCCCGTCAGCCGGCCGAAGGGCCGGCTTGGCCTAGGTAGCCGGGGGGTTCAGCCCCCGGCGACAGCCCTCGCCCCCGGCGCCGCAGGCCGTTGCTAGATCTTGGAGAGGCCGAACTCGCTCTCGATGAGGGCCACGCCTTCCGCGGTGATGGTGACCAGGTCCTCCGAGATGCGGCGCACGAGGCCACGGGCCTCCAGCAGCGAGACCGCCTGCTCTGCCTGCTCGGGCGTCATCCCGTGGGGCAAGGCCAGGGCAATGGGATCGTACTGGGAGGCCGTGTTCCCGCCGGTAGCCTCGTAGAGCCTCTCCAGCAGGTGGTGTGCTTCTCGGTCCAGGGTCGGGTCTGGCTGTCCTTCCATCCGGGATCCTCCTGGGTGTGAGCGGGGCCGCTCACCCGCTGTTGCGTACCATGTCTAGGGGAGGGTGCCGAGCGTACTCCTCCGCGGGGTGGTAGTGCACGTTTACCGCCCGGAGCACGTCTATGCGCTCGTACAGCCGCTCTTCCACCTCGGACGCTACGCGATCACCCTCGGCTACGCTCAGGTCGCCGTCCACGCCGATGGTCAGGGCCAAGGTCAGGTAGGGGCCGAAGCGGTGGGCGCGGATCTCCTGAACCTCGTGCACTTCCGGGATACCTGCCAAGACCTCGCGGATCTGGCGCGAGAGAGTCCGGCCCGGGACGGTGTCCATGAGGTCGGAAGAGGACTCTCGCAGGATCTCGATCCCGGTGCGCAGCACCACCAAGGCCACAAGGGCGCCGACCAGCGGGTCCACCCAAGTGTAGCCCATACGGCCGAAGGTGATGCCGATGGCCGCCGCGCCAGCGGAGAATATGTCATTGCGGTGGTCGTAGGCCAGGGCCAGGACGGCGGCGCTCTCCGTCCGCCGACCCACCCGAAAGGTATAGGCCGTTAGGCCGACCTTGAGGGCGATGGTGGCTAGGGCCACCCAGAGAGCGAGGGCAGCGGCGCCTCCGAAGCTGGCAACACCGGTCAGGACGTCGTAGACGTTGTTGATCGAGTCCCAGAAGATGGTCACCGCGGTGGTGATGACGAAAGCCCCCACCACCAGGGCGGCGATGCTCTCCAGCTGAGTGTGGCCGAAGGGGTGCTCGGGGTCGGCAGGCTTGCGCGCCAGGCCGACGAATATCCGAACCACCACCAGATAGGCCACGTCAGAGGTGGAGTTGATGCCATCGGCCAAGAGTGCCGGACTGTGACCCAGTATGCCGATCGCGGTCTTGACTGCCGCTAGCACGATGTTCGCGACCAAGCCGATGTTGATCGCGGTTACGCTATCCTGATGCCTACTCCTACCCAACACTGACTCCGGCGGCGGTGCCCATAACACGCCCAGAATCGGCGGGCTTTGCCCGCTCTTCGCTCTTGCCCCAAGCTCCAACTAAGGGGCGATCGCAAGGCCTATAGTAAGCCTTCTGAGGGTCTGGGAGCCAAGTCCGTGCCGGCAGACGGTAGCCTGATGCGGAGAAGAGAGGCTGTCTCCCGAGTCTAGGCCAGCTGCCGCCCGGTCAGCCCGGGCGACCTAGTCGAACCGCATGAAGCGGCGTGCTGTCTCCACGAACTCGGCCAGGGAGGGGTTGTAGGGGTGGATGCGCTTCTTGATGGCGTAGCCCTTGAAGAGCTTGTAGACCAGTCGGTAGATGGGGTTACGCGGCAGGCGTATGAGCCGCTTGATGGCAGGCAAGGCCCAGGGCCACTCTACTGCCAGGGCGAAGAGGAGGTTGAGGTTCTCCAGCTGTCGCTTGGTGGCTGGGTCGAAGTTCAGGACAGTGCTATCCCAGGCGGAGGAGGCGATGTCATCCAGGCTACCGGCCATGAGCCCCTGGTCCCGAGTTAGATCGCCCAGGGCGGTGCGGGGATAGGGCTGGTATAGGAACGAGTTGGCATACCCGGGCCGGCAGGCCACGTTCAGCTCCAGGGTGGCCCAGTCCGACTCTAGGGTGCTGGTGGGAAGCCCCAGCATGTTGGTGGTGATGATGCTGATGCCGGCCTCGCGGAGGAGGCGGCTGGCCTCGATGATCTGAGATCGGGTGAGGTTTCGCTTGAGGACGAGGTTGCGCAGGTGATCGTCGCCCGATTCGAGCCCCATGCCTACGCTCACACACCCGGCGTCCTTGAGCAGGCGGACTATCTCGGGGTTCACGAGGTTGGGCCGGACGTTACAGAAGAAGGGCAGCCCGATCTCACCCGGATAGCGGGCGCAGAACTCGTCCAGCCACTCCTTGGGCCAGATGAAGGTATCGTCCAAGAAGACGACAAACTCGAGCGGGTAGTTGTCCCGGACCCACTTGAGTTCGGTCAGGACGTTGCCCACGCTCCGCCGTCTCACCACCGAGCCCTTGCCTCGGTAGAGCTCGTGGTAGGCTTGGTTGTAGCAGTAAGCGCAGTTGTAGGGGCATCCTCGGCCGGTGATGAAGTGCTTGAGGCGGCTCTTGCGGGTGAAGGGGTCCTTGTCGAAGATGAGCTTGCGGTCCGGTGGTGGCAGGGAGTCCAAGTCGGGCGTGGGCGGGCGGACCGGGTTGCGGTGGATGGTCCCGTCGGCGGCCTTGATCCACCAGTTGGGGATGGAGACGACATCGCCGCCCGTGGCCAGGGCATTGACGAGGTCCACCAGGGCCTCCTCGCCCTCTCCGCGACAGATGCCATCCACCCCCTCGGCCTGGATCATCTCCGGGAAGTAGGTGGGGTGGGGCCCGCCGAAGACGGAAAAGGCGTCCACCTGGGCCCGCAGGCGCCGGTTGAGGTCCAGGTAGTAGCCCTGGGAGCCGGTGGTGACGCTATAGCCCAGCACATCGGGCCGGTATTCCTGGGCGAAGCGAACTGGGTCCTCCAGAGAGGCCACGGTGAGGGCCACGTCGTGACCGGCAGCCTTGAGGGCACTGCTTAGGTGCAGGATCCCTTGCGGCTCATAGTCTATCTGCTTGACGGCGAACAGGACGCGCAACCGAGCTCTCCCCCCCGCGCCCGTGTGGCGCTAGACGTGAATGCTAAGCGGGTCCCCCCAGGAGCCCTCTCACCTTCCGCACCACCTTGTCCGGCCGGGCGTAGCGGTTCCAGAGGCGACGAGCCTCCCGCCTCAAGGCGTTGGCCGGGGTGCGTCGCTGGGACTCGACCAGTGCCCACAGCAGGAAGTCCTTGTCCTGGCCCCGGATCTTGGGTCCGGTGGGGTTGCGGGCGTAGTCGTCGTGGTCGCGGATGGCCATGAGGTCGTTCTCGACGCAGTAGTCGTACAGGTGGCTGCCCGGGTGAGGGGTGAAGAAGGCCGGGCTGTAGTAGTCGGGGTCTATCTCCTTGAGCATGGAGATCGTCTCCCGGACCTCATCGGGGGTCTCGGTGGGCAGCCCGAGCATGTAGTTGGCCCAGATGGAGATGCCGTACTTGCGGCAGATGCGGGCTGCCTCCAGGTTCTGGGCCCGGGTAGTCCCCTTGCCGATGAAGTCCAGCACCCGGTCGCTGCCGCTCTCGAAGCCGATGAAGTAGCCCTTGAGCCCCACCTGGGCCATGAGGGCCACAGTCTCCTCGTGCTTGACAATAATGTCGGCCCGGCTCTGGCAGAAGAAGGGCTGGGTGAAGCCCTCCTCGCGGTAGGCCTGGCAGAACTCCCGCACCCAGCGGGGGTTCTCGGTCAGGCAGTCGTCGTGGAACATGAAGGACTTGAACTGGTAGCGGTCGCGCAGCTCCTTGAGTTCCCCGATGACGTTGGCCACGCTCCGGCGCCGGACGCGGTTGCCGAAGATGAGGCTCTCGCCCGGCTTGCAGAAGGCGCAGTTGTAGATGCACCCACGCCCGGCGATGATGGTCACGAATGGCGGGGGCAGCTCGGGCACGAAAGGAGCTTCAGGCGACTCGATGGCGTAGCCCCAGCGCCGCCATTCGTCCAGGAATAGGTCGTGGTCGGCGTAGGGGAGGGAGTCGAGGTCGGGGTGCTCGCCCACGATGAGGCGCTCCCGTTTCTTCCCGGCCTCCAGGTCGCGCAGAAGCTGAGGGAGAGCGATCTCCCCCTCGCGGATGACGATGTAGTCTACCTTGGGGTTCGGGGTGACCTCGTCGGTTGCCAAGGTGGGGTGAGGGCCGCCCAGGACCACGGGGCAGTCGGGCAGCGTCTCCTTGATGATGTCCACGGCCCGCATGACGGGGTTGAAGTCTACGCTCATCATGGTCAGGCCGCAGACGTCGGGGCGCCGGGCGGCTAACTCTTCACGGAAGTGGTCCCAGTCGCGCAGGGCACGGAGGTCGAGCAGGTCCACCTGGTGCCCCTCTCGCTTGAGGACGGCGCTCAGGATGGCCAGCCCGTGGCTGATCCAGCCTGAGTCCATCCCCTGGCCGATGCTGTTGAACCCCTTGCCGGTGATGCCGGCGTATATCAGACTAATGTGCATGTTGTGCTGCCTCTTCAGGGACGATCTTTCGCATCCTAGCGGGCGTATGAGATCCCCAAGCCCTTGCCCAGCCACGGACCTGCCGGTCCTATCCCCCAACTGATGGCGACGGCCTCCATGCCAGAGTTGTTGCCAGTTCTTGGCCAACTCTGCCCGGAAATCATCGTGGAGTTGTGGCCTGACGGGAAGGATATCACCAATCCGCTCAATCGGCTCGGATCGGGGCAAGTCGTGCCCACCGCTGCCCAGGTCTCACGCGGTGCTCGTCTCCAGCATGGAGTCCATGAACTCCATCATAGCTGTCAAGTCGTCAACGAGCGCCTCGCCGACCTCGGCCCAGCAGTACCTGTACCCGGGGAAGTAGGGGCAGAAGCGGTACCTGCGCCCCTCGTGTTCGATCGGCACGCTGGGCCGGGGGCGCGTGCCCGTCTTGTCGGTCTGGGTGCAGTAGCCGCACCCGTCGCACTTCTTGGTACGCGACACCACGAAGTCCTTTACCCGCGCGTCCATGCGATCGAATGCCTCGAGGAAGGGTTTCAGCCCCTTCGGGATGCATAGCCCCAGCACGGCAGGCTTGACTGCGTACTCATCGAAGCGCAGCGATACTCCAGTGTGGCGGACCCGGTACTCGAAGCCACCGCGAGGTGGCCGTTCGTCCCAGGCGGGGTTTGCGTACTCCAGGGACATCTTCCCATCGAGGTAGTCGTAGCGGGTGTACCCTCTGGCGATCAGCCAGTTCTCCAAGCGGGCGAATGCGTTCTCATCCCCCAGCAGCCGCGCATAGACGGCGCTGGCATAGGGGTACCCATCCTTGAACAGGCAGCGAGAGAAGGAGAGCAGGCTGCTGCCGGGCCGCGTCGCCATCCAAGTCCATGCAACCGGCAGCGCCCCCGAGTGGCCCACCCCGAGCCGTTCCAGTATCGCCCGCTGTCTGGCACTGACCTTGACTGCGCCGGGCTCCGTTGCCATGCGGACCATGGTCTCCAGCAGGGCGTCAACCGCCTTGGTGGCCTTGCGCATATGGTCCATCAGCTTCGGCTTGCCGTAGGATGCTCGGTTGAACCGGTTGGGAAAGGCGTCGTCTTCGTGCAGGTCGCGCACGATGAGGTTCGGCTCGGCAAGCAAGAGCCGGTAGAGACCCTCCATCAGCCGGTAGAACTGCTCCTGCTCCGCTTCGCTCGGGCCGGCCTCTGAGGGCACGAACGGAGGGAAGGTATCGAGGTAGGTCTGTACCATCCGCTGTTCCAGACAGTCATAGCGCGTGTCCATCGAACCTCCCTCCTGTATCAGCGCCGCCCCGGGGTCCGGGCGTCCTGGGCTACACGTCCAACCCCCGCAGGTGTCGGTTCGCCCACCGGATCTGCTCGGTGATGTGGTGCGGCGGTACCTCGTGGCCGTGATACGGGTACACCATCATGTGCTTGTCGCCGGCCAGGTAGTTGAAAGCCGCGTACACCGACGAGGGCGGACAGATCAGGTCCACCAGGCCAACCGACATGAGCACCGGGCAGGTGATCCGGTCGGCCAAGTTGAGGTTGTCGAAGTAGGAGAGGGTGCGGAAGGCCGCATCCTCCCGGTCGGGATAGAGCCGGAAGTAGGTGCTAAGCTCCAGGTACGGACCCTGCTGGGCGATCTGCAGCGCGCGGCGATAGTGGCAGAGATAGGGGACGTCCGGCATCGCCAGGGCGAACCGGCCGCTGAGCGCCGTCGCCGCCAGGGTCAGGCCCCCACCTTGGCTCACGCCCCAGGCTCCCATCCGGCTCGCGTCCACCTCCGGCAGCGACGCCACCAGGTCGGCAGCGCGCACGCAGTCCATGTAGACGCCCCGGTAGTAATAGCTCTCGGGGCTGGAGATGCCCTTGGTCATCCAGCCGGTGACGTGCCCGGTGTCGTACTGGTTGCCGTCGCAGCTCTCGCCCGATTGGCCCCGCACGTCCAGGGCCAAGACCGCGTAGCCCTGCAGGGCATAGTACAGGTACTGGTGGGCTTGGCCCTTGTTGCCGCTGTAGCCGTGGTAGGCGACCAGCGCGGGCAACTCACCGCCGCCCGTCTTGCCCGCGGGCCGAATGTACCACCCCACCGAGCGACCGCCCCGGAAACCGTCGAAGCTGGCGCGAAAGACCTCCACCTCGGGCACGGGGTAGCCTTCTACCTTCTCGAACTGGGCGTTGAGGGGCTGCTCCCTAGCCTCGGCGAGCGTGGCCGCCCAGAACGAATCGAAGTCGGGCTGCTTGGTCTGAGGGGGAAGGTACTGCTGCAGTTCGTGAAGGGGAAGGTCTACCGGTAGCATGGCGCCTCCAGAGCGAACAGCTGTCGCAGGGATGGCCCATTTTGGCACGCGATATCAGGGGCAGCAAAGTCGCCGGACGCAAGTAAGACTGTCCGGCGCCAGGAAAGCGAAGCAGGGGCCAGCATCCGATGCTGGCCCCTGCGGACTCCCTAATCGTGAGGCGGCAATGCCGACTCTAACTACCGCCAGACCTGGTAGTTGGGTGGCTCCTTGGTGATGATCACATCGTGCGGGTGGGACTCGATCAGGCCGGCGTTGGTGATGCGCACCCACCGGGCCTTGGCCTGTAGCTCGGGGATGTTCGCCGCCCCCACGTAGCCCATGCCCGAGCGGACCCCACCAAGCAGCTGGTGTACGTAGTCGGCCAGCTTGCCCTTATAGGGGACCCGACCCTCGATGCCCTCGGGGGAGATCTTGGCCAGGGTGGTGCCTACGCCGGACCCGTAGCGGTCTCGGCCCAGCCCCGCCATGGCTCCGAGGGATCCCATTCCCCGGTAGTCCTTGAAGTACTTGCCTTCCAGGAGCACCACGTCACCAGGGCTCTCCTCCAGGCCGGCAAGCAGGTTGCCCAGCATCACCGAGTTGGCACCCGCGGCCAGCGCCTTGACGATGTCGCCCGAGTACTTGATGCCCCCGTCGGCGATGACCGGCACGCCCTTCTCCGCTGCCGCCCGGGCGCATTCCCAGATGGCCGTGATCTGAGGCACCCCCACCCCGGCAACCACGCGGGTGGTGCAGATGGAGCCCGCTCCCACGCCGATCTTGACGGCGTCCGCTCCGGCGGCAATGAGCTCCAGCGTGCCCTCGGCGGTGACCACATTGCCGGAGATGAGCTGTAGGTGCTCGTAGCGGCTCTTGACGTACTCGGTCATCTCCAGCACGCCTCGGGTGTGGCCATGGGCGGTGTCTATCACCACGACGTCCACGCCCGCGCGTACCAGTTCGTCCAGGCGTTCCTTGGCGTCACCGCTCACGCCGATGGCAGCCCCGGCCAGCAGCCGGCCGTTGGCGTCCTGAGCGGCGTTGGGGTAATCGAGCTTCTTTTGGATGTCCTTGACCGTGATCAGGCCCCGCAGGACGAAGTCCTCGTCCACCAGCGGGAGCTTCTCGATGCGGTGGCGCTGCAGGATGGCCTTCGCCTGCTCCAGGGTCGTCCCTAGGGGGGCGGTGACCAGCCCCTCCTTGGTCATGAACTCGCTGACCGGGCGGGTCAGGTCCTCGGCGAAGCGCACATCGCGGTTGGTGAGGATCCCCACCAGGCGGTTGCCATCCTTCACGATGGGCACGCCCGAGATGTGGTAGCGGCTCATGATGGCTTCGGCCTCGGCCAGGGTGGCATCAGGCCCCAGGGTGATGGGGTCCACGATCATCCCCGACTCGCTGCGCTTGACCTTGTCCACCTCTTCGGCCTGCTGCTCGATGGTCATGTTGCGGTGGAGGATGGTGAGCCCGCCCTCGCGCGCCAGGGCGATGCCCATACGAGACTCGGAGACCGTGTCCATGGCCGCGGACATGATGGGCACGTTCAGCCGCAGCCCACGAGTCGCCTGCACCTGTAGGGAGACTTCCGACGGCAGGATGGCTGACTTCTGCGGAACCAAGAGGACGTCATCGAAAGTCAATGCCTCACGCGCAGGGAACTCAGAACTCATAAGCCACCGCCTCCCTAAGGTGTGGGGACCGGGGAACCGCCGGTGTGGCGGTGCCGGTCGCAAGGTAAAAAGTGCAATCAAGCCTATCACAAGTCGGTGGGCGGGTCAAGGCGTGGGAGCCAGGAGCCTTCGCCCGTGACACGTGACATCTCGTCACACCCCTATTGAGGAGTGCGCGCCCCCAGGCGCGCCCGTAGGGGCGAACCGGGCCGTCCGCCCCCTGGGGCAGGAGGCACAGTGGTCCCCGCGTCGGCGAAGGCCGACGCCCGGCCGAAGGCCCAGCAGCCCCGACTTGAGTCGAGGGCCCCCGAGCGTCTGGGGCCGGGGCGCACCAATGTGCGCCTAGTAGCGCACACTCCTCGGGGTATGTGTCATTCCGAGCGAAGCGAGGAATCTCTGGCTGTCGGAAGGGGTAGATCCCGCGCTTCGCGCGGGATGTCCGAAGTGGGGGCGGGACGACACGGGAGGAGCATCCAGCGATGGAGAGGGCCCGTCTAGCAACGGCTCCGCCCCAACCACTCGTTGACAGTGCCGCCTGCCGATGCCTATAATCCTTTACCCGGCCACGCGGATGGGTCACACTTCGTGGTAGGCGTTGCACCGGTGACCAAGTGGAGGTCATATACATGTTGGCAGTCAGTATCAAGACACGTGACGTTGAGCTCACCGACTGGCTCGAGAATTACGTCCAGAATAAGATCGGCAAGTTGGACCGCTACCTGCCTGTCCTGACGGAGGCCAGGGTCGAACTGCGGTACGAGTCCATACGGGATGCGGCCAGCCGGTACGTTGCCGAGGTAACCTGCTGGGGGGGACGAGTCACCATCCGCGGCGAGGAGCGGGGAGGCGACGTAACCGCCGCCATAGACGCGGTGGTGGATATCCTCTACCAGCAGATTGTGCGCTACAAGGGCAAGCGGTTTGCTCGTACCCGCCAGGCCGCGTCTGAGGCCCAGGCGCGGGAGGAGGCCCGGGCAGAGGCTCGCCTGGAGGCCGAGCGCGAGGCGATGGACATGGGGGAGATGCCGCCCCTGCCTCTGGAACTGGTCGAGGAGCTGGAAGAGGAGGAGCCCTCACCCATCGTCCGGGTCAAGCGGTTCCCGCTGCACCCGATGGATGAGCAGGAAGCCATCGAGCAGATGGAGCTCCTGGGCCACACCTTCTTCGTCTTCTGGAATGCCAACAACGGCCGGGTGAACGTGGTCTATCGGCGGCTCGACGGCAACTACGGCCTGCTAGACCCAGACGTCGGCTGATCTCGGCTGATAGCAGTGATGCCGGGCGGCTTTCTGCGCCCGGCTTTTCTCTTGTACGGACACGCTACCGCGTCCTAACGCCCGGGCCCCGCTGCTGGGGGGAACTGGAGGTCTGGTGCCACGCCCTACCGCCCTGGTGATCATGTTTGGTCACACCGACGCCAACGACGTGCGCCGCCTGGTCCAGGAGGCGCGACTGGCCGCCACTGAGGACCTGCTCGACCAGGTGGCATCCTGCGCTTGGGATCGGGTCATCTTCTGCTCCAACCGGCCCGACATCATGCAGGCGCCCGGGCTGCCCATCGAGCGGGTATCCAGCGTCACCGACCCCTTCCACTTCGGCCGGGAGGTGCAGGCGCTGGTCGAGCGGTGCGGGCTGGAGGACTACGGCGTGCTCTACGTGGGGGGCGGGCTGCCCCTCCTGAGCGCCGCCACCATGGAGCTGATGCGCTGCTTCCTGGCCGAGGGCGAGGACGTCGCGATCACCAACAACCTCCATTCGTGCGACTTCATCGGGTGGGCCCCTGGCTCTGCCGTGAGCCGCATCGTCCCCCCCGACACCGACAACGACCTGGCGTGGCAGCTGCGCCGGGGAGGGGTCCAGGTCACCGAGCTGCCCCGCAGCGTGGAGACCACCTTCGACATAGATACCCCCACCGACCTGGCGCTCCTTTCGCTGGCGCCGAACGTGGGGCCGCGGACGGCGGCGCTCCTGGCCAGGGCCCCGATCGGCCGGGTGCCCTTGCAGCCGCTCATGAGAGTGCTACGCTCTTTCGACGAGACCGTGCTATGCTATGGGCGCATCTCGCACCATTCCTGGGCGTACTTCGCCCAGAAGGTCGCTTGCCAGACGCGGATCATCAGTGAGGAGCGGGGTATGCGCGCCAGCGGACGCCTGGCACGGGGCGAGGTGCGTTCGCTGTTGGGGTTCCTGGCCGATGAGTCGGGCTTCCCGGCCACGTTTCGAATGCTGGGCCAATTGGCCGGGGGTCTGATCCTGGACACGCGCGTGCTGATGGCCCACCACCGTCAGTGGCCCTCGCCCCAGGACCGGTTCAACGCCGACCTGGGGCTGGTGGAGGACCTGGAGGACGGGTGGCTGAGGGATATGACCCAGGCCGCCCTTGAGTGCGGTGTACCCGTGGTGATGGGCGGGCACTGCCTGGTGTCAGGCGGACTGTACCTCCTAGGGGATGCCGTGGGGCCCAAGGAGATACCTCTGAAGTGAAGGAGATCCTCTTCGTCTGCAAGGGCAACACCTGTCGTTCACCCATGACGGCTGCCTTGTGCCGGCAGATGGTGAGGTCGCAAGGCCTCAGCCACCGGCTGCGCGTGTGCTCAGCGGGCATCTGGGCCTATGAAGGACAGCCGGCCACACCCGAGGCCCAGAAGGTCATGGAGGAGCGGGGGCTGAGCCTGGCCGGCCACCGGGCCCACAACCTCACAGCGGCCGACGTGCAGCGGGCGGGTATCATCGTCGCCCTGGAGCGCAGTGTGGCCGAGGCTATCACCATCGAGACCCCGCAGGCTGCCGCCAAGGTGCACACGCTGGGGGAACTGGCCGATGACCCGCGAGACGTTGAGGATCCCATTGGCCGGCCCATCGAGGTGTACCGCCAAACAGCAGACGAGATCCAGGCCATGCTCCAGCGGGCCTGCGGGCGGATCCTGGCAATCCTCGGGGTGCGCCCCTGATCGGAGGCGAGCGCCCTGGCGCCAGCCGCCCCCTCCCGGAGCCGAGCCCTGGCTCTGCCTACCCTCTCTGCCCCGAGAAAGCGCCTCTGTCTAGCAAGAACTCCAGTCAGCTCCGCTGCCTCGAGCGGCCGCTAGGCAGCGGGTAGTGGGGCCACGGCGCCCTGCCGGTTTACCCGGCCCGGCAATCACGGTATAATGCGCTGCGTCCCAGCGGCTGTACGCGCAGACCCGTCTATGGAGGAGTTGTAGTGGCTGACAAGGTCAACCTGGCTATCCTGGGCAGCGGGCTCATTGGTGCCATCCACGCGAAAGCGATCGGCGAAGTGCCCAATGCCAGACTGAGTGTGGTGATAGATGCGGCTCGCGACCGCGCGGACAAGCTCGCATCCGAGTATGGCGTCCCTGCAGTGTATGATCTCGCCGAGGCCCTGAAGCGTGACGACGTGGACGCGGTCCACGTCTGTGTTCCCAGCGGGCTCCATGCCAAGCTGGGCACTATGGTGGCGGAGGCCGGAAAGCACGTACTGGTGGAGAAGCCGATTGACATAACGCTGCCCGCCGGCCGGCGGCTGGTGGAGGCGGGAGAGCGCACTGGGGCCAAGGTCGCCGTGATCTTCCAGAAGCGCTTCCTGCAGCCCTCGCAGCGCATTTACAACGCCGTGCAGCAAGGCGACTTCGGCCGGCTCATCCAGCTGGACGCCTACGTGAAGTGGTATCGTGACCCCAGCTACTACGCCGACAGCCCTTGGCACGGGACCTGGGCCATGGACGGGGGCGGCGCCCTGATCAACCAGGGCGTGCACATGGTAGACATGCTCAAGTGGATCGGTGGCCCGGTGCGCTCAGTGTTTGCCCGCCGCCGCACTGCCCTCCACGACATCGAGGTGGAAGACCTCGTGGACGCCATCATCGAGTTCCAGAACGGGGCCC
>JBMNTK010000037.1:0-22242 GCA_050945695.1 Anaerolineae bacterium | reverse complement strand
TGGACTCCTCGATTCCGAAGGCATCGAGTACCGCGGCCGACCAGGTGCCGGAGGCGATGTCGTACGCCATGGACCGGGCGGCCATGGAGGGATCTATGACCGGCTCGACGCCCAGCTGCGCCAAGGCGAAGTCCCCAAAGCACAGGAACTTGTGCGCCCGGGCGTAGACATCCGGATGCTCTTCCTTCCACCAGGCGATCTTGTTCACCGTCCCCATGGGATGGAGGGGCTGGCCGGAGAGGCGGTAGATAGCCTCGGCTCCCACGGTCTCATCCAAGTGCCGCGCCTGGGGGATGGTGCGGGGGTCGAAGGTGACGATGCTATTGCCCAGGGGGCGATACTGCTCGTCCACCGGGCAGACGGCTTCGCCCTGGACAGAGGCGGCGACTGCCCGCACCGGGTCGGCGCTGCCAGCCTGGGCCACCGCCTCGCGGATGGCCTCTTCCACGTCGGCCCAGACGACGGCCGGGTCCAGCTCGGCCCAGCCAGGACGGGGCTGCAGAAGGGGGTACTCGCGGTATCCACTCCCCAGGATCCGGAAGTCCTCGGAGAAGACGATGGCCTTGCAGCCGGTGGTACCGATATCCAGTCCCAGCAGACTCATCGCGTCCTGCTCCTTAGTCGGCTAGAGGGCGAGCCCGCCTTCAGGGATGTATTGTCTCAGGAATCGAGCCGACACCTCCAGCTCGTGGAGGAGGTCTTGTTCGGTCTTGGTGCTCCCCGGTATGATCTCGGCCACCAGTATCTGGCGGCGCACCGGCGGGACTATCTGGCTGAGGGGGTTGGAGTCGGCTTGGGCGAACCCTTGGGAGATCGCCTCCAGCACCTCTTCCATGCGAATGTGCCCGCGCCGGTTGTACTCGTCGGTGAAGGGCCAGTGATGGCTGCCATCGGGCGTGGTCTGCTGGAGGTGGATGACCTCACAGTAGGGGGCCAGGGCCCGCAGCCAGGCCCGGTAGTCCAGGTCCTCGCCCGAGAGGCCGTAGTGCATGCCGGCCTGGTGGCCGACGTCAACGGTGAGGTATACGGGCACGCCTGGCCGGCCTTCGTTGACCGCACGCAGGAATTGCCGTGACCCCTCGATCGTCCAGGGGCGTTCGGAGGGGATGTACATCTGCTCGTTGTAGAGGGCAGACAGGCCGAGCTTCGCGCCGTGAGCAGCCAGCTCGCGGAACTGAGCGATGGTACGGTCTTCGACCGCCTGGGCGCGGGCTTCGTCTTCCAGGTTCTCGACCGAGATAGCATCCCAATGTCCGCCCACCCGGCGGGCGCCCATGGCCAGCGCCAGCTCCATGGTCTCGCGTATCCATTCCGCCATGCGCTCTCGCACTGCAGGATGGCTGTGGGAAAGCCCGTGGAAGCGGTGGGTGGCCACGCCGGTGTAGATGTCCCACACGATGACGTCATATCGCTGGGCGGCCTCGGCGACGGCCTGGGCGGTCTCCATCTGGTACGCCGAGTCTCCGGAGAAGAAGGGATCCAGGACATCAGAGCAGAACTCGTGGTATGGGTAGCCGAGTTCGGCCGTCAGGCGCATCCAATTGTCGGGCTCCTCCCAGCGACGGGTGAGGAAGGCCCCATTGATCCCGATGTCGAGAATGACGTTGCCGGCCATGAGTCCTCCTTCGTGGCGTCTGGCTACTGGTTGATCAGGCGGCGCCGATAGTGCTCGTCCTGTCGGCCGGCGATGCGGTCCACCTCGTGGCAGGGGAGGAAATGCGGCCCGCCCAGGGCGTAGGTTCCCCATAGGATGTCGAACGCCTTGCAGGTGATGGCGGTGGTGGCGAGCACCTCGGCGGGCGAGTCTGCCAGGACGATGAGCCCGTGGTTCTGGATGAGCACCACCCGGGGACGCTGCCCCTCATCGTCGAGGAAGCGGGCCAGCGCGGCTCGGAAGTCCTTGGCCAGTACGAGCCCGGGGTCAGAGTAGGGCAGATAGAGGGAGCGTGGGCCGCAGCCGACGATCTCATCTGGGAACAGCCGCCCGGACACGGCCTCCTCGGCCACTTGGCTGCAGAGCACGCGGTTGACGGTGACCGGATGGGTGTGCCCGACGAACTTCGCGCCTGCTTCCTTGATGGCGATGGCGTGGAGGAACGTCTCCACGCTGGGACGGGGGGAGTTGGGATCCGTGCGGGCAGCCTGGAGAGCCTGGGAGGCCAGAGCATCGTCGGAGGAGGCAAGATCCAGGACGTCGAACAGCGGCTCGAACGCCACCCGTACGAACCCGGCCTCGCCGATGCCGCACAGTGAGTAGCCGCTGGCCTTGACCCAGAAGGACCGGTCGTCTTCCCGTGCGGCCGTGTTGCCCTCACCCAAGACGACATAACCATTCTCCGGGCGGCCAAGCTCCCTGGACATGTCCACTAGAGTGGCGAGGTTTGGGCTCATTTCTTGCATGGATGGCTCCCCTGGATGTGTTCGGCGCCCAACAGTATAGGCAGCCTGACTTGAGGTAGCAACGGGGCTGGGGGCGGGCCGGCAGCGAGGAGGCGACATGGGCTCAAGGGCGAACGGAGCTGGGAGCGGCTATCGGTCGAGCGGCCGCGGTTCGGTGGACGCGGGAATGGTACTTCGGTTCGTGGCCTTCAGTCTGCTCTCGCCGGTGATGATGTTCCTGTCTTCGGGAGACTGGGGCTGGGGGTGGGGATGGGCCCTCTCCATCACGGTGGTGGTGCTCAACCTGGCCAGCCGGGCCATTGTCTGGCAGCGGAACCCGAGCTTGCTGCTGGAGCGCGGCGAGCGAGGGGTGACCGGCGAGGACGCCAAGCCCTGGGACCGGGTCATGGCTCCCATCGTGGGGCTGATCGGCCCGGTGGTGATCTGGGTGACGGCGGGGCTGGATCACCGGTCGGGGTGGTCAGGCGATGTGGCGGACGCGGTCCAGGTTCTGGCGCTGGTGCTGGTGGGGCTGACGTACGTGATGGGCACCTGGGCCATGGTCGTCAACCCCTTCCTTTCTGGGGTGGTGCGCATCCAGACCGAGCGCGGGCACAGCGCCGTGGATACGGGGCCATATCGGTATGTGCGCCACCCGTCCTACTTGGCGATGCTGGTTTGCTACGTGGCTGTGCCGCTGGCCCTTTCCTCGCTCTGGGCGCTGGTCCCGGCCGCCCTCACCGCCGGGGTGCTGATCGCCCGGACGGCCCTGGAGGACCGGGCCCTAGTCGCGGAGCTGAAGGGCTATCGGCGCTACACCGAGAGGGTGCGCTATCGCCTGGTGCCTGGGGTGTGGTGAGGCGGATGAGGGGCCTGTCGGCGGCACCATTCGTGCCATGAGCGTCGCCCAAACCCTAGTGGGCGTTTTGACACCCCAAGTCCCTATGTTATAATGCCAGCGCCTATGGGTTCACGCGTATCGGCCGTGTCGCGTGCCTACGGCACATCGAAGCTGATGGTGTTCGGAGGGGGTGAGGCCTGACCTCCCTCTCTTTTTGTGCGGGGGACGCTGGCGAGTGCTGCCTAGTCCACGGCAAGGGTCGGACTTGGTGCTCGTTGGGGCCAATAGATCCAATCGGTACTAAGGAGGGCATGGAGTCATGCACGGTGTAGTAGGTGCCACTGCCTTCGAGTCAACTGGGCTCTGGGCAGTCGTGGGGATTGCGATTGCAGCGCTGCTGTATGCTGCATTCCTCACGCGCCAGGTCTTGGGACACGACAAAGGCACGGCTCGGATGCAGGAGATTTCGGATGCCATCAGCGAAGGTGCTAACGCGTACCTCCGCCGGCAGTTCAGGGCGATCCTGTCCCTGATCGTATTCCTCACCATCGCGCTCTACCTCACGGCTGCGCTTGCGGGGCGTGAGGCGTCCGTCTCCATCGGCCGGGCGGCTGCGTTCCTCATGGGTTCGCTCTTCTCTGCCTCGGTCGGCTACTTGGGCATGAACATGGCGGTGCAGGGCAACGTCCGCGTAGCCTCGGCAGCCCGCACCAGCTTCCATGATGCCCTGAGGATTTCCTACCGCGCGGGCACCGTCACCGGTATGCTCACCGACGGTCTGGGCCTCCTCGGCGGTACCCTCATCTTCATCCTCTACGGCACCAACGCTCCTGAAGTTCTGCTCGGGTTCGGTTTCGGCGGCACGCTGCTGGCGCTGTTCATGCGCGTGGGTGGCGGTATCTACACCAAGGCTGCTGACGTCGGGGCGGACCTAGTAGGTAAGGTGGAGCAGGGCGTTCCTGAGGACGACCCGCGCAACGCGGCTGTCGTGGCTGACCTGGTAGGCGACAACGTCGGTGACTGCGCCGGTATGGCCGCCGACATCTTCGAGTCCTACGAGGTCACCATGGTGTCGGCCATGATCCTGGGCCTGGCACTCTCCCCGGCAGGCGGGCCGGTCGACCTTCGCTGGATCGTCTTCCCGCTCCTCGTCCGTGGTATTGGCGTGGTCAGCTCCATCGTCGGCACCTACGCGGTCTCCTGGTGGCGGACGGGTGAGGACGCCTTCAAGGCGATGGACCTCAGCTACGACCTGTCCTCCGTCATCTCGACGGTGAGCTTCGGCTTGCTGGCGTTCTTCTACGTGCACGACGCGCGCGTGTTCTTCAGCACCGCCGCCGGTGTCCTCCTCGCTATCGGCTTCAACAAGTACACCAGCTACTTCACCCATCCTGACCGGGCCCCGGTACAGCATATCGCGCACTCCGCCAACACGGGCGCGGCCACTCTGCTGCTGCGTGGTTTGGCCGTGGGTATGGAGAGCTCGGTGTGGGCGCTGGTCATCATCGCCCTCACCATCGTTGCGTCCATCGTCATCTACGGTGGCGACCCCAACCCCACCTTCATCCTCTACGGTGTGGCTCTGGCCGGTATCGGCATGCTGACCCACACCGGCAACAACGTCTCCATGGACGTGTTCGGGCCTATCTCCGACAACGCCCAGGGTATCACTGAGATGGCGGACCTTGACCCCAGGGCTCGCCAGATCATGACCGAGCTCGATGCGGTGGGTAACACCACCAAGGCTATCACCAAGGGTATCGCCATTGCGTCCGCGGTGCTTGCCGCTGTCTCCCTGTTCGGTTCCTTCATCATCGACACGGCCATCATCCAGGAGGAGATGGTCGCCGCCGGTCACCTCCTGCGAGACCAAGTGGTCAGCGTGATTGACATCGCCGACCCGCGGGTGTTCGTGGGCCTGCTGCTGGGCGGCGCGCTGCCCTTCCTGTACAGCTCGCTGGCCATCCTGGCCGTGGGTCGGGCGGCCGGTCTGGTAGTGAACGAAGTTCGCGCCCAGTTCCGCATCCCTGGCCTGATGGAAGGCAAGGTCAAGCCGCAGTACGGTC
The DNA here is from genome assembly GCA_050945695.1 of Anaerolineae bacterium. Classification (GTDB taxonomy): domain Bacteria; phylum Chloroflexota; class Anaerolineae; order DRVO01; family DRVO01; genus Ch71. Next base: position 16,956 of record JBMNTK010000037.1, on the reverse strand, counting down.
GCGTGGTTGACATCGTCACCACCGCCGCTCAGCGTGAGCTCCTGAGCCTGGCGATCATCGCCATCTTCACCCCGGTCGCCGTCGGGTTCCTGATGGGCGAGTGGGCCCTGGGTGGCTTCAACGCCGGTATCATCGTCTCCGGTCAGCTCATGGCCGTGTTCCTGGCGAACACTGGTGGTGCCTGGGACAACGCCAAGAAGGTGATCGAGGACGGCCTGTTCGGCGGCAAGGGTACCCCTGAGCACGAGGCCTCGGTTGTCGGCGACACCGTCGGCGACCCGCTGAAGGACACGGCTGGCCCGGCTCTCAATCCGATGATCAAGGTTGTGAACCTGGTCTCCCTGCTCGTCCTGCCCATCATCGTGCGCTACGGTGGCGAGCTCAACGTCCTGACGGTCATCATGACGCTGGTTAGCTTGGTTCTGGTGGGCTGGGCCATCTACCGCAGCAAGCAAGAGGCGCTCCCTCTGGCCGCCGAGCCTGCTGGCGTCGGCGCGGCCGCTGGGAAGTAACCCAGTCCGGTAAGCACCATACTAGACCCAGAGGGCGGGGACATACCCCGCCCTCTTTTTCGTGCCTCCTCGCATGACCCCGTGAACCCCCTCCCGGCCGACCTGCGCCGCGCCCGGCTTGGCTGGTACGCTTTGGTGAGTTGGTGGGTGAAGGTGATATAATCACCCACCGTCATCGCGCGTGCCCGGCTTCAGTCTGGCTGTGGGCCGTGCCAGGAGGTAGCGCTACTCATGCCCCGGGATACCTTCGACTCGCAACTGAAGGCCCTCCAGGACGCGCTCGTGCGGATGGGTGCCATGGTGGACAGCGCTCTGGAGCGGTCCATCAAGGCCCTGGTGCTGCACGATCCCGATCTGGCTCGCCAGGTCATCGCAGATGACCTTCACATCAACCGTGCCCAGCATGAGATCGAGGAGCAGTGTATCGTCCTGCTGGCGACCCAGCAGCCGATGGCCGGCGACCTGCGCATCATCGTGGCCATCCTCAACATCGTGGTCGAGCTGGAGCGCATCGGCGACTACGCCGAGGGGATCGGGAAGATCGCCCTCCGGCTGCTGGAGGAGCCGGAGCTCAAGCCCCTCATTGACATCCCGAGGATGGCGGACATCGCCCGTGAGCTCATCAGCCAGTCTCTGCAGTCCTTCGTGGCCCGGGATGCCGGTCTGGCCCGGTCGGTAGCAGAGCGCGATGACGAGGTGGACGCACTGACCGACCAAGTGTACCGCGAACTCCTGACCTATATGCTGGACGACCCCAAGACCATTGCCAGGGCTACGCACCTGATGTGGGTGTCCCACAACGTAGAACGCGCCGCAGACCGAGCCACTAACATCGCCGAGCGCGTAGTGCAACTGGTGACGGGAGACATCGAGGAGTTGAACCCTTGAGCGCTGAACGAGCCCCGCAGCAGAACGACTTGGCGCAGGCCCTACACCTGCTCTCCTGGTTGGACGAGGAACATCGGCGCGACCGCGCTGAGATCACCCGCCTTCAGCAACGCCTGGAGACCCAAGCGACGGAGATCGGTGAACAGGCCCGCAAGATTCAGGACCTCGAGAGCCGGCTTGTGACTATGCAGTCACAGCAGGTGCGCACCCCGGACTTCGGCCGGCAGACCGAGGCCGTGAAGCGTGAGCTCACGGCCATGATCGAGAGCCTGGAGGAGGAGCGCCGGAGAAGGGAGCGGGAGGCGGCCCGCCTGAGGATTGCGGACGTGGAGGCGCAGAGCCGGGCCCTAGCCGAACTGCGCAAGCGCGTGGACATGCTCCCTGAGCTGCAAGACCGTCTTGACACCCGGCAAGCGGAAGACCGGAGGCTGTCTCAGGAACTGGTAGCTCTGCGAGAGAAGGTCGTCGAGGTCAGCAAGACCATCGGAGACTGGCCCATGCGAGCGGCCTACCTCGAGGAGCAGCGCATCCAGGACGGCAAGCGCATCGCGCAGCTTCAGCAAGAGGTGTCGGAGCTCTTCCAGCGAGTGGAGCCTTTCCCCAGCCGCTTCGAGTTCCTGGAGGAGCAGATCCGCAAGGACGCTGCCGACCTTGAGGAAGTGCGGGGGAGCATCCCTCAGATCACCGACAAGCACACTGAGTTTGCCGCCAAGTACCTGCGCGACCATGCGGAGATCACGCGGCAGCTGACCGAGTGGGGAGAGCGCGTCCAAGGATTCGAGCAGACCATGGAGCGCTATTCTCGCGAGATGCGCAGCTTCCGGGAGGCACACGAAGACACCAAGCGGGCCCTGGAACAGATCTCCCAGATTGACGAGCGGCTGGCCAAGGACGCCCACGCGATCGCCGAGGCTCAGCGGGTCGCCGAGGAACGGCAGCGGCGGGCGCTTGAGGAGTGGCAGGAAGAGGGCAACAAGCGCTGGGCCCGGCACGACATGGAGTACTCCCGCGCTATCGCCGACATTCAGAACCGCCTGGATGACCTTGGGGAGCGCCTCTCCGACCTGCGGGCCACCGTGGAAGCCATCCACCCGGAGATCGAGCGCATCTGGAAGGCGTTGGAGGCAGAGGCCGAGGCCTACCTGGAGGCAGCACAGGAACGCTTCGTCTTGGTGACCCGCCAGCGCGAGGGGTAGGACCGGCTGTGACCAGCGAGACACGCTACCGGGTCGTGGCTACGGCCGGGCACGTGGACCATGGTAAGTCCACGTTGGTCCGGGCTCTCACCGGGGTGGATCCTGACCGCCTCCGCGAGGAGCAGGACCGCCAAATGACCATTGACCTGGGGTTCGGCTGGCTGGAACTGCCCAGTGGTACCATCGTCGGCATCGTGGATGTTCCCGGCCACCGGGACTTCATTCACAACATGCTGGCCGGAGTCGGTGGCGTGGATGCGGTCATGCTGGTGGTGGCCGCCGACGAAGGCATCATGCCCCAGACGCGGGAACACATCGCCATACTCGACCTGCTTCACACTCAGGCCGGCCTAGTTGTCATAACCAAGGCCGACCTGGTGGAACCGGATTGGCTGGAGCTGGTCCAGGAGGATGTTCGGGAGGGGCTGGCCGGCACCGTCCTGGCGGATGCGCCGATGGTTGTGGTCAGCTCGACCACGGGGCAGGGGGTACCGGAGGTAGCGGCGACGCTGGACCGCGTCCTGGCCTCTGTCCCGTGGCCGCCGGATGAGGGGCGGCCTCGCCTGCCCATTGACCGCGTCTTCACCCTCCGCGGTCACGGCACAGTGGTGACGGGGACGCTCACGGGAGGGGTGCTCTCGGTAGGGGACCAGGGCACGGTTTTGCCCTCAGGTGCTCGGGTCAGGGTGCGATCTCTCCAGACTCACGGTCGGTCGCTAGAAGTAGCCCAGCCCGGCAGCAGAACAGCGGCCAACCTCGTGGGCGTGCAGAAGGATGAGGTGTCCCGCGGCGAGGCGCTGGTGATTGGTGGCTGGATGCAGCCCAGCCCGCTGTTTGACGTCCGGCTACGCGTGTTGCCGGAGGCCCCCCGGCCGGTGTCGCATGCCGACGAAGTGCACTTCTTCTGCACCACCTTCGACTGCGTGGCCCGCGTGCGGCTGCTCGAGGAAGACGTCATCAGCCCCGGGGAGGAGCAGTGGGCGCAGCTGATGTGTACTAGGCCGGCTCCTCTCACCCATGGCGACCGGTTCATCATCCGGGCCCTCTCGCCGTCGGAGACCATCGGTGGGGGAGTGGTGGTGGATGCTCACCCGGGCCGGCGGCACCGAAGGCGCGATCCTCAGGTCCTGGAATGGCTCGCAGCCCTCAGCCAGGCCGACCGGGCCGGGCAGGCGCTGCTCAGGCTGGGGCGCACTGGCCCGATCACTGTGCAGGCCCTGGCTGCCGCCCTAGACGTGACCGCGACTCAGGGCCTGGCGCTGACCAGGGACCTGTCTGGCGGGGGCCAGATTATCTTCCTGGCCGACACTGGTTCGCCCGAGTCGAGCTGGGTAGCGGAGCAGGCGAGCTGGGAGCGCATGAGCGACGAGGCCCGCGCCCACGTCCAGCGATACCACGCCGAGCACCGCCTGCGCGTCGGGATGCCGCGCGAGGAGCTACGGCGCCGCCTCCGGTTGCGCCAGGCACCCTTCCTGGCCGCGGTGGAGCGCTGGCAGGCCGATGGCACCCTGGCCGTCGAGGCCGACCGGGTCAAGCTACCGGACTGGCAGGTCGAGGTGCCCAGCGAGGATCGCAAGCGCGCCGAGCCGTGGCTGGCCCGCCTGCGCCAGGCTGGGGCCGGGGGTGTGACCCTGAGCGAGTTGGGCGTGGGCGCCGACGAGGACCTTCTGGGCGCCCTTATCGCTCGCGGTGAGATCCGGCGGCTGCCGGATGACGTGCTCTTCAGCGGCGATGCCTACGCGGAGGCCGTCAGGACCGTGGTCGGGCTGATACGGGAACGCGGCAGTGTCACCGTTGCCGAAGTCCGCGACGCTCTGGCGAGCAACCGGCGGGCGACGCTGGCTCTGCTGGCGGAACTGGACGATGCCGGCATTACCCGCAGGCAGGGCGACGTAAGGGAGAGAGGCAGGCGCTTCCCCGACGGTGAGCAGGCCTAGAGGTCGCCGGCGATCGCCCTGAAGATGGAGTCCAGTTCCTCGTCTGAGTAGAAGTGAATGACGAGGCGACCGCCTTGGCGTCCCCGCACGAGATCCACTTTGGTGCCCAGCTTGCTTCGCAGGGCCTCGGTCAGCGCGTCGTTGGTCACCTGCTGATCCGGATTGCTCCGGCGCTTGGGCCGGGGGGCGGCATCGCCTGGCTCAGCGTCGAGGGCACGGGCCAGCTCCTCGGTCTGGCGTACCGACAAGCCCTCCTGGCACACCTTCTCGGCGATCGCGGTCACGTCGGCGGACGGCGGCAGGGTCAGAAGGGCTCGGGCGTGCCCCTCGGTCAGGCGTCCCTCAGCAAGCAAGCCGAGGACTTCCTCCGGCAGCTTCAGCAGCCGCATGGAGTTGGCGACAGCCGGCCGGCTCTTGCCCACTCTCTCCGCCAGCTCTTCCTGGGTGAGGCCGAAGGTCTCCTGCAGCTCCTGGTAGGCGCGAGCCTCCTCAACCGGGTTGAGGTCCTCGCGCTGGAGGTTCTCAACCAGGGCGACCTCCATTGCCTCCCGTTCGTCCACCTGGCGCACTATGGCCGGCAGGTGCTCCAGCCCGGCCAGCAGGGCTGCCCGCCAGCGCCGCTCCCCGGCGACCAATCGGTAGCGGACTCCGTCCGGGCGGGGCTCAGGAAGCGGGGCGACAAGTACGGGCTGCAGGACGCCATGTTGCCTGATGGACTCGGCCAATTCAGCCAGGCGTTCGTCATCGAAGCTTCGCCGGGGTTGGTTGGGACTGGCGCAGATGGCCGCCGTCGGCACTTCCTGCGGTCCCTCCTCGGTGGTCGGAAGGAGGGCAGACAGTCCCCGCCCCAGGGCCTTCCTCCGTTCAGACATCTCGGCTCTCCTCGTTCTGCATCCGTATTCCCAGCCGCGCCACCAACTCCTCCGCCACCAAGGCGTACGAGAGGGCACCGGCGGAAGTGGGGGCATGACCGAACACACTGACCCCGCGGCTGGGGGCTTCGCTGAGGCGAACCGAACGCGGGATGGCCTCCTGGAAGACCAGCCCCGGGAAGTAGTGGCGGACCTCCTGCACCACTTCAGCCGAGAGGTTGGTGCGGGCATCGTACATGGTCATGAGGATTCCGACCACCCGGAGGGACCGGTTGAATCGCAGGCGCACCAGCTCGAGGGTCTCCATGAGCCGCGAGAGCCCCTCTAGCGGCAGGTACTCCGTCTGTACGGGGACCAGTACGCCATTGGTGGCGGCCACGAGCCCGTTCACGGTAAGGAGACTCAGGCTGGGCGGGCAGTCAATGAAGGTGATGTCGTGTTCGCGCTCCACACCGCCCAGTGCACTCCGCAGGCAGGACTCCCGGTTAGGCATGGAGACCAGCTCGACCTCCGCACCGGCGAGGTCCGGCCCCGAGGGCAGTAGGTATAGGCCCGGGGTGCTGGTTGGGACGATCGTCTCTTGGGCTGTAGCCTGGCCGGAGAGCAGGTGGTACACGTTGTACCTGGTCTGGCGCGGGTCAATCCCGAGGCTGCTGGTGGCGTTTGCCTGGGGGTCGAAGTCGAGCAACAGCACCGACAGGCCCAGGCGCGCCAAAGCGGCAGAGAGGTTGACCGCAGTGGTGGTCTTGCCTACTCCGCCCTTCTGGTTGGCTACGGCGATGATCTTACCTGCTGGCATGTGGGAGACGCTGACTCTCCAGCCAGGCCTCCACCTGCTCCCGCGAGGGAATGGCGGAGGTGCCTGGGCCCTCGACGGACATAGAACCGGCCACGTTGGCGAAGCCGGCGGCCACGAACGGGTCGCCGGTCTCGTGCAGCCGAATGAAGAACGCGGTGGCGAACACGTCCCCGGCGCCGGTTGGGTCCACCTCCCGGGCCCCCCGAGTGCCCAGGTGGTGCACCTCACCCCCAATGTACAGAGTGCAGCCAGCATAGCCGCGAGTGACGACCGTCACCGGGCAATGGGCTGCGTAGTAGTCGATGAGGTCGGTCTGGGTACCGACGTCCTCTTGGCTGAGCACGAGGGCGCTAGCCCGGGCCAGCAGCTCCGGCGCCGGCTCCCAGCGGTCCGGCGCGACCTTACCTTCCTCGTCCCAAGTGCGCAGCCAGCCCTGGGGGGTAAGCCCGAGAGTGGTGGATGGAGGGAAGGCGGTCATGAAGCCTTCGCTCACCTCGCGGGCGACCGGCCCCAGGTGGGCGATATCTGGGTGGTTCCAGCCCGTCGGCAGATGCTCTGGCGACAGAGCCGTGGCCCGGGACAGGAGATGCTGCTGTCTACCGCTGGCCGTGTACTCGTTCTTGAACACGGTGGTCTCAGGCGACTCGACGACGGCCACGTCCCCCGGCGCGGCCAGCTCCTGCAGGGCCGGCACCACCGAGGGCGCCACGGCGGTAAACACTCGAGCTTTCAGTCCGAGGCGCGTCGCCGTCACGGCCGCGTAGGTGGCAGTGCCCCCCAGAACGTAGCCATCCTTGGCCATATCCTGCGTGATATGGCCGATCACCAGGTAGCTAAGCGGAGTCAACTCGCCTAGCTTCGCAGCGGTATGATGGTAACCCGCCGGTTCTCGTCTTCGCCCTGGCTCTCGGTTTTCACCCCATCGAAGTCGCGAAGGGCGAGGTGGACGATTCGCCGCTCAGCGGGCGGCATGGGCTCCAGCTCCTGCACCTTTCCGGTTTCGAGGGCCTGCTGAGCCATGCGGACGGCCAAGCGCTGCAGGGTCTCCTCGCGCTTCTTGCGATAGTCGTCCACGTCCACGATCAGGTTGACCCACCGGTGTAGTTGATGGCTCGCCATCATCCGGGTAAGGAACTGGAGGGCGGCCAGCGTCTCCCCTCGGCGACCGATGAGCATTCCCAGGTTGCGACCGGTGATGTTGAGGCGCAAGGGCTGGTCGTCGCTAGGGAGCTCGGCCTGGACGCGGGCGCGGATGCCCATGCGCCGCACCATCTCTTGCAGCAGGCGCGCGGCAACGTCGGCCTGCTGCTCGGGGGTGTACTCCTCTTCTTCGCCGGCCTGTACCTCGGTTGGTACAACTTCCTCTTCCTCGGCTTCCTCGATGGCCGCAGGCTCCGGAGCGCGCTGGGGCGCAGGCGCTCGCTTGGGCGTGATCCGTACCCGCGCCTGACCGGGCCGGAACCCCAAGAGGGTTCGGGCGCCGTCGGAGAGGATTTCCACATCCACCTGATCACGGCGAAGTTGTAGGTACTCGAGGCCCTTCTCTACCGCCTCGTCTAGAGTGCGACCTACGACTTCAACTCCTTCGTCGCTTCCTACCATTTCGCGTTCTCTTCCTTGGCGTCTGACGTGGCACTCGTGGAGACCCGGAACCTGCCTCTTCAGCGACAGGCACGCCTTCGTCGGACTCCTCGTCCTGCGCAACACCCGTGTCGGAGGCTACGGCTGCGAGTGCGGGCTTGCGAGTCCCGGTGAGCAGGTACTGCTGCACCATGGTGAACAGGTTGTTGGTCACCCAGTACAGCGCCAGCCCCGAGGGGAAGGTCAGGGCGAAGAAGCCGAACATGAAAGGCATGAACATCATGGCGCTGTTCATGGCATTCTGGCTCTTGTCCTGAGTAGGCGGTGCCATCAGCTTCTGTGTGACGAGCTGAGTCACTACAGTCAGGATCGGGAGCACGAGATAGGCGGCGAGAGTACCCCACCCCTGCCAGGCTGACCCGCCGGGCCAAAGCCACTGGGTACCGGTCTGGGTGTTGGGGAATGACAGATCCGAGATCCACAGGAACCCGCCCTCAAGCCGTCCGGCGTTGGCGAGGCTGATCAGGGCCTGGTACAGGCCGATCCAGACGGGTAGCTGGATGAGCGAAGGCAGACAGCCGCCCATGGGGTTGACGCCAGCCTCGCGATAGAGGGCCATCTGTTCCTGGGCGAGTTTCTCTTTGTTGTTGGCGTACTTCTTCTGCAGCGCCGCCAAGCGGGGCTGCAGGTCCTGCATCTTCTTGGTGGACTCGGCCTGCCGGATGGCAAGCGGCAGGGTGATGATCTTGATGATAAGCGTGAAGACGATAATAGCGAAGCCCCAGGCATAGGGGATTCCCAAGCCGCCCAGGGTATCAGCAATGAAGCTCAGCGCCTCCGATAGCGGCCCGACAACGAGCGTTTGCCACATTTGGCTGTCATTCCTCCACCGACCTCTTGGGTCGGCCTAACATCACGGCACTGGATCGTACCCACCTGGATTCCAGGGATGGCAGCGGCTTAGGCGTTTGACGGCCAGCACGCTTCCCCGCCAGGGACCGTAGCGAGCGATGGCTTGTTCCGCATAGTGAGAGCAACTCGGGTAGAACCGGCAGGATGGCGGCAGAGCCGGACTGATGAAACGCCGGTACAGCGATATCACCCACAGCAGAAACGCTGCGCTAGCCCTCGTCAGCCAGGAGCCCTGCCCGGTGGAAGAGGGCCTGCATGGACTCTCGGATCGCATGGTAACTCGAGCCAACCGCTTGTCTTGTGGCGATAATGACTACGTCGAACCCGTCCCGGGTGTCTGCACATAGGCTCCTGGCTGCCTCTCTAAGGAGCCTCCGGAGCCGGTTACGCACTACCGCCTTACCCAGCCGCTTGCCGGTGATGAAACCGAACCGGGTCGTCTGGAGGCCGTTGGGCCTTACCAGGATGACCAGGCGCGCATCTCTGAAAGCTCGTCCCTGTTCGCGCGCCCGGCCAAAATCGTCGGCACTGGTTATGCGTCGCGCTCGCTCCACACCTAGACAGAGTTGCGGGACGGCCCCACTGTCAGGCGGTATCTTCCCTTGGCTCTACGGGCCTTGAGCACCCGGCGGCCACCTCGGGTCGCCATCCGGGCCCTGAATCCGTGTCTGCGAAGGCGACGTCGTGACTTGGGCTGGTAAGTGCGCTTTGTCATGTGATTCCTCGATCCGAAGTGCGTGTAGACCGAAACATTATAGCTTTTCTGTCACTCTGGCGCAAAGCGCAACAGCCGCTGACGGTGCCAAGTGCCGGTCAGGGCGCAGGTACGAGGGCAAGGAGGTCCTCGAACGAGGAAATGTCTCGCACTGTGGCCACAAACTGGGCTAGGCTGTCGGACTGGGCCCGGAGGCTCTCCAGCCGGGGGAGGATCGGATCGTCGGCTGGCGCCGCCGGACCGGTTCGGTAGGAGCCGTGGAAGGCGAAGTAGGCCTGATTGAGCCGCCGAATGTAGTAGCCGTTCGCCACGAACTCCAGCCGACGCTCGTTCATGTACGCTTCGGCGTCCTCGATTCGACCTTGCGCCAGCAGCTCGTCCACGCGCTCACGCGTGATGCGCATCTCGCGCCCGAAGTCGAACAGGTCCTCGGGCCCTTCCGGTGGGGGGACCTCGCTGCCGTCAGAGTAGTCCTGGGCGTCGGGCTCTTCATCCGGCAGGAGCTCCGGGTAGAACCGTCGCATGGCCAGCTCGCCCACCTCGTCGCCGATCATGCTGGCGAGGGTCTCGTTGATCGCGGTCATCTCAGAGCTGTCATAGTAGGCGCGGCCGACCGGGTAGGCGGTGAGGTACACGTGGGCCCACTCGTGAGCCACGGTCGAGAGGATCCAGTCCAGCCCTGCCGCGTCCACCAGCATGGCCGGCCAGGTGGAGAAGCCCCCGGTGCCGGCCACCAAGGCGCTGGTGTTGGGAAGCGTAGACTCCAGCGCCAATTCGATCGCCTCCCGTTCACTGAGGGGCAAGCCAGGGTTCAGGTAGATCCCCATGCGGGTGTTGATCTGGTCACGGGGGGAGAGCACCAGGTAGGCGGGAGGTTCGGTGAAGTCGAAAGCAGGCGGGGGCAGCCGCGAGCCCAGCCAGCCCAGCCCCTCCTCGGCAAGGACAGCCGACACCTGCGACTCCAAGATGCGCTCTACCTCGAGCCGACGGGGCTCCTGCAGGGCTTCCAGCGCGGCGATCTTGCGCTCGATGGCGGCAATCTCCGGGGAACTGGCGGCCGACCCGCCTCCTTGGGCCACTATGCGCTCGCAATCTCGCTGCAGGCGGCTGATGGTCCGAGCGACTGCCAGGTACTCCAGCACCACCATGCGGGCATCGGGTCCCTCCGCTTCGACCGAAGGGAGGACGACTCTCCCGGCCAGCTCGCTGGGGACGGCCACGAGTTCCCAGTGAACCACGTCGAACCGGTACCCACGGACCATCTGCTGTACGCGCTGCTCGTAGCTGAGCTCCCGCCGACCGCCCACGGCGCAGGCGCCCAGAAGGACAATGCCGGCGATCGCCGCTGCCAATAGCCCGACGAGCGCCGGTTTCCAGGGCCTTGGCAACGAGCGCTGGAGACGCGACAGACTGTCTTTCACCTTTGCACCGAACCAGTCAGATAGGGGGCGGAATGAACTCCTTCTCCTTCATTCTAACAGGTTCGGTGTCAGGCAAGCTAAGGGCAGGGTCGGCAGCGCACCGCTAGCGCGGGGGTCATCACTCCCGACGTATGACGAGGCTGCCGATGCCCTGCTCCACCCGGATCTCGGCCCGGGCCGTGGCTGTGGAGTAACCGGGCGTCACGTACTCGTCCTCATCATCGTCGTCGGTGCTCACCTCGGTCAGGTCGCCGTCCACGATAGTGTTCGTGATGCCGGTGTCGACCTCCACGCGGGCCTCGATGTCACCGGGCAGCACAACCTCGGCTCTCCCGATCCCGCTGTCAATGGTCGCCCGCAGGTCGGGCATTGAGGGGAGCAATACCACGCACTCGCCAATTCCGATCGAGACTTCCAGCTGGCGAGCTTGGACTCCCGTCAGGTCCACGCGGCACTGACCAACGCCCAGATCCAGGTTGAGCTCCAGGGGCACGCCCGATGCGACCGCCAGATCCCACTCCGGGAAGGGCGGCACTATGAGGGTGGGGTTGAAGGCATTCGTTCCTCGACGGGTGAGGGAGAGGCGGGTGCTGCCATTGGACGTCACCTGGGCAGCGACCAAGTCGCCGGCCGGGTCGGGTCTGATCGTACCGTCCAGGAGGGAGGCTGGCTCGGCTGCGGCATTGATGGTTACGGCGCCGACTCCGGGGTCCAGAGTGATGACGGCCGCCGCGGCGTCATCCAGGGGGTAGTCGAGGGTTCGGGCCTGGCCGGTAGCGGCTGGGATGAGCGGGCGGGAGAAGACGAAAGCGGCCACCGCGACCAGGACCAGGCCCACGAGCGCGGACAAGGCCAGTGCGAGGTAGGTGCGCTTGCCGATCACCAGGTCCAGCCCGATAGCCACGAGGACCAGTGGCCAGGCGCGGGCCAGGACCGGCAGTACCGGCCAGTCCACCAGGCCGAGGTAGCGCGCCAGGAGGGCGGCGCCGGCCGCTGTCATCACTACGGCGGTCGCAAGACGTCGGCTTTCCACCGCCAGGTTGATCCCCGCGGCCAGAATGAACACGGGGATAGCGAGGAGGATGAACTCCCATACACCCCAGTCCTGGGCACTGGCACTGACCAAGAGGGCAACTATCCCAACCAGGATGAGGAAGACGGGCAGGAAAACGTCTCTACCTTGCGGGCGCGGCCTAGCACTCATACCTCACACCTCCGACACTACTGCTTACGACTCTGCGCGCGGGCCGACTGCCCCGCCGCGCCTGCATGATAGCGCCCGCATGCCCCGGTGGCGACCGGTGCGAGGGGTTGGGTTGATGGTGCAGGCGTTCTGATGCACTATGTTGCCTGCTAACGTGGTTCTAGGAGAGGCAGCATGCTCAAGTATGGAGATCAGGCTCCGGACTTCACGTTGACATCAGACAAGGGCACGCCTGTGAGCCTGTCTGACTTCCGAGGCAGCAAGGTGGTGGTCTACTTCTTCCCCAAGGCCGGGACGTCGGGGTGCACTCGGCAGGCCTGCTCCATTCGGGACCTCTATCCGCGCATCCAGGTCCAGGCCACGGTGGTGATCGGGATCAGTCCGGACACCCCCGAGCAGCTGGCGCGCTTCCGCGAGCGTCACAATCTGCCCTTCATCCTCCTGTCGGACCCCGATCACAAGGTCGCCGAGGCCTACGGGGCGTGGGGCCCCAAGAAGATGTTTGGCAAGGAGACCGAGGGGATCATCCGCAGCCACTTCGCGGTTGACGAAGAGGGCCGGATCATCCGCGCGGAGTACAGCGTCCGCCCGGAGGAAACGGCCAACATGGCGGCGGCGCTGGATCAGCCCTAGCGCGATCGGCCTACGCGGCGCACCGAGAGCGGCCACTGGGTCAATCGTGCGGGGGTACTTCGCACGACGGGGCCTCGTGGCCGCCGCAGTCCTGCCTCCACCTGAAGCCACTGCGAGCAACGAGGTCGTCTGCCTCGGGCGGGCCCCAGCTGCCGCACTCGTACTCGAAGGGGCGGGCGGCTTGGTTCCGCTCCCAGCGCTCGAGGATCGGGGTGACCAGAGTCCACGACGCCTCGATCTCGTCACTGCGGGCGAAGAGGGTTGGGTCCCCAGCGATGGCATCCAGCAGCAGGCGCTCGTAGGCGTCGGCCAGGGCCTTCTCCCCGAACTCCGTCTCGTAGTGAAACCCCATGTGCACCGGCGAGGTCTGCATGCCGGCGCCTGGCGCTTTGGTCTGGAAGTGCAGGTGTATGCCCTCGTCGGGCTGGATGCAGAGGGTGAGCCGGTTGGGCGTGGTGCGGCGGCCGGGTAGGAAGAGATGGGGCACGCCCCGGAACTCGAGGATGAGTTCGGTGACCTTATTGGCCAGGTGCTTGCCGGTCCGCAGGTAGAACGGGACCCCCTGCCACCGCCAGTTGTCCACCCACAGCCGGGCGGCTACGAACGTCGGAGTACGTGAGTCCGGCGCGACGCCTTCCTCGCTGGTGTAACCTTCGTACTGGCCCAAGACGACGTCTTCCGCCGACACCGGGCGGACTGCGCCCAGCACCTTGGCCTTCTCGTCGCGCAGAAGCTTCGCGTCCCAGCGCGTCGGTGGCTCCATGGCCAGGAGGGACAGGAGCTGAAGCAGGTGGTTCTGAAGCATGTCTCGGACGACGCCGGCCCGGTCGTAGTACGAACCGCGGCCCTCCACTCCCAGGCTCTCGGCGGCCGTGATCTGGACGTTGGCGATGTAGTTGCGGTTCCAGAGCGGCTCGAAGATGGCGTTGGCAAAGCGGAAGGCCAGGATGTTCTGTACCGTCTCCTTGCCCAGATAGTGATCAATGCGGAAGATGCTCTCCTCGGGGAAGACGGCATGAAGGCGGCGGTTCAGGTCCTGGGCGCTGGCGAGGTCGAAGCCGAAGGGCTTCTCCACCACCAGGCCCGTCCATCCCCGAGGGTTACGGTTCAGCCCCGCTTGGCCCAGGTGATCCCCGATGGTGCCGAAGACGGCGGGTGGCGTAGCCAGGTAGTAGAGGTACCCGCCGGACTCGGGGCAGTCCTCGCCGGCTTGCTGCAGCAGCTCTCCTAGGCGGCGATAGGTTTCGGGATCGTCGTAGTCCCCAGTCAGGTAGTGGTGCCTTCCGGAGAACTCGGGCCAGCTGTTGCAGATGTCCGGCTTGAGGCGCGCGTACTCCTGCACGCCACTGAAAAGGTGCTCGCGGAACTGCTCGTCAGTCATGGGAGTGCGGGCGACACCTATCAGCCGGCAGAAGGCCGGGATGTGGCCCGCGCAGCGGAGACTGTGCAGCGCCGGGATGATCTTGCGGCGGGTAAGGTCGCCCGAGGCCCCGAAGATGACCACGGCGGTGGGATCGGCACGATTGGCGGGAGAGGACATTGGCCGGTGCCTCCTCGCTAACTCGCTAACTAGGGTCGAGAACATACGGCCCGGCCGCGTAGGCCAGACTCGGCTAACCCGGCTACTCGCTGGGCATCACGGCATGGCCCCCGAACTGATTGCGCATCATTGCCAGCAGCTTGGCGGCGTAGCTGTCTTCCTGTCGGCTTACGAAGCGCATGAGCAGGGCGAGGGTGATGACCGGGGCGGGGACGTCCAGGTCCATGGCTTCCTTGACGGTCCAGCGGCCCTCACCGGAGTCGGCGACCCAGCCGCGGATGTCCGAAAGCTCCTGATCCTCCGCCAGCCCGGCTTCGATGAGGCTGAGGAGCCATGAGCGCACCACGCTTCCGTGACACCAGATGCCGGCGATCTGGTGTAGGTCCAGCTGGAACTCCTTCTTGGCGTGCAGGACCTCGAACCCCTCGGCGTACGCCTGCATCATGCCGTACTCGATGCCGTTGTGGACCATCTTCACGAAATGCCCAGCGCCGCTGGGCCCGACGTGGCCCCAGCCGCGGTCGGGGGCGGGAGCCAGGGACTGGAATACCGGCTGTAGCTTGTCCACCGCACCCACCGAACCGCCAACCATGAGGCTGAAGCCGTTCTCCAAGCCCCAGATGCCACCGCTGGTTCCGACGTCCACGAACTCCAGGCCCGCCTGTTCGACCCTGGCGGCCCGGCGGATGGTGTCTTGGTAGTTGGAGTTGCCACCGTCAACGATCATGTCACCGGGGGAGAAGACGGAAAGGAGGTCTTCGATCATGAGCTCGGTGGGTTCGCCTGCCGGCACCATGACCCAGGCGATTCTCGGAGGTTCGAGGCGCTCGGCCAGCTCACTGAGAGTCCGCGCCGCCTCTACGTTGGGCTCGGAGTCTGCCAACTCCAGCGCTCTCTCGGTGGTACGGTTGTAGACCACCACGTGGTGGCCGGCTCGCGCCAGGCGACGCGCTATGTTCCTGCCCATGCGACCGAGGCCAACAACACCCAGTTCCATACTCACGCTCCAACTCGGTTAGGCGCGCGGGGGCTAGCTCACTCCCGGCGCTCAGGTCGGGTTCACGGTGCCAGTGTAGCCAAGCAGCACTGGAGAGTCTAGCGGGTTCCGGCACCTCCCGACCGGTGAGCCGCTTAGCGGAGGTCACCATCGAGGAGGTCGGGATCTACCTGCTCGAGGGCCTCGTCCGGAGAGAGGGTGTTGCGGGCGAAGATCTCGCGGACCGAGTGGTGGGAGTAGATGGCATAGACCTTGCGAGTGGTGCTGATATCCGAGTGGCCCAGTATCTCCTGGATGGCTTCCAGAGGGGCGCCCTGGTTCAGCATCTGACGGGCGCGGAAGTGGCGGAAGTCGTGGGGGGAGACGTCGAGCCGGTGAGCGCGGGCAGCGGCCTTCACCGCCTGCCAAATGCTGACCTTGGTCAACCGGGCACCGTAGTTGCGGCCGTGGGATATGAAGAGGGGCTGGTAAGTGTCAGCTCTCTCTGTCACATAGTCTTGGATAGCCTTGCACGCCAGTCTAGTCAGGTAGACTATACGCTGCTTTCCACCCTTTCCCAGTACCACCACCTCAGACTGCCTCCCATCGGCGACGTCGCGCCGATCCAGAGAGGCAACCTCGGCGATACGGCCCGCAGACGAGTAGAGCGTGTGCACGATGGCGCGGCTACGGAGGATACGCAGGCGCTCCAGCCGGTCACGCGTGCCCTGGCCGGCCGGCAGGGGCATCTCGTCGTAGTAGCGGATGATCAGGGGCAGGGCGGGATCAGGAACCGGGGCCGGGTAGGGGGTGCCCCGGGCGGGGCGGCGCAACCGAGCGCGTGCCTTCTCCAGAGAGAAGCCGGCAGGCAGCTGATCATGGGTGAGAAGGTAGGTCAAGAAGCCGGTTGCGGCAGCCATGTAGGTGCGCTCGGTGAACCGAGAGTAGCCTCGGCTCTGCAGATAGCGCTGGAAGCGCTCGAGGACGTCAACGTGAAGGTCATCCAGCGTTAGCTCCTCGGCTGGCTTGCCTAGCGCTTCGCTGAGCGCGGATGCGAGCGCGTTGAGTCCATTGGTGTAGGTGCGCTGGGTATTGGACTCCGTGTCTAGGGTATCGAGAAACGCCCGGGCGAGGGATGCCAGCTCTCCGGCGCCCTCTTCCGGTCCGTCAACTGCGGGCAACTGCTGCTACTCCTGGTGTACAACGTGTGTACAGGGTACACACCGGCAGCAAGACCTGTGCCACCTGGCACAGCGGGCCCCCTTGGGAGCGCGCTGCGGGGCGTTCATTGCCGCACAGCCCGATATGCAGTAACATGCGAGCTGCACGCTTCACCAACGTGCGGCCCAGCGCTGAATCTTCCCTTCGGCTCGGTCGGGTGGCCGAGCCAGTCCGTTCTGGCACCGTGTGCACCGTATGGTGCGGCAAGGGCGTGTGGGCGGGCGGCCCGCGGTTCCGCGCTTGGCTACGCCGGCACGCAGCCAATAGACTTGCCTCCAGCACGGTGGGAGCGGGCATCTCACTGGGCTGAGACCACAACTCAGGGGGTATGAATGCTCCGGTACGTTGTACGGCGCTTCGCCTACATGGTGGTCACGTTGTTCGCCGTATCTGTCATCTCCTTCGTCATCATCCAGTTGCCACCAGGTGACTTCGTCACGTCCTATGTGGCGCAATTGGCGGCCATGGGCGAACTCGTGGACCAGTCCGAGGTTGATGCGCTGCGCGCTCGGTACGGGCTAGGTCAGCCAGCCTACGTGCAGTACGCCA
>JBMNTK010000036.1:0-22548 GCA_050945695.1 Anaerolineae bacterium | reverse complement strand
CCGGCCACTGCTGGTCACTCTACCTCTCGGTCAGCGGCGGCCGCGGGAGGTCCACGGCGCTGGGGGCTTTCCTGCCCCTGTTCCCGCCGGCGATCGCCTGGGTCGTCATCCTGCACTTCGTCGCGGCGGCCTTCCGCCGGGCAGCCTTGGGTGACATCATAGCGGTGGCGACGCTGCCCGTCCTCAGCCTGCTGCTGGGCCAGGAGCCGGCCATCACCGCCCAGACGCTGGCCATCCTCCTGCTGATAGCCGCCAAGCGCCTGCACGCCAACCGCCTTCCCCTGCCCCAGGACCCCCAGGAACGCCGGCAGGTGCTGATTCGTCGTCTCCTCTACGATCGGGACGTGCCCCCCGACGCCCCCTGGACAGAGCGCCCCGCAAAAAGAAGGGGGCGCCCGTCCGAGTAGACGGGCGCCCGCGAGGACTCACGGTACGGGAAGGCTCTTGCGGTGCCTGCCCGTCCGGCGGGTTCGCGGCTTCTCCTGCTCACCCGCCAACGCCACCGTGAGTACATCGTTCATGTTATCGGCGGGGACGAACTTGATCTTCTGGCGGATGCGCCGCGGCACCTCCACCAGCTCTCGCTCGTTCTTCTTAGGGATGACGATGGTCTCCAGCCCAGCCCGGTGAGCGGCCAGGATCTTCTCCTTCAGCCCACCGATGGCCAGCACCCTGCCCCGGAGAGTGATCTCCCCGGTGAGGCCCACCTCTCGCCGGACCGGCCGCCCGGTGAGGGCCGACAGGATAGCCGTGGCGATGGTGATGCCGGCCGAGGGCCCATCCTTGGGCACCGCTCCCTCGGGCACGTGCACGTGCAGGTCGAGCTTGTCGAAGTCAACGTCCTCTAGCCCAAACGCCGCCGCGTTGGCCCGCGCGTACGAGAGCGCTGCCTGCGCCGACTCCTGCATCACGTCGCCCAACTGGCCGGTGAGCATGAGCGAACCCTTGCCCTCCATCGCCGAGACCTCGATGGTCATCACGTCGCCGCCCACCTCAGTCACGGCCAGGCCCGTCGCCACGCCCACCTGATCTTCCTCTTCCCGGAGCCCGTAGGTGTACTTGGGCAACCCTAGGTAGGTAGGCAGCGCCCGGGCGCTGATCCGGGCCGGCACGTCTTTGGACTCTGCCACCCGGCGAGCCAGCTTGCGGAACACGTTGGCGATCTGGCGGTCGAGGTTCCGGACACCGGCCTCGTAGGTGTACTCCCGGATGATCTGCCGCAGAGCCCGGTCCGAGAAGGTTATGTTGCTCAGACCGTGCTCCCGCAGCTCCTTGGGAATGAGGAACTGCCGGGCGATGGCCACCTTCTCGTCCTCGGTGTACCCCGGGAACTCGATCACCTCCATCCGGTCGCGCAGAGCATCGGGCACCGGGTCGAGCCAGTTGGCGGTGGTGATGAACATCACCTTGGAGAGGTCATAAGGGACCTCCAGGTAATGATCGGAGAAGGCGTTGTTCTGCTCCGGGTCCAGCACCTCCAGCAGCGCCGCCGAAGGGTCGCCACGGAAGTCATAGCCCAGCTTGTCAATCTCATCCAGCATGAATACCGGGTTCACCGACCCCGCCCGGCGCATGGTCTGGATGATCCGGCCCGGCAGAGCACCGATGTAGGTCCGCCGGTGCCCACGGATCTCGGCCTCGTCGCGAACCCCGCCCAAGCTCACCCGCACGAAGTTGCGGCCCAGAGCCTCGGCGATGGACCGCCCGAGCGAGGTCTTCCCCGTTCCAGGAGGGCCCACGAAGCACAGTATGGGGGTGCGCATGGTCTCGCCCGCCAGCTTGCGCACGGCGATGTGCTCGACGATGCGCTCCTTGACCTTCTCCAGGCCGTAGTGGTTCGCGTCCAGCACCTGGGCGACGTGGCTGATGTCCATGTCGTCCTCGGTGGCCTTGGCCCACGGCAGGTCCAGCAGCCACTCCAGGTAAGTGCGGATGATCCCCGTCTCCGGCGAGCCCGGGGACATGCTTCGCAGGCGGACCAATTCCCGCTCCGCCCGCTCACGCGCCTCCTGTGGCATGTCCGCCACCAGGAGCCGCTGCTGCAGGTCATCCATCTCCTGCTCGAAGGGATCGCCCTCGCCCAGTTCCCGCTGGATGGCGCGGATCTGCTCGCGAAGGAAGTACTCTCTCTGCGACCGGTCCACCTCTTCCTGGACTCGGGACTGGATGCGGTCCTCGAGCTCCAGGACGTCCAGCTCCTTGGCCAGGAGCATGCTGACCTTCTGCAGTCGAGCTACCGGATCCAGGGTGGCCAGCAGGTCCTGCCGCTGCTCGAGTTCGGCGGTCAGGATGGAGGCGATCATGTCCGCCAGCCAGCCCGGATCGTCTATGTTCATGGCCGCCACGTAAGCATCCTCGGGCATGTTGT
Organism: Anaerolineae bacterium; assembly: GCA_050945695.1. Taxonomy (GTDB): domain Bacteria; phylum Chloroflexota; class Anaerolineae; order DRVO01; family DRVO01; genus Ch71. The sequence goes on along the minus strand of JBMNTK010000036.1, from coordinate 20,180 downwards.
CCGAGAGATGCACGCAGCGCTCAAACAGGGTGAGCACGGCCCGCATCAGGGCCTCAACCGGCAGCCCCGATGCCCGCGTCTCGGAGATCCGGACGATCCTAGCCCTCAGGAAGGGCCCGTCGTCCAGCACCTCGAGCACCCGCGCCCGCCCCTGGCCTTGGGCCAGGACGCTGGTGGTGCCATCGGGCATGCGCAGGGTACGGGCAACCGATACCACCGTCCCCACTTCGTGCAGGTCATCGCGACCGGGATCGGAGACCTCCGGGTTCCGCTGGGTCACCACGACCAGGTCGGATTCGTTGTGTACCGCGCTTTCCAGCGCGCGCACTGAACGGTCGCGGCCCACCATCAGGGGCGCCACCATATGTGGGAATACCACTGTTTCCCTTAGCGGGAGCAGCGGAAGCTCTTCCACTTCCTCTACCTGCACCCCGTAGACCTCTTCATCACGCTCCAACAAGGGATAGCCTCCAATCATCAACCACTGATACAACCTCAGACTCGCCCTCAACGGTGTCCACCCTGCCATAGCGCAGGGCGAGAGCCTCTCTGGCAGCCGCCACTACGAAGAGCGAACCGGCGACGCACACGCAGTCGTCTTCCCGGGCCGCCTCCAGCGCCGACCAGAGCGCCTCATCCACCGAGGCAAAGAGCTGATACTCGATCCCCAGAGCGCTGGCGGCCTCCGCCACCGCGCTCAGTTCCGCCGCACGATCGTGCGGACTCCGGCAGCCATAGAGCACCAGGCCCGGCTGGTTGATGGCCGCCAACATGCCATTCAGGTCCTTATCCCGAGAGGCACCGAACACCAGGTGCAGCCGGTCAAAGGAGAGGTGCCGCCGCAGGGCCTGGCTCAACCGAAGGAAGGAATCGTCGTTGTGCGCCCCATCGAGCACCAGGTACGGCCGCCGCCGCACCACCTCGAACCGGCCCGGCCACTTGACGCTCTCCAGGCCTGCCGCCACGTGCTGCGGGCGCAGGCCCAGTGATGCCGGCGAGTGGGCCAAGGCCGCTATCGCCAACACCGCGTTCTCGATCTGATGCTCCCCCAGTAGCGGCAGCTTGTACACGCCATCGTACAGGCCTTGGGTCCATGCGGGCCCCTCGAGGCTGAACTCCTGCTCGGCCTCGCCGGCCCTCCCCGGCAGGTATCTCCAGTCGCTGCCGACCGACTCCAGGGGACAGCCCAGCTGACTCGCCCGGGCGCGGATGACCTCGGCTGCCTCTGGCGCCTGAGCGGCGCTGACTACCGGCACCCCGGGCTTCATGATGCCGGCCTTCTCCCCGGCGATCGCCGCCAGGGTCTCACCCAATATGCCGGTGTGGTCGTGACTGATAGAGGTGATCACGGACACGAAAGGCGCGATCACGTTGGTGGCGTCCAGCCTTCCCCCCAGTCCGACCTCCATCACGGCCACGTCCACCTTGGACTCGCCGAAGTACAGCAGGGCTAACGCGGTAAGCGCCTCGAAGCTGGTTATGCCGGCGATACCCTCCATCGCAGAGGCGACTGCCGAAGCGGCGGAAGCGAAAGCCTCTCGGCTGATGGGCGCGCCATCTACCTGGATTCGCTCGCGGACGGTGTGTAGGTGCGGCGATGTGTACAGCCCCGTGCGCAGGCCTGCTGCCCTGTAGGCCGAGGCCATCATGGCAGACGTGGAGCCCTTGCCCTTGGTGCCCGCCACGTGGGCCAGACACATCGTCTGCTGCGGATCCCCCAGCTGGTGCAAGAGCGCGCGCACCCGCGCCAAGTCAAACCGCTCGGGCGCGTAGTTGTACCCGGTGCGGCGCTCATAATCAGTCAGGCTCCAGATCCAGTCCAGAGCCTTGGTATAGGTCACTTGCATATTCCCATGCCTCGAGGCGTTCAACATTTCATTGTAACACGGCGAGGCGCCTGTACGAAATCCAGCCCCCGGGCAGCAGCCGTGGTGCCCAGAGGCTCGTCAGTCGGAGGAAACGCCCACCCTAGCCGGCTCTGCCGGCCTCGGTTCCGGCTCAGCGGTGCGGTAGGCCATCAACAACCGGTAGATATCGCTAGCACTGGACACGTACGAAAGGTCCACGGGCTCACCGGTGACAGCGATCAGGAAGGGATGGCACTGCTCTCCGCCCACACCGCCGTGGGTGGCCCGCTGTCTCTCGAACGTGACTACCAGATCCCGCCGGCCCCACCAGCCCCAGCGGCCCAGAAGCACCAGGTCACCGGCGTTGGGGTAGGCCAGCAACTCCCTCATGCTGGCAACCAGCAAGGAGGCATCGGGAAGGCCAGGGAACGCCTGCTCGCCCTCGCCCACCTGGCAGCGATAGCGGCCCTCTGCCGTCACCAGCAGCGGGCCTTGGGCAGTCCGCACCCCAACCACGGCGATGCCAGGATGGTCAGCCACTCGGGACACCAAGCCTGGATAGGCCTGCTCCAGCTCATCCAGGTACATCGCCCGATCGCTCACCACGCCGAAGTAGACGTTCGACAGCGGCCCCGAGTCTCGCACTATCACGTCCGTCCGGTGAGGCAGCTCAGTGGCCTCGACCTCGGCCCGTTTCTCCAGCGACTCCCGCAAGCTGCGCGCAGCGTCGGAGCTCAGCCCTGCCAGTCGGTCTTCGGCCACCCCCACCTCATATCCCAGCAGCGACGAGGCCCCGTGACGGTCAACGGCGCCCACGCGGGTCTCGTCGGTGAGGGTGGGCACCTCGATGCAGCTGTCGAGGTACTGGCCCAGCGACTGACCAAAAGCTGTCTCGAAGGGGACAGAGGGAGTCATGCCGTGGTCAGAGAGCACGTACAGGTCGTAGGGGCGGCCACCCCACCGGCGGCGCATGCGGTCCACCTGCTCTATCTGGCCGTCAATGGCGTGCAGGGCGCGCAACGCCTGGGGGTCCGATGGGCCGAAGCGGTGGGCCCACTCGTCGTAGCTGGAGTAGTTGGCGTAGATGGCAGGCACGCCCCGGTAGATGTCCACCAGTACGGCGAAGGTCTCCAGCTCGCGCACGATCACGTCAGTCAGTACGTGCAGGAAAGGCGAGAGGAAGCTGAGCTGGCCGTATTTACTGGGCCAGAACAGCGCTGAGAGCCGCCGCCAGACCCCTACCAGGTAGGTGACCACCGACAGCACCACGATCCGGGCCACCCGGATGGGGCTGAAGGCCAGCACCAAGAACAGGGAGAGCCCACCCATCCGGCGCAGGATGCTGGTGTTGCCCATGGCGGCGAGGGTGAAGAGCGAGGTGGAGGCCCCGCCGTCGAACATGTTGGTGTAGCTGGCGCCGCCTTCCAGTACGCCCCTCCGCCCCTTGCTCAGCCGGGCTTGGAGCTGGTTGAGGGCGGTTGGCACCTTGCAGACTACTGCCTGCTTAGTCTCCTTCTCGTACCAGCGGAAGCCGGGGATCCCGTAGCTGCTGCCGTACATGATGGCGGCCTGCACGGCCGGGGTGGTGCTGGGCACGCCGCAGAACCACCGGTAGGCCTCAGCCTGGCCAGAACGCAGCAACTGGCCGAGATGCGGTGCCTGTCCGCGGGCCACGGCCTCCAGCAAGGTCGCATGGCTGAGGCCGTCAATCTGGATGACGATGAACCCCCGCTTGTCATCGTCTTCGGCGGTCCCGAGGCGCCGCGCAACCGGTCCGTAGCGCCAAGAGTAGTACCACCGCATTAGCGCTTCGCCCAGGTCTATGAGCTTGCGGACCAGAAGGTTCATCTGGCCTCCCGCCCGACAGACCGCCCACGACTGCGGGGTCCGGGCCGCCCTGCGGCCCCGATGCCCGCGCCTCTCACCCCAGTGAATCCCGCAGGCGCCGCAATTGGCGAATGCCGTCCAGCATGGCCTCGGGAGAACCCCAATGCTCGATGCTGGCGGCGCCGTGGTAGCCGTCCTGGTGGAGCCTACCCAGGAGCTCGCCGTAGGAGCGATCCGAGTCCGCGATGGACTCGATGGTTCCCTGGGCGTTAGGCTTGACGTGCACGTGCTTCACCCGCCCGCCGATGAGAGGGTAGCATACATCCAGTGGGTCGTCGCGCCCGGCCAGCCAGGCGTTGTTGACGTCCCAGGCTATCCCCAGGGCAGGCGAGCCTCCCAGGGCCTCAATGATGGTGTGCACCTCGCCACAGGTGCCCGAGTGAGTGGCCGCCTCGGTCTCGAAGCACAGGAAGACGCTCTCACTCTCAGCCCTGTCCACCGCCCAGCCCAGGCGGTCCACGATCCGGCTCAGGTAGCCGTCTAGGCCCGGACGGGGCAGGTCCTGCCGGCCTGGAACCCAGAAGGGGAACACGCGCACGATGTCGGTGCCCAGGGCATGCGCTGCGCGAATGGAGCCCTCCAGGATGTCCTGGTGCTCCCGCCACTCCTCATCGCTATCCAGTTCGCACTTGCCGAAGCTGGAGGCGATGCACGCGGTCACCAGCCCCTCGGCGGCGATCAGTTCGCGCAGCCGCGCCAACTCCTCCGCGCTCAGTTGGTCTATCCGCTTACCAAACAGACGCGAACGGAGCTCCACCGACTCGGCGCCGGCCTCTCGACCGAGCCGAAGGGACTCCTCGATCTCGGGAGAGACCTCGTCCGTGAAGAAGCAGACCGACATCACCACAGCGCTTCCTCCTCGACCGGTGGGTCCACCTCGGCTGCGAACCGGGGGCGTCCCACCGCCGTGGCGCGAACGGTGGAACCCAGGTACAGCCGGTCACCGAACCCGGGGCCGGCCGTGCCCTCCTGGTCCTCCACCTCCACCTCAACCTCGATATCGGTCGCGCCCGCCTCGATGGCGCCTCGCCGGGCTAGGTCCTCGGCCCGTCGTCGAGCCTCCTCTAGGGCCGCTTCCCGGCTGTCGTAGCGTGCGGCGGCAAAGGGACCGGTGAGCATGTAGCCGTCCACGCCCGAGGACCGGAACACCGGCTGGATCCCGATGGCTTCCTGCACTACCACCGAGCCCGATATGGCGCCCACCGCGTTCGCCACCCCGTAGTTCTGGGGCAGGCGACTGGTGCCACCCATCAGCCCGGCCGCCGGGGTAATGAAGTGCCCGGCCGGCGCCCCCAGCCCCACGATGGGCAGCCGCGAGCACAGATGCACCTCCAGGTCGTTCCCTTCAGCGGACAGGGCTAGATCCAACAGGCGCTCCTGGAGGCCGGCGGCGGGGCCATCCTCCGACCCGTTCACGAGCACGGCCACCATGGCCCGCACCAAGCCGTCCCGCACCTCTCGAAGGACCCACTCACTGACCTGCTCGGGGGTAGCCTGCAGGTACCAGGCCAACAGGCGAGCCCCGAGCAAGGAGGCCTCCTGGTCCCAGGCGACGAACTCACCCCGGGTATGCAGGGCGTCAGTGGGCGTAAACCCACAGCGGACCACCACTCCGGTGCTCTCCAGGCGGTTGGGGTTGGACAGGTAGAAGTGCACCCAGGGGTCGCGCGTGGCCAGGCGCCAAAGTGGCTGCGGTCCCCGGTCCAATGCCTCGAGGATGCGCTCCTCCACCGGCGACATGGTGTTGCCATTGAGCGATCGCGCCGTAAGGTAGATCACCGACTCGGCCGGCTCCAGGCGAGAAGCACGCTCGATGGACTCGCCCAGCATGTCCCGCACCTGCGGGTATGCATGGGCAGCGAAGGCCAGAGGCACGGCCCGGCGCGGCCCCACCCGCACGTGCGCGCCTCCCTCTAGGGTCACCTGGCTGTCGCCTCCCAGGCCACTGCTCACCGTCTGAACCGCCCGGACCAGCGTGCGCCAGCGGCCCACGGTCGCCCCCCGGCGGTTGAGTAGCGGCAGACCATTGCGCACGACGGCCAGATCGGTGGTGGTGCCGCCGATATCCACCACCAGCATGTCCTTCAGCCCGGCCAGGGCCCGTGCTCCCACGACACTGGAAGCCGGCCCGCTCAGGATGGTCTCCACCGGCCGGTCCATCGCCATCTCGACCCGCATGAGCGAGCCGTCACCCCGGACCACCATGACCGGGGCCTGCACCCCCAGGGAGCTCAAGGCCCGGCGCAGCGACACCATGAGGTCACGCAGGAGCGGGACCAGGCTGGCGTTGAGGGCGCAGGTGGCCGCCCGCAGTACCGAGTCCAGCTCGCTCGCCAGCTCGTGCCCGCAGGTGACTGGCAGACCCGTCTCCTCGCTCAGGATCCGCTTGGCCCGAAGCTCGTGGTCGGCGTTGCGCACCCCGAAGTAGCCACTGACGGCAAAGGCCGCCACCTGATCCGCCTGCTCGCGGGCCAGGCGCCGCAGCGCCTCCTCGTCCAGGGGCGCCCTCTCCGCTCCCATCCCGTTGTGCCCGCCCCGCACGAAGGCCAGGTTGGTGGTGGGGATCAAGCGCTGAAGGTCGTAGCTCCGGAATAGCGCCTGGTCGTAGCCGATCAGGACCAGGCAAGTCGGGGCCCCGTTGCCCTCCACGATGGAGTTGGTGGCCAGTGTCGTGGACAGGGACACCAGCCCTACCCGCCTCAGCAGCTCCTCCGGCACTTGGCTGGCCGCGTTGATGATCCCCACGGCTAGGTCGTGCCGGGTAGTGGGTGCCTTGGCGGATGCGACCACCTCGCCGGTGGCCATGTTCACTACGGCAGCGTCGGTAAAGGTACCTCCGGTGTCAATTCCCAGGCCCAGGTTCGCAGTGTCCAGGTTCGGTTCTCCCTCTAGAGATTGCGGCGAAGCTCCGATAGGTACTCGCGGTCCGCCTTGCTCAGGCGGGCGCGGTCCAGCAGTTCGGGCCGGCGCAGCAGCGTGCGACGCAACGCCTGCTGCCGGCGCCAGCGCACGATCTCAGCATGGTTGCCCGAGAGGAGCACATCGGGCACCCTCAGCCCCTCAAACTCAGCCGGGCGGGTGTAGTGCGGATACTCCAGCACCCCCTCGGCGTGGCTATCCTCAAACGTGGCCCCGGGGTCACCCAGCACTCCGGGCACGAGGCGGGTCACTACCTCGATGAGCACCATGGCCGCCAGTTCGCCCCCGCTCAGGACGTAATCGCCGATGGATATCTCTTTGGTCACCACCAGGTCCACCACGCGCTCATCCACGCCCTCATAGCGGCCACAGATCAGGGCCACCCGGCGCTTGCGGCTGAGCTCCCAGGCAAGCCTCTGGGTCAGTACCTGGCCCTGGGGGGTCATCAACACCACCTCTACGTCGGGCGCTTCGCGGTCCGGCACCACATCCCTCACCGCGGCCACCAGCGGCTCCACCTTCATGACCATGCCGCCGCCCCCGCCATAGGGGACATCGTCGGTAGTCTTGTGCTTGTCGGTGGCATAGTCGCGGATGTTGTGCGTCTGCCAGGAGACCAGGCCGGCCCGGACCGCGCGGGCCACGATGCTCTCGCCCAGCGGCCCGTCGAACATGCCCGGAAAGATGGTGAAGATGTCAAACTGTATCATCGCGTTTGTCCGGGCTCACTCACCCGGGGTGAGGATCACCTTCACCCCCTCCTTGCGCTCGAACAAGGCGAAACCTTCCTCCCACCGAGACAGGGGGAGGATGTGGGTGGCCAGGGGTCGCATCCGGACTGCGCCCGACGCCATGAGCCCTAAGGCCCGCCGCCAGGCCGGCGCCGTCTGCCCGAGAGAGCCCACCATCCGCAACTCCTTGTAGGCCAGCAGCGATAGGTCCAAGGGGAACGGGCCTCCGGCCAGGCCGATCTGGGCGTACTGGCCGTTTCGGCGGGTGATCTCCAGGCCCATCCGGGCAGCCGCCGGGGCCCCGGAAGCCTCCACGAACACGTCGCACCCCTCACCGTCGCTCTGCTCCAGGACGAAGGCTGCGACGTCATCCTCGCCGGCCACCAGCGTCCAGTCCGACCCCAGCTCCCGGGCCAGGGCGAGACGCTCCCGGTCCACGGCTGCGCCCACGACACAGGTGCGGGCCCCGGCGGCATGAGCCAGCTGGGCGCACAGCAGACCGATCGCCCCGGGGCCGGCCACTACCACCAGGTCGTAGGGGCGAATGGTGGCCAGCTGGTAGAGCAGCCGCACGCAGCAGGCTAGAGGCTCGGTCATGGCACCGCTGATGAAGTCCACCTCGTCCGGCAGGGCATAGAGCCGGTCCGCGGCGACCACGGTGTAGGGGGCAAAGGCACCGTTGTGGATGTATCCCAGGATCTCCTTCTGGGAGCAGCGGTTGTAGGCGCCGCTGCGGCAGGACAGGCACTTCCCGCAGGTGCGTACCGTCGTCTCCGCCGTCACCCTGTCGCCTGCCTTCCAGCCGGTGACGCCCTCTCCCACTTGGTCTATGACCCCCGAGAACTCATGCCCCATCACCGCCGGAGGTCGCACCAGTAGCTTTATGTCATCGTGCAGTATGTGCAGGTCCGAGCCACAGATGCCGGTAGCCTGAACCGCGATGCGGACCTGTCCCGGACCGGCCTGGGGCTCCGGCACTTCCGCCAACCTCACGTTACCCGGTCCCGGTGCTTCCTTCAGCAGTGCCAGCATGTTGATCTCTCCCAATCGCCTTTGATCAGCTTGTCCCGGAGTCTGCTTCCCGCCGTCCGCGATCGGACACGAGCACGGCCCCTTCTTGAGCACCCTGGGGCTCGGTGCGTCCGGCCACTCCGGGGCCCTCCTCCTCACCCTTCTGCACGTACTCCATCAGTCGCCCTATCTCGTCGCCGGTGAGGCCAAGGGGGACTGCCCGGTCCAGGACGCCCCGGGCCAGGAGCTGAACCACCAATCGCCGCAGGTCCTCGGCGCCGGAGAACGACTCCCAGGACTCGACGCTGTTGTACTGGAAGAAGCGCGCGGCCGGGGTGTGCGGGCCCTTTTTCACCAGTACGAAGACGGGCACCTGAGCGCCGCGGGCGGCCACCAGCTCTGCCCCCACGGGTGCGCTGATGTCCTGACCGATCAGGACGAGACAGAAGTCAGCCCGCCTGACCTCTTCCAGCGCCGCCAGGGTCTGCTCTCCTGGGTGTGGCGTCCGGACGATCCTCCAGGGGAGCTTCACCGGGAAGCGGGCCAAGGCCTCGCCCACAACCTCCCGCTCCCGCTCAAGATCGGTGGTAGCACTCACAAACACCGTGATCAGACGTTCACTCATGGCCTTCCTCCGAAACAATGCCTCGGCTCGTCGGGGCAGGCGCGAAGGTTGCACCACCCTCCCTGTGGCCGCCCGCCCGCGACGCTGGTATAATGCCGCTCGAGGTCGCCTGTGAGATCACTGTCGTTACTGATACCATTGCTGACTGCCGGCATTGCCCTGGCGCTGCTCACCTCTTCGGTCCCTGGCTCGCTCGCATACATGCCCGGGGCCGCCCTACCGGCCGAGGCCGGTGGAGTCATACTGCGCCACTCTGGTGTCAGCGATGTGACCGTGGACGTCCACCCCACCGGGGTGCCAATCCCGCCACCGGGAGCCGGCTCCACCAGCCGCAACTTCTGGGTTGCCGCCGGACGTCGCGGGGAGTACCGCGAAATACCCACGGTCCTTGTGGGAGTTACCGGATCATTCCGGGTTTGGGCTCAGGATAACACAGACGTGCCCCCAGACCTAATGCTGGCCGCCGTCACCCAAGTGGAGTCAGCCATGCAGTCCGGCCTCCTGGGAGCGCTGCTGGAGAAGGCGCGTGAGGCCCGCAGCGATCTGTTTCCGGTGGACGTGATCTACGCTGACCTAAGGGCCATGGGAGGCTACTTCTCGTCGGCGGACCTGCCGGGCACGGCCCATCCCTACAGCAACCACACCCATGCTATCTACATCACCTTGGCCTCGTGCAACGGTGTCTCCGGATGCTCGGCCCCGCTCGTGGCTCACGAGCTGCAGCACCTTCTCCAATACGCGGTAGATCCTCAGGAGGAGACCTGGTTCAACGAGGGCCTGGCCGAGTTGGCGGAGGGCTCGCCACCACCGGAGCCCATGGAGTGCACCGACTTCACGCTCTTCGACTGGTCTACTGATCCCGACCTTACCGGGCTGCACTACCGTTCCTCGGCCAGTTTCCTGGGCTTCTACCGGGACCAGCTTGGTGAGGGTGCGCTCCACTCGGTGGCGGTGGACCCGCGGCCGGGCACGGAGTCGCTGGATGCCTACCTGCGTGAGGCCGGCGACCCGCGCACGCTCGACGACCTCTTCCTTCAGTGGTCGCTCCGCCAGGCCCTGCCCTGGCTCGAGCGGGCCAGCCAGGACACCACGGGCGCCGGACCCTGCACCTCGCGCTCCCGCCACTTCCTGGATGAACCCGGGACCCTGAGCGACACCGTCAGCCAGTACGGGTGCGATGTCATCGCCATACCGGGGGAGGCTGACGCGGAGGTGCGGTTCGCCGGCCAGGCCCGTGCTGCCTTCCTTCCGTACCTGCCTCCCCAGCGTGGTGCCACCTGGTGGTCCGGCAACCGGTCCAGCAGTCACTCTACTCTCACGGCCGAACTGGATCTGAGCACCATGTCCGCGCCGCGCCTTCGCTACTGGACGTGGTATGATATTGAGGAGTGGTACGACTGGGCATACGTTGCCGTATCCGCTGACGGCGGGGAGTCGTGGCAGTGGCTGCAGACCGAGGACATGACCATCAAGGACCCCTTCGGCAACAGCCCGGGCGTAGGCTACACGGGGTGGTCTGTACGCTGGCGATCGCAGGAGATAGACCTCGCCCAGTACGCCGGTATGCGGGTGCTGGTGAGGTTTGGGTACATCACCGATGACGCCGTGGAGAGCATCGGCTTCTCAATCAGTGGGGCCGAGCTGACCGATCCGCCAACCCAGGCCGCTCTGCCGATAACGGACTGGGAGAGCCAGGGCTTCCGTCTTCTTCCGACCTGGAATCCGCCTACACAGCGGTTCTCCGTGCTCCTGATAGAAGGGACTGGGCCGGAGGACACACGGCCCCTCCCTCTGGATGCACGTAACGATGGCCACTGGTTGCTGCCCGCGGGGGAGATTCGGGCAGTGATGGTTTGCGGGATGACGGCCGGGGCCCTGCCGGCCCCGTACCGGTTGACGATCGCGTACGCCGAGGAGGCCGAGCCCGGCTAGAGCCGGGCTACGCCGGAGCGCTTGGCGTACAGGTAGCGATCCTCCATCTCGCGTCGTGTCTGGTCTGCTGCCCGCGTGGCCTCGTCCCGCACGTACTGGTAGCGCGCTCGCAGTTCGGCCTTGGTAGCAGCACCACTTCTGGGAGCGTAGAGGCGCCCAGCAGCATATCCGGCGGCTATACCGAGTGCTACCCCAAACATGAAACGGATGAAACCCATTCTGTGTGCTCCTCCAAACCATCGGAAGCTATAGACCGGACCGCGGCGCTGGTGTCATTCCAGCGGACTAAGGTCAGATACTGCCTGCCGGCGGGTCACTCGCCGGCTCCCTGGGCGCTGCGGCGGCGCCTGGATTCCTACCTGATACGGCTGCCGGCAGCCTGCCTGCGGGAGATGACCGAGGCCTCTGGGGGCTTCGTGGCCTTCAGCGACGGCGATACCGCCTACCACCCGGGTCCCTGGCAGAGCCCAGACTGCGCCCTGCAGGGGGTGGCGGTGCTCAACGCGTCCTCCTTCCTGGAAGACCCCCGCCCCGGGCTCTACGCCCTGGCGCGGCTGCTGGACCACCTGCTGGGCTCGCTCTGCACCCTGCCGGCCCGCTTCATCACAGACGGCCAGGCGCACTCGCCCCACTGGGCCGACTTCTACCGCCGGCTCGTGGCTGCCCATCAGCTAGGCTATGCCGATGACCCCGCAGCTCAGGGGTCCCTTGCCGTCTACTTCCGCTGGGCGTTCGCAGGCTACCTGGAGGACCCCGGCGCCCTGCAGAGCACCGACCCTCGGGCCCATCGCCTCCTGCATTCTACCCTGTTTTCCGCCGCCTTCTGGCAGGGACACCCGCTTCGTCCCCGCCCGGACGGTCTGGAGATTCTATGCCCGGCCTAAACACTCAGTCAAGCAGCTTCACGACCTCCGGGTGGAACGCCCGCCTGGAAGCCCTGCCCAACGCGAGCCTCCTGCAGACGCAGCAGTGGGGGCAGCTCAAGTCTTCCTTCGGCTGGCACTCGGCCCAGCACGAGTCAGACGCCGGGATGGCCCAGGTGCTCTTCAGAAACACGCCCCTGGGCAAGCTGGCCTACGTACCCCTGGGCCCGGCCTGCCGGTCCCCCGAGGCGCTCCCTCAGCTCATCGCCGAGCTGCACGAGCTAGCCCGCTCCCAGCGCGCCTTTGCCCTCAAGGTGGAGCCCAACCTGCGCCAGGACGACGCCGCCTGCGACCAGCTCCCGGCCCTCGGCTTCCGCCCGGCCTTCCAGACCGTCCAGCCCCGAAGCACCGCCTTGGTGGACCTCACCTGCGACGAGGAGACGATCCTTGCCCGCATGAAGCCCAAGACCCGCTACAACATCCGGCTGGCGGAGCGCAAGGGAGTGGTGGTGCGGGAGGGCACTCTCGACGACCTGGACACGTTCGGCAGGCTCATGGAGGAGACCGGCCGGCGGGATGGGTTCGGCGTTCACCCGCCTCAGTACTACCGGCGGGCCTACGAGCTGTTCGTGCCCGAGGGCATGGCCCAGCTACTGGTGGCCGAGTATGGCTCGGAGCCCCTGGCCGCCCTGATGGTCTTTGCCTTCGGCGACACCGCCTCGTACCTCTACGGGGCCTCTTCCGATCGTCACCGCAACCTGATGCCTAACTATGCCCTGCAGTGGCACGCCATACGCTGGGCGCGCGCCCGCGGGTGCCGCCAGTATGACCTCTGGGGCATCCCCGACGAGGTAGGGCAGAACCCGGAGCCCTACATGGAGGCCGAGGTCCCGGCCCGTGATGGCCTGTGGGGTGTGTGGCGGTTCAAGCGCGGGTTTGGGGTGGAGGTCGTGCGCCGGGCCGGTGCCTGGGACTACGTCTACAACCGGCTGGCCTATCGAGCCTACGCCCTGGCCTATCGCCTGCGAGGAGGCCTCGGTGCCTAGAGCCCTACCGAGCCTCGAGCTCGTCCCGGCGCCCGACGCGTGGGAGCGGGAGGTCTCGAGCCTGCCCTACCCCCACTTCCTGCAGTCCGCTCCCTGGGCCCAGTTCAAGGAGCGATACGGCTGGCGGGCCGAGCGCTACCGCCTGCAGGACGACGGCCAGACACTGGGATACGCCAGTGTCCTCAGCCGCAAGCTGGCCGGCCCGTTGGCGCTTGCTTACGTTCCCCGGGGCCCGCTACTCGTCCGGCAGGACCGGGCCTCGCTGGAGGCAGCCCTCTCCGCCCTGGAGGACCTGGCCCGGCGCCGACACTGGCTGATGATCAAGGTGGATGCCGAGCTCTGGGACGATGACGTGGCCGAATGGGCGCGGCCCACCCTGGAAGCCCGGGGCTGGCAGCCGGGGCAGCAGGTGCAGTTCCGCAATACCGTGCAGATGGACATCACCGGCAGTGAGGACGACATCCTGGCGCGCATGAAGCCCAAGACGCGCTACAACGTGCGCCTGGCGGCCCGCCGGGGCGTGGCCGTGCGCCCGGTGGGCAAAGAGGAGTTCGGCACCGCCTACGACCTCTACCGGCGCACTGCCCTGCGAGATGGGTTCATCGTGCGTCCTCGCTCGTACTACGAGCAGCTCTGGTCCACGCTCCTCGACGCCGACATGGGAACGGTGCTCATGGCCGAGTACGAAGGCGCCCCGTTAGCCGCCCTGGTGGCAGTGGCGCATGGCAACACCGCTTGGTACTTCCATGGCGCCTCCGGTGACGAGCACCGTAACCTCATGCCCACCTACTTGCTGCAGTGGGAGGCCATCCGCTGGGCACGCGCCCGCGGGTGCACGGTGTATGACATGTGGGGTGCCCCCGAATCGCCGGATGATGACGAGGGGATGGGAGGAGTGCTGCGCTTCAAGCTCGGATTCGGTGGCCGCTTCCGGGAGGGGCTGGGCGCCTGGGACTATGCACCCGTTCCTGCCCTCTACCAGCTCTACACCGTAACCGTCCCCAGACTGCTCGCCCTCGGGCGAGGACTACGTCGCCGGACGCAGCGCTATGACTAGACTCCTCCACGTGGCCCGAACATCGCTCCTGTCCTTGGCTGGAAGGCCAGAGGCCGAGGACGCGTCCCGCCCCGCGCCGGACCCGTTGGCCGCCCTCTGGCACTTCTTGGAGATGCCCCTGGTCATGGCCGTCTGCCTGGGGCTGGTTGGGCTCCTCGTCCTCTCTGCCATCGCCTCCCCCAGCCTCTACCTGCAGCCGGACAACACCTTCGGCTGGCCCACTCCTACCTGGCCGGCGCTCGCCCAGCGTCTGGCCGCCCTGGCCCTTCTGGGCAGCACGCCTTGGGGCCAGGTGATCCTGAGCCTGCTGCTGGTGCTTTCAGCAGTACGGGCGGCCGGCAGTGCCCGCCTGGCGCTGGAGCCGCCTGTCCATCCGGGGGAGGCACCGTCCCGGCCGGGCGCCGTGGAGCGGGCCCGGTTCTACTGCGAGGCTGACCTGCCCGGCGCCACTCGCAAGGCCCGGCTGGCACTGGCCTGCCTGGGGTATCGTCTCCGGCCCCAGGAGAACGCCGAAGCGGCGTACCTGGCCTCCGCCGACAGCACCCACGCCTGGGCGCGGCTGGCAGCCGCCATCGCCCTGGCCGTCCTGGCGCTGCTCGGGCTGCTCGCCCCCAAGGTGACCGCCGCCGAGGTCGTTGACCTGGCCCCCGGGCAGCCACAGGTGTTGCAGGCGGGCCTGCTCCTGGCTGCCTCGGATCAGCCTGCGGTGAGCGCTCAGGTCGCCGAATCCGGGGCCATCCGCCCGGTCTGGCCCCGCAGGCCGACGTTGATCGGCTCGACGCTGGTGGTGTGGCACGGCAGCGGGCCGGCCCTCTCGGTAGCGCCGGCCACCGATGACCCGGCTGGCTACGGCCTGTTCATTCCCTTCCTGCCGGATCAGTCGGTGAAGTACATCACCGTACCCGGGACGGGAGCCTCGGCGCGCGTCTCCCTCACGCCCACCAGCAACGGGGCGGAGTTCGAGGTCCAGCCCCTCACCAAGCAGGGCCAACCTGCCGACAGCCCCCATCCGATATCCGAGGCCACCGTCCTGCCCGTGGAAGACACCGAGCTGGCGCTATCTCCGGCCAGCTATCAGGTAGTCTCCGCCCTGAGCGCTCCCCTGTGGTGGCCGGGGCTTCTGGCCGGGCTGGTCTGCCTGGCAGCGCTCGGGCTGGCGGTGCTGTTCTCAGGGCCACCACTCACCGTAGCTCTCAGCGAGCGCGCCGGCATCGTCACCATCGAGGTGGAGAGGCACGCTTCTGAGGCTCCCCACGACCTGTGGCAGCGGATGCTGCGCCTGGTACTGCGGTAGCTACTAAGGGAGCTCCCCCAACGCTCCCTTGATGCTGGCGGGGCCCCAGCGTACAATGGGAGTGCCGCCAACGCCTGGGCGCAAGCCCATCGCATACTGGAGGAAGGCAGCATGGCCATGACCAGCCGGGAGATCGTCCGCCGCTCGCTCGACTTCAGCGGCCCGGAGCGCATCGCTATGGGGCTGCCTGAGCCCTATCCCAATGACATGGTGCACGCCGGGATCACGCCCAGCGACGATCCTGAGGTCGGCGCCTGGCGCCAGGACGAGAACGGGCGCTGGTTCATGCGCGACGAATGGGGCAACATCTGGGGCCGGCTGGAGGGCTTCAGCAAGGGCGAAGTGGTGCACGGGGTCATCGAGGATGACTGGGGTCTGCTCGAGTCATACTCCTGGCCCAACCTGGCGGATCCCAGCCGCTACGAGCATGCTCGCCAAGTCTTCGCCGAGCACCCGGACAAGTATCGGCTGGCCAGCCTGCCCGGCGGCTTTCCCTTCGCCATCGCCCGCTACATGCGCCGCATGGAGAACTTCCTGGCCGACGTGCTGGCCGAGCCCGAGCGGACGGCTGCCCTGCTGCAGCAGGTAACCGACCTACTGGAGCAGTGCATCGTTCAGTTCGCCGCCGCCGGAGCGGACGGGATCTTCTTCGGCGAGGACTGGGGCACCCAGGATCGGTTGCTGGTCAGCCCGGCCACCTGGCGGCGCATGTTCCGGCCTGGCTTCGAGCAGCTCTGTGAGGCCGCCCGCCGCCACGGTCTCGACATGTGGATGCACTCCTGCGGCGCCATCTATGCCATCATCCCCGATCTGGTGGAAGTGGGCATAGCTGTACTCCAGTTCGATCAGCCCGCGCTTCATGGCATAGACAACCTCGCGCGAGACTTCGGGGGCAAGGTGAACTTCTGGTGCCCGGTGGACATCCAGAAGACACTCCAGACCCGCGACCCGGAGCTGATTGAGGCGGCTGCCAAGGAGATGATCGAGAAGTTGGGCAGCTACGGGGGCGGTTTCATCGCCGGCTACTACGGCAGCAACGAGGCTATCGGCCTGGAGCCCTGGGTGCAGGACGTGGCCTGCCAGGCCTTCGTCAAGTACGGTTCCAATCTCACCCAGCGGCGCGCCAGTGCCCGCAGCCAAGCGGAGGCTTAGATGTTCAGCATCGACACCAACAAGTACCGCATCGTAGACCTGTCCTATACCGTGGACCCCGACAACTACCCGCCCGACCGGCCCTTCGCGCTGGAGTTGGGCTACTTGGCCGACCGGGCCTTCAAGTACGACGTGCGCACCCATAGCCACGTTGGCACCCACATCGAGGCCCCAGCCCACTTCTACGAGGGCGGGCGGGACATCACCTCCTACCCGCTGGACGCGTTCTTCGGCCGGGCGGTGCTCCTCGACTTCCAGAACGCCCAAGAGGCGGCCCAGGTGTCCGCCGCCCTCCTCGACCGCCTGATCGGCGACAAGGTCCAGCCCGGCGACATCATCATCTGCCGCAACAGCGACGCTGCCTCCAAGGCGGCGGGTCAGCCGGCAGGCTACCCTACCCTCACTCCCGAGGCCGCCCGCTGGTTTGCCGAGCGCGGCATCAAGATGCTGGGCATAGACAACTACGTGCGCCTGGGCAAGGACATCCCGGATGGACGCGAGCTGCACGACGTGCTCATGAGCCGCGGCGTCACCTTCATCGAGTGGCTGGACAACCTAGACGAGCTGTCCCAACCGGTCTTCTTCTTCATGGCTCTGCCCTTCAAGGTACGGAAGATGGACAGCTCGTGGTGCCGGGCGATCGCCATTGAGGAACGCTGACCGCGCCTCGGCCAATAAACCTGCCGGCCTCCGCGGCAGACGGATGACCAGGAGGGCGTTCGGGGCCACTATCCTCGGCGCCCTCCCGATGTCCGCTGCCCTGTTGTCGGGCTGCTTTCCCTTCCCGTCTGACTCTCCTCCGCCGGTGTTGACGGTGGAGGACCTGCCGGCCGTCCCAACGTCACCGGCCGCGTCCGCCAACGCTCCTTCTGCCCCAACCCAGCGCCCAGAAGAGACCTGGCTCGTCTATGCCGACCTCTGGACCCGGCGGGACTACACCGGGATGTACGGGCTGCTCAGCCCGGCGTCGCAGGCCCGCTTCACCCCCGATGACTTCTCCCGCTACCACCGGCAGCTCCACGAGTTCACCGCCCTGCAGCGGATCGCCATAGAGGTCACCTCCTCGCTGGTGAGGGACAACGCCGCGGAGATCGGCTACCAGGTCCTCTACGCTACCGGCCGGTTCGGCACCATCCTCGAGGACCACTCGGTCCACCTGGAGGTCGCCGACGGGCAGTGGCGAGTAGACTGGTCGCCGAGCCAGATCCTGAGCGCCCTGTCCGAGGGATCGAGCCTGACCCTGGAAGAGACGGAGAACCTCCGGGGTGCCATCTACGATCGCAACGGCAAGCCACTGGTCGTGCTCGGCTCGCGGGTAGTGGTGGGCGTGGTCCCGGGGGAGATCGCCGACGAAGAGGCGCTCCTGTCGGTCCTGTCTGAGGTCCTGGAACGGGATCGCGAAGCCATCAAGGCGGACTACGCCAAGGCCCTGCGGCCGGACTGGTTCATGCCGGTGGGCGAGCTATCGCCGGAGCAGGTCCAGGAGCACTATGCTCGGCTGAGCACGCTGCCGGGCGTGCTCCTGCGCGAGCGCCCCGTCCGCTACTACCCGGAGGGCCCGGTCGCCTCGCACCTCACCGGCTACGTGGGGGTCATCTCCGCCTCCCAGCTGGAGCGAATGCGGGCCGACGGCTACCGGGAGGACGACCTCATCGGCCAGGCAGGCATGGAGCAGGCCTTCGAAGCCCAATTGGCCGGGCGCCGGGGGGCTCGGCTGCTGGTGCTGGGGCCCGGCGGGGAAGTGCGAGGAGTGGCCGCGGAGCGGCCGGCCGAGCCCAGTCAGAACATCTACAGCACCATTGACTTGAACCTACAGCGCAAGGCTGCGGCTCTCCTGGAGGGCGTCAGGGGCGCCATCGTGGCCCTGGACCCGCGGAACGGACAGATCCTCGCCCTAGCCTCCAGCCCCACCTTCGATGCCAACGCTATCACCGGTGGCCTCTCCGGCTCAGACTGGACGGCCCTTCTGGAGGACGAGGGGCGCCCTCTCGTCAACCGGGCCACCCAGGCAGAGTTGCCGCCGGGGTCGGTGTTCAAGGTCGTCACCGAGACGGCCGCCTTGGAGTCGGGTGTGTTCAGCCCAGGCAGCACCTTCTTCTGCCCGGGGTCCTGGTCCGGTCTGGGCTCTAGCTGGACGGTGCGTTGCTGGCTGCCCTCCGGCCATGGCTCCCTCACGCTGGCCGAGGGGCTGGTCCACTCCTGCAATACCGTCTTCGCCGAGGTGGGCAGCCAGCTCGATAGCTTCGACCGGGAGGCCCTCCCTCGCTTTGCTCGAGAGTTTGGGTTCGGCACCGGCACGGGGCTGGTGGGCGTGCCCGACTCCCCGGGGTTGGTCCCAGACACGGCCTGGCGACAGCGCGCCCTGGGCCAGGCCTGGTTCCCGGGAGATACCGTGAACTTCGCCATCGGGCAGGGCGACCTGCTGGTGACGCCGCTCCAGGTCGCCGGCATGATCGCCGCGGTGGCCAACGGGGGCGTCCGCTACCGTCCTCAGCTGCTGCTGAGTGTCGGCGCCCCGAGCTCAGAAGGGTCCACGCTCAGCCAACCGGAAGTGGTGGGGCAGCTACCCATCAGCGCCGAACACCTCGCCAGCCTGCGCCAGAGCCTCCTGGACGGTTGCATGAGCGGGAGAGGCACGGCTTACGCCGCCCTGGGCACCATGAGCGTGCCGGTAGCCGGTAAGACGGGCACAGCGGAGAATCCCGGTAGCGCCCCTCATGCCTGGTTCGCCGGCTACGCCCCCGCCGAGGCCCCGACCATCGCCGTGGCCGTTGTGGTCGAACACGGTGGGCAGGGGTCGCTCGTGGCGGCCCCCATCTTCCGGCAGTTGGTCGAAACCTACCTGGGGGCCGGATGATGGACCTCCTCGCCACCATCCCCACCCCGACCAACGGCTTCCTCACCCGCGAACAGTGGGAGGAGCACGAGAGGCAGTGGCTCGCCCCCTGGGCCATGAAGAGCGCCGACTCCCGCGGTCGCCAGTACCCCGACCCGGAGCGACCCTATCGCAGCGCCTTCCAGCGCGACCGCGACCGTGTCGTCCATACCACTGCCTTCCGGCGCCTGGAGTACAAGACTCAGGTCTTCGTGACCTACGAGGGCGATTACTACCGCACCCGCCTCACCCACACCATCGAGGTGTCGCAGATCGCGCGCACCATCGGGCGTGCTCTGCGGGCCAATGAGGACCTGGTGGAGGCCATCGCCATGGCCCACGACCTGGGCCACACTCCCTTTGGCCACACCGGCGAGGCCACCCTCCATGACCTGATGAGGGACCACGGGGGCTTCGACCACAACCACCAGACCCTGCGGATCGTGACCCAACTGGAGAACCGTTACCCGGACTTCCCGGGGCTCAATCTCACTTGGGAGGTCCGTGAGGGCATCATCAAGCACAAGACCGAGTACGACCGGGGCCAGTCGGTTGAGGAGTACGAGCCCGAGCGAGCCCCTACCCTGGAAGCCCAGATCGTCAATGCCGCCGACGAGATCGCCTACACCACTCACGACCTGGACGACGGCCTGCGCGTGGGGTACCTGGAACTGAGCGACCTCGAGGACCTGGCGATCTGGAGGCTGGCCACCGAGGAGGCGGGCGTGACCGCGGGCCCCTTGAGCGAGGTCGCCCGCCATCGGGTGATCCGCCGGCTCATAGACCTCGAGGTCACCGACCTCATCCGCCACACTGCCACGCGGCTCACCGAGCTGGCCCCAGCCACCTCCGAGGACGTACGCCGCCTGGGCTTCGGGGTCGTAGGCCACTCGCCCGAACTCCAGGCCCTCAACCGAGAGCTGAAGGACTTCCTCTTCGCC
>JBMNTK010000035.1:0-22868 GCA_050945695.1 Anaerolineae bacterium | reverse complement strand
GGGTGAAGGTCTGGCCCACCAGCTGGGTGCCATCAATCCGGATGCTACCATCGTCTCCCTGGTTGAGGTGCTCATAGAGGGTGGCATACGGAGGCTCAGTGGTGTCGGTGGGAGTGGGCTCGGTAGGTTCGGTGGTGTTGGTCGGGGTTGGTTCTGGACCGGAGTCTCCCTCGATCACCTTGATCTGCTGGTCGGCGGGGATGTTGTACAGAACCTGCTCGGTGCCACTGGGCCAGCGGATCCGCAGCTCCTCCACCACCGTTGCACTCCCCAGCCCAAAGTGCAGGGGGCCGTTGTAGTGCTGGAAGTAGTGGGAGCTGTCGGTGGCCTCCTGGAAGTAGGTCCTTCCTCCCGCTACCAGCCAAAGCTTGGCCCCCAACCCCCGAGGGTTGCTCTCTACACCCCGAAGGTCTACCTTCAGCCAGTGGTTGGCGTTGCCGGGGTTGCGAAACAGCTCATAGCGGCCCCGATCCAGCGGCCACCACCACGACTCCTGGTTGGCCAATAGGTCCAGGAAGCCATCGTTGTTGTAGTCGGCCCACACGCTTCCCCAGCCAAAGCCCTCCGTGCTTCCCTGCACTCCCGCCTGCGCGGCTATCTCACTGAAGGTCCCATTGCCGTTGTTTTGGTAGAGAAGGTTGGGCGCATCGGCATCCATCGCCCCTACCGTCTGCACATACAGGTCCAGATCCCCATCATTATCAAAGTCTCCCCAGTCTGGGCTTCGGCATAGGTCTCCATTGCCCAGCCCCGCCTGGGCGGTCACATCACTGAAGGTCCCATCGCCGTTGTTGCGATACAGCCGATCAGGCAGGGCCGTGTGGGTCCATTCCTCATAGCCCACCCCCTGGGTCTCGCTAACCGGCCCCTCGGGGGTGATGATGCCGGAGTAGCCCTCAGGGGCATCCCCCTCTATCGCCACCATACGCACATGCCACAGCCCCGGCTCTGACTGCCAGATGTAGAAGCCCCGCTCCACCCCCGGCTGGTAGCTGGGGGCAGCCGATATCTCATCGCCGTCTAGGGTGAAGGGCATACTCATCGGGTGGGTCTTGTCTTGCCCCAAGTACACATACGCCGGGTCCCGAAACACTCCCCCACCAATGCGCACCTGCAGCAGGAAGCTTACCGGCGTACCCGCAGCTACCCGAAAGTCCAGCCCATCCTCCACATCCGGGTCCTCTACCCGGGTGGAGAAGAGGATCTCTCCTTCCACGTACTCGTGGTAGTCATAGCTTGGCTCCTGGTCTCCCCGAGCCACATACAGGTCCAGGTCCTCATCCCCGTCGTAGTCTCCCCAGGCCGCGCTGGTGGCCGCTCCAATGCGCACCCCGGCCGCGCTGGAGACCTCCGCAAACACAGTGCGATCATTGCGATACAGCCGGGTGGAAAGACCGGTCACAAACATGTCCTGGTCTCCGTCCCCGTCATAGTCCCCCACCGCCACATTGGGCATGGGCCCCACGAAGGGGTCTAGCCCCAGCTGGGCGGTGATGTCAGAAAAGGTCCCATCGGCCTCCTGGCGAAAGAAGGCGTTGCCCGCGTCGTCCCGCTGCGCCCCAGCAAAGTACAGGTCCAGGTCACCGTCCAAATCAAAGTCAAACCAGCTCGTTCCTCGACCCCGTCCTTTGGGATAGTCCACCCCCACCGCCGGGGCGACATCCACAAACTTGCCCCCACCATCATTGCGATAAAGATGCGAGGGTCCCTCCCCCTGGCCTCCTCGACCGCCAATGGACACCCACAGGTCCAGGTCCCCATCCCGGTCAAAGTCTATCCAGGAGGCATCATGCCGGTCCTCCACCAAAAGCATCCCCGATTCGTGGATGACATTGCTGAAGGTCCCATCCCCGTTGTTGCGCATCAGCGCCGATTCCCGGTCCGGGTCCGGCTCGGTCAGGGCCGGGTGATGACCCAAAAACAGGTCCAGGTCCCCATCATCGTCATAGTCTCCCCACGCAAACCCACATGTCTCATCCCGATAGTACAACCCCGCTTCGTCCGCTACCTCCTCGAATACTAGGGGTCCCTGAGCGCTCAGGGGCTCGGGAACCACCGCAGGCAGCAATGATGACACTACCAACATCAACAGAACTGTCCCCATTGCCAGTCGTCTCGACGTCTTCACAACAGTCCTCCTGACTACCAATCAAGAGCCCTCGCCGAAAGACGCGGCTCGACGGACGGGAGGGGGCAAGGCCCCTCCCAATCCAGCCACTAACGGAATGAGAACACGGCAGGTATCCGCACCTCCTGAAGCGTCTCTTGGCCACTCGGCTCACCAGTGGCAGTCGGCGTTGCGGAGGCCGGTGAAGTCGGCTCGGAGGTCGCCGTTGGGGTGGCAGGTGCCGGTACGGTCGGCTCCGGACTGGGTGGGGTGGGCGTCGCGGTCGGGGTCGCGGTGGGGTCAGGGGTGACAGTCGCGCTAGGGCTGGCCGTGGCCGTGGGGATGACGGGCAGGTCCTGTCCCTCGATCACCTTGATCTGTTGGTCGGCAGGGATGTTGTACAGGACCTGCTCGGTGCCACTGGGCCAGCGAATCCGCAGCTCCTCCACCACCGTCGCACTCCCTAGCCCAAAGTGCAGGGGACCAACGTAGTGCTGGAAGTAGTGCGAGTTGTCCATGGCCTCCCGGAAGTAGGTCTTTCCTCCTGCCCGCACCCACAGCCTCGCCCCTATCCCCCGAGAGTTGCTCTCTACACCCCTCAGGTCTACCTTCAGCCAGTGGTTGGAGTTGCCGGGGTTGCGGAAAAGCTCATAGCGCCCCCGATCCAGCGGCCACCACCAGGACTCCTGGTTGGCCAGAAGATCCAGAAAGCCGTCGTTGTTGTAGTCAACCCACATGCTTCCCCAGCCAAAGCCCTCGGTGCTTCCCTGCACCCCGGCCTGGGCAGCTATCTCCGTGAAGGTTCCATCACCGTTGTTTCGGTAGAGCAGGTTAGGCGCATCGGCATCCATCGCCCCCACCGTCTGCACATACAGGTCCAGGTCCCCATCGTTATCGAAGTCTCCCCAGTCTGGGCTTCGGCATAGGTCACCAGCCCCTAGCCCCGCCTGGGCAGTCACATCGGTGAAGGTCCCATCACCATTGTTTCGATACAGCCGATCCGGCATCTCCTGCTGCACCCACTCCTCATACCCCACCCCCTGGATATCACTCGCCGGACCCGCCGGGGTGATGATGCCGGAGTAGCCTTCAGGGGAGTCCCCCTCGATCGCCACCCAGCGCACGTGCCACAACCCCGGCTCTGACTGCCACACGAAGAAGCCCCGCTCCGCTCCAGGCTGGTAGCTAGGAGGCCCCGATATCTCGTCACCGCTTAGGGTGAAGGGCATGCTCGTCGGATGAACCCGGTTCTGCCCGATGTAGACGTACTGGGTGTCCTGGAACACCCCCCCACCAATGCGCACCTGCAGGAGGAAGGTCACCGGCGTACCCGGTGCTACCCGAAAGTCCAACCCATCCTCCACATCCGGATCCTCTACCCGGGTGGAGAAGAGGATCTCACCTCCCACGTACTCGTGGTAGTCATAGCCCGGCTCCTTGTCGCCCCGAGCCACATACAAGTCCAGATCCCCATCTCCGTCGTAGTCTCCCCAGGCCGCACTGGTGGCCGCACCAATGCGCACCCCAGCCGCACTGGAGACCTCCGTAAACACAGTGCGATCATTGCGATACAGCCGGGTGGAAAGACCAGTCACGAACATGTCCTGGTCCCCATCCCCGTCGTAGTCCGCTATCGCCACATTGGGCATGGGCCCCACGAAGGGATCTATCCCCAGCTGAGCAGCGATGTCGGTGAAGGTGCCATCCGCCTCCTGCCGAAAGAAGGCATTCACCGCATCCTCCCGCTGGGCGCTCGTGAAGAACAGGTCCATGTCCCCGTCTAGATCGAAGTCAAACCAGCTCGTCCCTCGGCCCCGTCCCTTGGGATAGTCCACCCCCACCGCCGGGGCGACATCCACAAACTTGCCCCCACCATCGTTGCGATAAAGATGCGAGGGCCCCTCTCCCTGGCCTCCTCGACCACCAATGGAGATCCACAGGTCCAGGTCCCCGTCCCGGTCGAAGTCTACCCAGGCGGTGTCATGCCGATCCTCTACCAACACCATCCCCGACTGGTGGATGACGTTGGTGAAGTTCCCGTCCCCGTTGTTGCGCATGAGCATGGACTCCCGGTCCTGGTTCACCTCCGATAGGGCCGGATGGTTGCCTAGGAACAGGTCCAGATCCCCATCATCGTCGTAGTCTCCCCAGGCAAACCCGCAGGTCTCATCCCGCCAGTACAACCCCGCTTCGTCCGCTACCTCCTCGAATACTAGGGGTGACTCTGCCAGCAGGATCTCGGGCGACACCGTCGGCACCAGAAGCGCAGAAACCAAAGCTAAGGGCAGGAGTGTTCGGAGTGTTAGGTCTTTGAGTGTGGGCATGGTGATTCCCCTCTAACGGTGCATGAAAACCGAGGGAAGAACGACCTGATTTAGAGGCTCCTCCGGCGCAGGCACAAGCGTGGCTGTGGCCGTCGGCCTCGGCGTGGGGGACGCCTCCGGTTCCGCGCTGGGCTTGGGTGTGCTAGTAGGTGTCGGCTCGGCGGTCCGGGTAGGAGTAGGCTCAGTGGTGTCGGTGGGAGTGGGCTCGGTAGTGTCGGTGGGCGTGGGATCGGTAGGGGTGACGGTGATGGGCGGCTGGCCATCATCAACATCCACCCAGATGGGGCTGGACCAAGCCATCACGTCCCGTCCCGCTACCTGGTTTGCCTGCCGCAGCCGCACGTAGTAGATGGAGTCCCGGCTGAAGCTATGGTCGGTGAAGCTGAACTCATGGTCCCAAGACCCCGGCATCTCCCGGTGGATGACCTGGAACCCCTCCCCATCGTGCTTTAGCACCTCGATCCAGTCTATGGTGTCCGTCCCATACACCCGCACGCTTATCTGGGGACTGTGAGGAAGCGCCACCTCGTACTCATCCCCCTGCCGGTGCCCATCGATGCTAAAGTGCAGGATGATGCGCTCCCCCGTGGTCCCATAGCTGTAGCGGGAGTAGAGCCCATCGAAGATCCCTTCCCGAGTCAGGGAGGTAGCATGCACTGCCCCCAGCCCATACCCCGTTCTGCCCGGCCGGGCCCAGTGCTCATCGGAGGAGGCGATCACCCCCAACCTCTGCCCCGCAATCCAGGCATCCTGGGCATAGTAGGGACCAGGCATGGAGGTGTAGATGTGGATGCTCTCAGCCGAAAGCGGATGGCTTGGGTCGTAGGACTCCCAAAGCCCCTTGACCTGGTAGATCTCAAGCACCCGCTGGAACTCTGAGTTAGCATACTCCCACGATACGGCCGTGTTGGAAGCCCTAGACTGCATGCCCATGTGGTGGGGTATGGTCAGGGCCGGCCGCCCATGCCCAGAAAGAGCCGCCCAAAGCTCAGCCAGGGTCCGGTAGGTGATGGCCCCAAAGAAGGGCTGAGACCCATCCCGAAAGATCACCGTCCGGTGCCCCTGGAAGGTCTGGTCCACCGACCACTCATAGCTGCAAAGGGGCACAAATAGCCCCGGGTCGTAGCCTGCCTCCACCACCGCCGTCTGCTCGGCCCACTCCTGGGGGGTGAGGGGAGCATTGGCACTGCCGCCGTGGTCAAGAAAGCCCATGAAGTCCAGCCCCGATACGTCCCGGCCGTATCGAAGCTCACTGGCAGCATCCCCATAGCCCTCAGCACTGGCATCGGTGTGCACGTGGGTGTCTCCCCAGTAGATGCGGGTGGCAAGCGGTCCCGATACCACCTCCACCGGGTTGCTCCAGGCCGACATGCCCCCCTCACTCACCCGGCACCGGTGTACCCCAGGACTGCTGAAGGTCACCGGTATGAGCCCTATTCCGGCAGCAAGGGAGGTGAAGGTGAACTCCCGTGGGTACAGGGCGCTGGGGTCGTCACAGGCGATGTCGACAGTGCCCCGGTAGAGGCTGGAGTTGTTGTCGTACTGGTCCAGCGCCAGGATCCGAAGCCAGACTATCTCGCCCACACGGGCCTGGGAGGGCACGATAGCCCGCAGATAGCTGGCCTGCTCACCTCGGGTCTCAAGCACGGGCAAGTTGGTAAGCATCTGGAAGATACCTTTGCCCTGGGTGTCGACTGCCACCCACACCCGCTCTCGGGCTACCGCTTCGCTAGAGAGGATCCCCATCCCCCCTTGGGAGCGATCTCCAAAGACAAAGGTGATGGTGTCACCTGCCTGCAAGGACCCACCCTCCACCCGGATGGTGGTGGTGTAGTCCTGGAAGTCTACGTCCGGATCCCTGATGTCCTCATGGGCCACGGACAAGCTCAAGCTCACCTCGGGGTTGGAGGCACTAGCACTAACGTAGTAGCGGCCGGCCGGGTCCTCTACCTGAGGGTAGAGGGCAGAGCGGTGGTAGCTCTTGGGAAACTGAATGCGCAGCCCCCCGCCCTCTGCTAAGCCTGCCTCACCCACGGTGTAGACCAGGGTGATGCTGCCCCAAGTTCGGGCCAGCATGGTGTCGGGGGTGATGTAGGCGGAACCGATATCGTCTGCGCTTGCCGGCTGAACGCCGCCCAGCGGTAACAGCAGTATCGCGACCATCAGAATCACGTTCGTAACGCGCCTACGGACACTACCAACAGCGGACGTCATCACAGTCTCCTCAGGATGAAACCATCAGGGCAGCCCACCGGATCACTCTTTGGCCTTGGCTGCCGCTCACAACGACGACGACATCATTGAGGCTAGTCCAAGCTGCATCGGAGGAGTGAGCACCCCCGCCGGCGGCGGAACAGGCCATAGCCAGATGGTTCCAGAGCCTGGCCGAAGTCGGCCCGGAAGACACCGCTGCCGTAATCTGTGGCCCCGAGTCCTAGCGGCCTCATGCGCCAGGCGGCAGTGGTGATGCCTTGCTCGGGGTCTTCCCCATGACTCCTCATACCGATTGCTAACTCCGTTGCCAGTTGATTAGCCTCGACCACGATCGCCGGTAACCCATCAGACGAACGGCAAATGGCGCCGCACTACTGGGCCTACCTTCTGAGTCACCGGAAGGGGTAGCTTGGACCACAGCCGCACCAGTGTCCGGGCCTTCCCTTCCGCTACGTCGTCGGCCACCAGGGGCCGCTTGGTCCCCTTACGCAGATAGAACTGTTGGTATACCGGAATCTCGCTGCCTCCCCACTGTAGTTTGAACTTGTGTTGGCCGGAGCCAATGCGGCTGCGGCCTAGGTCGAGCCACCGGAACCCGTTCTGGCATCCATACCGGACCGACTCCCAGTACATGAGGTGGTTGGGCCGGCGGTTGAAGTGCTCCGAGAGGGCCGCGCCCCAGATGCCGGAGACGGTATCGCCGAGCAGGAACTGCAGGCCGCCGCCCGCCATCTGCCGATCGTCCCACAGGCCCAGGAGCCACAGCTGGTCCGGGAAGGTCTCCACCGTCCGGGTGAGCATACGCTTGCTGAACACCGGCGTGCCCGACTCGCGGACGAAGGCGGAGAACATGGAGTAGAACGCGTCCAGCTGATCCAGCCCCGAGTGGGGGCTCAGCCCAGACGCCTCTGCCTTGCGCAGGTGCGCCCGCAGGTCCTTGCGGAACCCGGCCCGTATCTTTTCCTCGCCCGGGCTCAGGTCTACCACCACCGTGCACTGGGATTCATCGGTGACCATGTCCGCGTCCCACTTCTGCCGAGAGTCACGGATAGCTAGGAACCGAGCCCCGCTGCGGTCCACCAGGTCCTGTGCCCGTTCCAGCAGGGCCATCCCCACCTCCGGCAGCTCGGTGCAGATGCCCCCGGGCGGGGTGGTGAAGTGGTGCCCCTGAAGGAGGCTGCGCACCTCAAACAGAGGCATGGCCCCGACCATGCCCTCGCTGTTCCAGGCGGCAAGGTACCGAGGCCGCAGGCCGTAGACGCTCTGCAGAACGTCTCGCCAGCCGAGCAGATGGTGCGGAAGCGCCGACGGGCACCGCCGGACAAACTCGTCCCATTGGGCCTCGTCGTCGCTCGTGATCTCTCTGACCGTAAGCGGCATGACGCCTCCTTGCTCTGCCTACCCAAAAGGTACCTGTTTGCGTACTAGCGGCCCCACCCGTTGCGCCAGGCCCAGCGGCAGCCGGCTCCAGACCTGCATCAGCCGTCGGGCCACCGGTTGCCCTCCTGGCTCCGTGGGGAAGGGGAGCTTTGCGCCGGCACGCACGTGAAACTGGTGGTACACGGGCACGGTATAGCCCAGCCACTTCAGCTTGAACCGGTGCTGGCCGGACTCGAGCCGGCTCCGGCCCAGATCCACGTGACTGAGGCCCTGTTCGTCGGCATACTGGATGACTCGCCAGTAGATGGCGTCATTGGGCCGCAGGTGATGGAAGCGGGGCAGTGCCGCCCCCCACATTCCTGTCAGCAGGCGGCCCTGCTTGAAGCCGAAATAGCCTCCCACCATCTCTGAGCCATGCCAGGCGCCCAACAGATACGTCTGGGGCCCGAACACTCCCACCACCTCCCGCAACCACTGCCGGCTGAAGATGGGTGTGCCCCGATCTCGGCAAAACTGGGAGAACATGTTGTAGAAGTCATCCAGCTGGTCTAGCCCCTCGCGCAGCTCCACACCGGCCCGCTCGGCCTGGCGGATGTTGGTGCGCACGCTGGAGCGTAGCCCGCGCCACACAGCCTGGCTGCCGTTGCTCACGTCTACCAGCACCGAGCAGTTGTCTCCGACTGCCTGCAGATCTCCCGTCCATATCCGCCGTGTGTCTCTCAGGATCAGGTATTGGGCCTTGGTCTCCTCGACGATCTCACCGGCCCGCCGAATGAGGGCCTGGCCTGCTTCCTCGGAGCTGGCACAGATACCTCCCGGCATGGTGGTCAAGTGATGCCCTTCCAAGAGGCTAGGGACCTCAATCAGGGGCATCAGCCCTGCAATCCCGTCTGGGCCCTCCACCATCAGGTAGTTCGTGCGGTACCCGTAGGTCCGCCTCATCACCTCTCGCCAGCCCAGGAGGTGCTGCGGCAACGCCCCCGGGCAACGATTGACGAACTCGTCCCAGAGCGGCTCACGCTCCGGACTCAACTCCACAACCCTGAGTGACACTCGTGCCTCCCCGCGGCTTGGTGGACCTGCCCACCGAACGCGGCTTACTTGTTGTTGGACGGCCATGCGAACGTTGCCAGCACCGGCAGGTGATCTGACCGGGCGCTTTCCTCAAGCACATCAACGGTCAGGGGACTCAGGCCCCCACGGTAGAATAGGTAGTCAAGCCTAATCACTGGTAGGTTGATCGCGGTATCCACCTCCAATCCTCGTGGTACTAGGAACGAATGTCCGAAGCCCCAACCGGCCACCCGGAAGCTATCTGTGAGGGCGTCGGTGAGGCGAGCGTAGACCTCGCTGTTCTCGGGCGCGTTGCAGTCGCACGCCAACACGGCCGGTCCCTCCCAGCCCTGTAGGGCCTGGGTGATAGCCTCGGCCTGAGCGGTTCGGTCAGCGGCCCGGCGCACCAGGTAGCCGGGCTGCAGCCCGACCACTCCCCGCCGTACGCCCACCGGTGTCAGGTGAGCGTTGACCAGGGCCAGGCGGCGGCCGTCCGCCTCCACCACCATCCTCTGGGCCGGCCAGGGCTCCAGCTCTATCGCCTGGACCTCCACCAGCGGATGCCGGCTGTAGACGGCCAGGCCAGCCTCGGGCAGGTAGGCTCGATAGGGGTAGACAGGGGCCAGGGCCTCGCTCAGGCCGCGCTCGTGTTGGGGCATCACTTCCTGCAGGGCCAGCACGTCCGCTCCCACGGCCAGATATGCCGTCGCCAGCTCCCCAACGTGGGGGTTGTCGAAGCGTACGTTGTGCGTGAGCACCGAGATCCGGGCAGCATCGGCGGCTGCTTGCGGTGCCGGGGGCAGCAACTGAGCACCGTAGCGCCAGGCAAAGAGCGCCAGGGGCAATGCCAGCAGCGGCAGCGGTCGCAGGTTCCCTGAGAGCCCCATCCACGCGGCCAGCAGGGGGGTCAGGGCAAAGGGCCAGACACCGGCGTAGTTGAGCACCATCACCGGAAAGGCGGCTTCTCCCACCGTCCGGCGCAGCACCTGCCAGAGCACCAGGACCACCACGTAGGCCACGGTCAGGGCGGTGGTAGCAGTGGCACCGACAGGGGATGCGGCCCTCTGCCTATCTTTGTGCTTGGAGGACGTCATGGTCAGCATGGCCGCTCCTAGTCCACCCGTCGCATGGTCGGCAAGGCCCCATACAGGCCGGCCACCACCAAGGCGCACAGCACCGCCGTGCCCGCCACCGCCAACGGGCCGCCCCAGAGGTCGGCTGCCGCCCCTGCCAGGAGGGTTCCAAGCTGCTGAGAGCCCACGAAGAGCAGGCTATAGATGCTCATGACCCGGCCGCGCATGCGCCCGTCCACGACGGTCTGCACCAGGGAGTTGTCCAGGGCCTGCACGGCCACGAACGCCGCTCCCGCCACTGCCAACACCGGCACGGCCAGGGCGGCCACCGGAGTGAAAGCAAAGACCACCAAGAACAGGCAGAGCAGCCCGCAGAGTACGGCCAGGCGGCGACTGCGACCCACTGACGGCAGCGTCGCCACCCACAGCGACCCCAACACCGCGCCCACCCCGACGGCACCGGTCAGGAAGCCCAGTCCTTTCTCGCCCACCTCCAGAACGTCGCGGGCAAACACCGGCATGAGGTTGAGGAAGGGGGTGCCCAGCAGCCCCACTGTCCCCGCCAAGGCCAGCAGCCCCAGGAGAGCAGGGTGACCCAGGACGTAGCGGTAGCCGTCAATGGTGCTACGGCCTATTCCTCGACGATCAGGCTCCGGCCTGGGGTAGGACCCCCGCATGAGCAGCAGGGCCGTCATCGCCCCCACGTAGCCCAGCCCGTCGGCCAGGAAGCAGCCGGCCTCGCCCACCGTGGCCAGGACCAGGCCCCCGATGGCCGGCCCGATGGCCCGGGTGGCGTTGAACAGGGAGGAGTTGAGGGCGATGGCGTTGGTGAGGTCCTCTGGCCCCACCATCTCCACCACGAAGGACTGCCGGGCGGGCTGGTCCAGTGCTCCCAGGACCGCCCACACCATCTCCAGCAGGATCAGGTGCCAGACCTGTACGACACCGCTCCAGGTCAGAGTAGCCAGGACCAGGGCCTGCAAGGCCAGCCCCGCTTGGGTGGCCATGATCAGCTGGCGCTTGGGGAACCGATCGATTAGGGCGCCACCCACCAACGACACCGGCAACGCCGGAAGCACCCCCAGCACGGCCACGTACCCCAGGGCAAATGCCGAGTCGGTGAGCCGCAGCACCAACCAGCCCCGGGCAATCACCCGCATCCACATGCCGGTGAGGGAGAGGGCCTGCCCCAGCCAGAAGAGGCGGAAGTCGTGGTGGGCTAGGGAGCGGAAGGCGCCCCGGGTCCAGCGCCCCGAGGGGACCACGGATGCTTGCGAAGGTCTCATGGAGCCACCACCTTCACCGTCACCTCGGCATAGGGCGGGTAGTTGCCGGTGGCGTCCACCGCCGTGAGGCGCAGGATGTAGTCCCCAGGGTCAAACCCATCCGTATGCCAGACCCCCAGCACGCCACCCTCCACCGGGGCGGTACCCTGGGCGATGACCGTCCAGGCGTCAGGGGCACTCACCGGGGCGCACTCCAGCTTGTAGTATGAGAAGTCCGCTATGTTGGCCGTACCCACCACCTCCACGCCTCCGCGCAGGGTCTGCCCCGCCCGCGGCGATGTGATCTGAACCGACTCCTTCTGGCCTGCCATTTCAGCCAGCCGCGCGCGCACGTCCTCGGCGGCGGCGCCACTTCCGCCCAAGGCCAGGAACCGGCGATAGCTGGCCTCAGCGGCCTCGAAGTCCCATTGCTCCTGGTAGACGTGGCCCATCCGGCGGTGAGCCTCGGCGAACCTCGGGGCCAGTGCCGCTGCCGCGCCGTACTCTCGCAAGGCCTCCTCTCGCATGCCCGACCACTGGTACACCAGCCCCAGCGCCATCCGCACCCACAGCGAGTTGGGCTCGGACCCAGCCAGGCTCTCCAGCCTGGCCATGGCCGCCGGCAGCCCGATGGTGCGCCGGTACGCCCGTATCAGCTGCTCGTAGACGTCCCCCTGCTCGGGCTCCAGCGCCAGGGCGTGCTCGTAGCTGAGCATGGCCCCCTGGGGATCATCCAGCCGGCTGGACTGCAGGTTGCCCAGGGCCACGAAGGCCGCCGCCAAGTCCGGCTGCACCTCCGCCGCCCGCTGGTAGGCCTCCTGGGCCCCTGCCACCTCGCCCAGCCCCAGCAGGGCATCACCGCGCGCCAACAGGGCCTGGCCGGACGTGGGGTCAATGGCCAGCACCTGATCGAGCAGCCCCAGAGCACCAGCGTAGTCCCCCGCCGCCACCAGGAGGCGAGCTAGGCCCAGCATGGTCCCCGGATCGCCCGGCGCCAGCTCAAGGGCTCGCCGATAGGATTGCTCCGCTCCCGCCATGTCCCCGAGCAGAACCCGCAGTTGGGCCAGGAGGAGGTGCGGGGTGGGATCGGTGGGAGCGTAGGAGGCGGCCCGCTGGTAGGCGGCAGCCGCCGCCTCCCACTGAGAGTTGAGCTGATAGGCCTGCCCTAGCTTGATCTGGGCGGCGGCGCTGGGAGGCGCCAGCCTCTCGTAGCGCTGGTAAGCAGCGAGGGCCTCGCCGTGCCGGCCCAAGGCCCGGTAGACGTCCCCCAGGACGAGGTAGGCAGGAGCATTCTCGGGTTCCAGCCGCACGGCCCGCTGCACGCTCTCCAGTGCCGCGGCATACCGGCCCAGCGCAGCCGACACTTGAGCGTGCACCAGCAGCACCGCGGTAGAATCGGGCGCGCCGGCCAGCGCCCGCTCCGCCTGAGCGAGGGCCTCTTCCAGGTCCCCTTCAGAAAGCGCCAGTTGCGCGAAGGCCACCAGCACCGCCGGCGACCCGGGGGCGCGCTGGCGGGCCTCCTCCAGGGCGGCCCGAGCCCGGTCCACCTCGCCCAGTGCCTGACGCACCGCCGCCAGGGCCAGCCAAGGCTCGGCACTGGCCGGGTCCGCCGATGCAGCAGCCTGGAAGGACTCGGCGGCGGCGCTGAGGTAGCCCATGTCCTGCTGGCAGCGTCCCTCTCCCATTAGGGCCCCATAGGACCGCGGGTCCAGCGCCAGCGCGCGGCGATAGTGCGTCCGGGCCGCATCAGCGTCGCCCTCGTGGTAGAGGACGTCACCCAGGACGACCCAGGCTTCCGGTAGGGCCTGGTTGGCCTCCACCGCCCGCTCGGCAGCCCGGAACGCCTCATCCGGCCAGTCGGCGGCCAGGTAGGCGCGGGCCACCTGGACCAGTGTCTCGCCTGTGTCTGTCGCCAGCGTCTCGGCCTGGGAGAAAGCCTCTCGAGCCAAGTCGCCCCGGTCCAGGGCGAGCCAGGCCTGCCCCAGGCCCAGGTAGGCCGTGGTCAGGTTGGGGTCAGCCTCCAGCGCGGCCTGGTAGGCAGCCACGGCCTCCTCTGTCCGCCCCTGAGCCCGGTAGACATCGCCCAAGCCCGCGCGCAGGGGGGCAGAGTCCGGCCGTTGGGCCAGGGCTTCGCTCAGGACGGCTTCGGCTTCGTTCGGCAGCTCCGCCGCCAGGTAGGCACCGGCCCAGTGGAGACACCCGGTGGTTCCGTCATAGACCACGGAGAGGTACTGGCGGTAGTATTCGGAGGCCGCTGCCAGGTCGCCACGGTCGCGGTACAGGTCACCCATGGCTAGGCGGGCGGCAGCCGACCCCGGCTGCACGCTCAGGGCGTGCTGGAGGGTCGCTTCGGCCTCTCCCAATCGCCCCTGACCGGCCAGGGCCTGGGCCACCCCGACGTGGCCGGCAGCGCTGCCGGGCTCCCGCCGGGTGGCCTCGGCATAGGCGAGCTCGGCCGCAGCCGGGTCACCGACCGTGAGTTCCAGCCGCCCCAGTGCCAGCCAGGGCATGGGGTCGGCGGGACTCATGGCCGCCGCGGCCTCAAACTGGACCCGAGCCTCGTCGGTGCGGCTCTGCGCCAGGTACACCTCACCCCGCGCCAGCCGTACGTCCATCGAGCGAGGCTCGAGGGTCTCTGCCCTCTCCAGATCAGCCAACGCCTCGTCAATCTGACCCGCCTGCAAGTGCACCAGCGCCCGGGCGGCCAGGGCTGCTGAGGAGCGCGGGTGCGCCTGCACCGCCTGGGTGGCTACGCGCAGCGCCTCCTCGGTGTCGCCCTTGGCCAGGTGCAGGCTGGAGATGGCCAGCAGCACCGACTCGTCACCGGGGAAGTCCTGCAGGAGCCGGTTGACGGCAGCCTCGGCCTCGTCGTAGGCACCGCTGTCGGTCAGGGCCCGCACCATGGCCAACCGGCCCGCGGCCGAGGTCGGGTCGGCCATGACGGCGCTCTGGTAGGCAGCCATGGCCTTGTCCATCTCGCCCATGTGCCGGTAGGCCCCGCCCAGGGCCACGTGGGCATCCACCGAATGGGGCTGTACGGCGAGGGCCTGTTCGAAGGCAGTCACGGCCTCCTCCGGTTGCCCCTGGCGGAGGCGAAGCTGGCCCATCCGCAGCCAGCCGGACGGGTCAGCCGGGGCAGCCGACTGCGCCCGCCGATAGCACTCCTCCGCCCCCTCGAAGTCGAGCCGCTGAAGCAGCAGGTCACCCAGGGCGACCTCCGGCCCGGCGAGGTGACGGTGCAGGGAG
The DNA here is from genome assembly GCA_050945695.1 of Anaerolineae bacterium. GTDB lineage: Bacteria > Chloroflexota > Anaerolineae > DRVO01 > DRVO01 > Ch71. The sequence goes on along the minus strand of JBMNTK010000035.1, from coordinate 8,206 downwards.
GCAGCCCGCCGCAGGGTCTCCTCTGCCTGATCCAGAAGGCCGAGGTCGCTCTCCACCTGGCCCAGGGCCAACAGGAGGCTGGCGTCACCAGGGCTCTCCTGGAGACCCCGTCGGTAGGCCGTCATGGCCCAGGCCGGGCCCCGGCCTTCCATCCATAGGTTGCCCAGAGCCAGCCAGCCCGCCGGCTCGCCCGGGCGGACCGTAGTCACGGTGCTAATGATCTGTTCGGCCGCCTCCAGGTCACCCAGATCGATCAGGGTCTGGCCGAGGGCCAGGGCCGTCTCCCAGGCGCCCGGGTTGCTCGTCCAGGCTTGGAGCAGGGTGTTGGCGGCTTCGGAGCCCTGGCCGGTCCCGCTCTGCACGGCAGCCAGGGCCGCCTGGGCCTCCACACTGCCGGGGTAGAGCTCCAGGGCCTTCCGGACGACAGCTTCCGCTTCGCCCGGTTGCCCATTGGCCAGGAGGGCCTGAGACAGGCTCAAGTATGCCGGCAGGTGCCCCGGCTCCAGGGCCAGGGCCGCCTCGTACTCGGCGATGGCCTGGTCGGGTGCGCCGGCGGCCGCCAAGTGGTCGCCCAGCGCCACCCGGAGGGCGACGGAACCGGGGTTGGCAGCCACTGCTGTCCGGAGCGCCTCCGTGGCCGCCCCCTGGTCCCCTTTGCGAGCCAGCGCCGAGGCCAGGGCCACGTGCGCCTCGGGGTTGGTAGGCCGGAGGGCAGCGGCCCGTTGATAGGCCGCCACCGCCTTCGTCCAGTCTCCCTCCCGCTCCTGGAGCGACCCTAGGGCCAGGTACACGGTCGCCTCGCCGGGGGCCACTCTCAGGGCCTGCTCGTAGGCGGCCCTGGCCCCCGTGTAGTCACCGGCCCGTTCCTGCGCCTGGGCCCAGGCCACCCAGCCGGCGGCAGACCCGGGGAACTGCTCCACGGCCTGGGCCAGCAGGGCCTTCTCCCGATCCTGCTGCCCCATCTCCCGAAGCATGCGGGCTCGAGCCAAGAGCAGCTCCAGCCGCGGCGGCGCCCCAGGCTTCTCCAGGACATCGGCGGCCGCTTCGTCGCGGCCCTGCAGGCGCAGGAGCTCATACAGCGTCAGCGACGCGCTGGTATCGGCCGCATTGCGGGTCAGGGCCCGGCGCAGCACGGACTCGGCTAGCTCCGGGTCCCCCTGCAGCCGGTAGATCTCGGCCTCGGCCAAAGACCCCGCCGTCCCGAACGGATCGGCCTGGGCCGCCGCCCGGAAAGCCTCCAGGGCCTGGTCCATCTGAGCTCGATCGCGGTAGAGCCCGCCCAGGCTCAGCCAGGCTTGGGCGTGGCCACGGTCGAGCTCAGTGGCGCGGGAGTAGGCGGCCAAGGCGTCGTCCATCCTGCCCTGCATGCGCAGGGCGTCACCCAGGCAGACGTGGGCATCCGGCCAACCAGGGGCCAGGTCCACCGTGCGTCGGGCGGCCTCCTCTGCCTCTACCAGCCGGCCCAGTCGGCCATAGGTGCGGCTGAGGGCCAGGTTGAGGTCGAGATTGCCGGGAGACCGCGTCAGGGCCTCTTGCAGCGTGGCCAGTGCATCCTGGGGCCGGCCCTGAGCCAGATACGCGTCTGCCAATGCCACCTGGGCCGAGGCATCGCCCGGGCGCCGGAAGGCAGCCTCCTGCAGCTCCTTCAGGGCCTCTGCCGGGCGACCCAGCGCCGAGAGGGTCCTGGCCAGCCCAATACGGGCCGCTGATGAGCTCGGGTCCAGGCGGATAGCCTCGAGATAGGTGGCTTGCGCGTCCCCGAATTGCGCCCGTCGGTAATAGGCGTCAGCCAAGAAGAGCTGGGCCGCCGCGGAGGTGGGGTCGGCTGCTGCCACCAGAATGTACTGATCCAAAGCCTCGTCGTAGAGACCGCGTGTCTCGTAAGACTGGGCCAGGGCCACCCGGCTGGCATCGTAGTCGCCGCTGGGCATTACGAGCTGCAGCTGCTGGCGGGCACGCAGGGCCGTGTCTTGGGCCCGCCTTGCCGCCTCATCGTCCTCTGAGACCTCCGGATGCTCGCCGGTGAGGGCCTGAAGACCGCCGCCCAGCACCTCTGTATCCACCACGGCCTCGGGGAGGACAGCTCCCAAGGTGAGAGCCAGCTCGTACTGAGCCAGGGCATCGGCCTGCCGGCCCATGGCCGAGTAAGCCTGAGCGAGGCTGCGGTGACCACCGATGAGCTCGGGACTGGCGGTGACGGCCTGCTGGTAGTAGCCGATGGCCTGCTGCCGGTCTCCTAGCCGCTCGTAGGCGCGCCCGAGAGCCACGTTGGTCTGGCCGGCCCGGGGAGCGTAGCGCAGGGCAGCCTGGAGGGCACTCAGGGCAGCGATGGACTGCCCGAGCTCGTACTCCGCCTGGGCCAGACCCAGGTAGACGAAGGCATTCGTGGGTTCGATCTCGAGAGCCTGACGGTAGGCGGAGATGGCCTCCGTCCAGCGGGCCTGGCTGGCGTGAAGGTTGCCCAAGGCGTACCACGCCGGGGCCGACTGCGGCTCCACCTCCACGGCCAGGCTATAGAAGACGGCCGCCGCGTCGGGAGCCCCTTGGTCCTCGTGCAGCCCGGCCACGGCCAGGTAGCCGTCGGCGCGGTCCGGCGCCCGGGCGACCGCTCGCTCGGCCGCCGCCAGGGCTTCGTCGAAGCGGCCCTGCCGGCGATGATACAGGGCCAGGAAGAGGTAGCCGGCGATCTCCTCCGGGTCGCGGGCGATGGCAGCCTCGATGGCCGCCTCGGCCTCGGCCCGGAGGCCCGACTGCTCGTAGGTCATGCTCAGGGCCAGAAAGACGGGCTGGGCCGGGTCCGCCTGCAGGTCGGCGGCCAGAATGGCCCGACGGTAGGCAGGCTCAGCCGCCTCAGCCCCCTGATCCAGCCGCAGGGCCTCGGCCAGGCGCACCCAGACGTCGGTACGCCACGGTGCCAGGCGAGCGGCCTGCCGATAGGCGGAGACCGCCTCTGCGTAGCGGTTGCGCGCCATGAGGTTACCACCCAGAGCGCGCCAGTTGGCAGCAGTGGGTGCAGCGGACACCGCGCGGGCAAACGCCTCGCCGGCCCGGTCGTGTATGCGCCGCGTCTGCCAGAGCTTGCCCAGGGTCAGGTAGTAGGTCGCTCCGCCGGGCAGGTACTGCAGCCCTACCGCTGCCTCATAGGCTTTGGTGGCCCCCTCCAAGTCCCCGGCGAAGAGGTAGGCGTCCCCCAGCCGCACCCTCAGGTCCGATACCAGGGGCGCTGCCTCCACCGCCTGCTGCCAGGCTGTGAGCGCCTGCTCGGGACGGGCGCCGGCCTCGTAGGCCAGGGCTAGCGCACTGCATAGGCACTCGTCGGCTCCCGGGCCAACCTCAGGCTCGAGGAGGGCCAGGGCTTCGTCCACTCGGTTCTCTGCCCGCAGGGTCTCTGCCAGCCCCAGGAGTGCCAGACGGTCCTGGGGGTTCGCTTGCAGAGCCTGCCGGTAGCCCAGCTCGGCCCCCTCCCAGTTGCGCCTCTGCAGGTAGGTGTTGGCGGCGATGGCACCGCGCGCCTCAGGCAGGCTCTCCACCCGGAAGAGGCGGTAGCGTCCATCGCGCAGCACCTGGGTGAAGGGCTCGCCGGCATGGCGAAACTGGCAGCTCAGGGGATGGTCGTCGGGCAGGAGCACGTAGCGCACGGGGTAGCGGCGCAGGATCTCCACCACCTCGGCGTCGAGCTTCAGCGCTCCGGTGAAGGTGTCCAGGTCGCGTATCCGCTGCAGGGCCTCGTCCTGGCGATCGGCCGGGAACTCCTCGCTGGTGTTCGTGGCTCGGTAGGCAACGAGGTCCGGCTTGCCCAAGTAGGCGGGCAGGATCAGGTTGGTGGTGTAGTCGGCGATGATCACGCTTTCGCGGTCTGGGGCGATGCGCAGGTAGTCGAAGATGAGGGTGGGAGCGTCCAGGCGCACCTTGTCAGTGAGCAGCTCCTGGCCGTAGGCCCGGATCAGCGGCAGGAGAGCTAGCACCAGCACCAGGAGTGTCAGGGCCGGTGCGGCGCCGGCCAACCGCGCCGCCCTGGCGCCCAGCAGGCGCCGGGAGATGGCCGCCCCGACCATGTAGAGCACGTAGCCAGGGATGAGGGTGACCGGCAGCGGCCACGCCATCCGGTTGACCTGCCAAGGGGTCAGGAACCGCCCCACCAGGGGCGTGACTACCGGGTTGAACCCCAGCACCAGGTAGGCCAGGGTGATGGCCAGGAGGTAGCGGGCGAGGTGGTCGCGCCGGAAGGCCAACAGTGCCGGCAGGAGCAGCAGCGCCAGCACCGGCACCACGTCGAGGAGCAGCGCCGGGTGGGCCATGTAGCGGTCATCGGCGAAGATCAGGAGCTTGCGAGAGGTGAGCTGGCTCCACAGACGGGACAGCATGAAGGGGTTGGCCCCCTCTGGGCTCTCCTCCAGCACCGATGGCCGTGGCCCGGGCATCTTGAGGGTATCCGCCCACACGAAGGGCAGCACCGGTGCCCTGCCGGTGGCCACAGGCAGGCCGGTGAAGGTCTGAGGGAAGAGATAGCCCTCCCGCGTCTCCTGGGTGGCTTGGCGCTGGAAGAAGGGCACCACCATCATCATCGCTAGGACGCAGGCCAGCGCTCCCCCACGGAGCAGGTTTCGGAGCTTGTTGCGCTCCCAGAGCCAGTGCATCCCGGCTAGTGATGCCGTCCCCACACCGAAGAACAGCACATCCAGGGGATGCACCACCGCCATCCCCAGGCCCACCAGGCCCAGGTACAGCAGCTGCCGGGGTCCACCCCCCTTCAGGAACCGAGACACAAATGTGATGCCCACCGGCAGGGGCAGAAGTAGCATCGCGAACTTATCCGAGGCGATGCGCCGGAAGAGCATGTAGGACCAGATGTTACGGTGGAAGGGGTTGGCCACCAGGATGATGATGTGAAACAGGACCAAGAAGAGGGCCAACCGCCGATTGCCCGATAGCTGATGCAGCAGCGTATAGAGGGAGAACAGCGACAGCATCCCCAGCAGGGGGGCGAAGTAGCTGTGCACGAAGTTCACCGGGTCCAGGCCCCCTAGGTGACCGGCAAACCCGGTGAGCATGAGCCAGGGGTTGAACGCCGTCCTGGGCGAGGCCGGCAGCCCGGCCCCGAAGAGAGGCTCCTCGACGCCGATCTGGTCTGCCTCCATGACGTCCCGAACCAGGGCCATCATAGCCAGCAGGTCTCCGTCCACCCGGCCCTGCACCCCGCCGTAGGAAGCGAGGGGGAACAGCATCAGCCCCGCCACCACCACCAGGACGGCCAGGGCCTCGGTGGTCCAGGCATGGGGCCGGACCGCACTGGGCCCCAAGCCGATGCCCAGGCTCCTGCGGACCAGGTCCACTATGGCCAAGATGGACACCAGCAAGGCAAAGAGGGTGCCGTAGGTGGGGAAGTCGCCATGCAGGAGCATGACCACAAAGGCGGGGATGCCGGCCAGGGCCAGGCTGAACGCAAAGGCGTAGCTGAGCCGCTCCATGTTGCCGCCCGCCTCCTCCGGGGGCAGCAGCACGGGCAGAACAAGCAGCCCTGGGGCCAGGAACACGGCCGCAAATCCCACCGTCGCCCGCACGATGTCCGGCACCCCGGCCAGTCCCGACCAGTCCTGGGACAGAAGGAGGGCCAACCCCAGGCTCACATAGGCCAGCCCGGGCCCGATCAACGGCCAGTCCCAACTGAGGATCCCGGCCTTGGGCAACAGCCGGGGTAGGCTGCTAATGCGAGGCTTCGACGTCATCATCCCTCATCTAGGAGCTAGGACCACGTAGTAGCGCGACGAACTCTCCCACCCGCTCGGTCTCCGGCGGGGTGAAGGTTATCCAGACGCCATCCACCAGGTCGCTCACACCCTCGACACACTCGAGCATCTCCCCGATCTCCTGCTCGACCCCCTTGGGGCTGGGGGATATGTCCAGGAACAGCACGACATCGGGGTTGGCTTGCCGGAGGGTGGTGAAGAGGCTGCGCATGGTTGCCTGGTACTCTTCCTGGGTCATGCGAGCCTGGTAGGCCTTGGCCTGGGGCATGTAGACGTCCACCAAGGGCGCCAGTTGCGCCCCGTAGCGCTCGTTGAAGGAGCGCGAGGGCCCGATGGCCAGCTTGAGCCCCCGGGAGTGAGCGATCTCCCGGGCCCGGGCGACGGCCGCTACCGGATCCTGCTGTTCGGCGGCAGAGGTTGCCTCCCAGGTCTCCAGGTCATAGCCCAGGTACGCCACCTCCACCGGCAGGTTGTCCAGGAGCTCTTCCACGCCCTCCAGCGTGGGGGTCATGACCATCCGGTTCTCCACCGGGATGTTCTTGAAGGCTTCCCGCACCCGGCTGGGGTTGGCCTGGTAGCCGAAGGCGAAGATGTCCCCATCCCGGCAAAGGGAAGCAGCAAACTCACCCTCGAACACCTTCATCCCCAGGGCCAAGCCGTCCAGCTCGGCATCCTCGCCGGTCGGCGCCACGGCAACCGCGGGCGGAACGGCCGTAGGCGTAGGGGGCGCTACCGTCGGGGATGGAACCGGCGAGGGCGCCACCAAGGCGACAGCAGTGGGGGTGGGCGGGGCAACGGTGGCGGTGGCGGTAGCCGTAGCAGTCGGGGCGACCGATGGCGCCGCAGTCGGGCTGGGCGCAGCGGGGGTCGCAGTAGGCGCAATGGTGGGAGGGGCGAGCGTCGCGGTGGGCTCAGGCGCCACGCCACCACATCCGGCCACCGCTACCACCAGGCAAAGCAGAGCAAGACAGGCCCTAACGGCCATGGCTCTCATCCTCCTCCCAGGTTCACAGGTACCCAAGGTCTCGCAGCCGGGACCCGACGATCTCCTCGTACTCCTCATCGGTCTCGCCCGCTCCTTGGCTTCCCAGCGGGGCCTGTCGGCGCACCTCCCGTGCTGCCAGGGCCGAGTTCGGCTCCAGGGCCGCGGATAGGATCTGCCCATCCATGTCCTCGGGAACCGGCACCCCGGCCAGGTGCAGTAGGGTGGGCGCCAGGTCCACGATGCGGGCTCCCTCCAGGCGATGGCCGGCCCGTATCCCTTGCCCGGCCAGGACAAACATCCCCTGGTAGCGGTTGTTGCCCTTCCACCGCCAGCCGGAGGCGAACACGTCCTGCTGGCCCAGCCCCGCCCGGTTGTGGTAGGCGTCCTCATCCAGCACCACCAGGTCCGGCGCCTGCGCCAGGTGCTCGCCGGAGTAGACCTCCTCCCGGCGGAACACCTGCCGCACCACCGGTCGGCCCGTGTCGGGGTCCACGAGCTCCCGCAGCCCCTGGATCAGCTCATCGCGCAGCCGCTCGTAGTCCTGGGCGTCGGGCACCAGGTCGCGGTTTATGTAGATGGGCCCCTGGGGCAGGGCAAAGACCCGGGTGCGGCTCCAATCCACCCGGTTGACGGCAGACTGATTGCCGTACTCCCCAAACCCGCCCGTGGCCTGGGGCAACATGCTGCCGTAGCGGACCAACGTCTCGTAGGAGAACAGCCGGGTGAGGCCCAGCCCCTGAACCAGCCGTCCCACCCGAGAGCGGTTGATGCCAAGGCGGGGCAGGATGTCCATGGGGTGGAAGCGGGTGTGGAGGTATCCCTTCTGGCGCAGCCAGACGTTGAGGAAGTAGGCCTTGCGCACGGGCTCTGTGCCGTGGTCCGAGAGGATCAAGGTGTAGTCGAACTGGGGCACGAGCCGGCCCAACCAGCGGTCTAGCGTCTGCCACGCCTCCAGGGTGGAGCGCCCGTCGAAGAAGAAGTGCTGAAGCCGGTTGATGTCGAAGGTGGTCACGCAGAGGAAGTCAACCGGGTAGCGCTCCAAGAGGTACTGGCCGGCGGCAAAGGTGCGGTCCACCGTATCCAGGATCTCCCGTACCAGGGGGCTGTCCTCGCCGCCCTCCTGCAGGTCGCCCTTGATCACTGGGCGATAGCCCACCTCGCGGCGCAGCTCTTCCTCTAGCTGGGCCGGGTAGGTGTAGCCTTCCTCGCCCGCGCTGGGGCCACCGCACACCATGAACCCGTCCAGCGGACGGGGGGGATAGGTGTCGGGCATGCCGACCACCCCGGTCCGGTAGCCGGCAGCATTGAGGTAGTGCCACAGGTCCGAGGAGTGAATATCTGCTGCACTGGGCGTGGTTACCTTGCGGGTCTGGACGTCTAGCTGCTGGTGCCAGAACACTCCCAGCTTGCCCGGGCCTTTGCCGGTGGAGAAGACCCGCCAGGCGGGCATAGTCACCGGGGGGATGCAGCTGGT
>JBMNTK010000034.1:0-23678 GCA_050945695.1 Anaerolineae bacterium | reverse complement strand
GTCTCCGGGGTGAGCGGGAAGGGCGGGGCGGGAAGGACTTGGAAGCGGACGGGCTGGGGGTAGATGCGCGGCTCTCCCTGGGCGCCGCCCCATACCTCGATGGCGGAGATGCCGATGTCGCGGCGGTAGGAGTCCAGCGAGAGCACGATCTCGCTGGCGTCCACGCCTAGCTCTAGGGTGATCGTCTCCGGCAAGGCGCCCTGGTTCAGGGCCGCCTGGCGGGCGGCGGGTGCAACGGGCTGGCTGGGTGCCGGGCGGACGAGGGCCACCACCTTGCCTATGCCGGCCGTCACCAGCCGTTCGGCGGCCTCGATATCCTGGCCTTGCGGCGACCGACTCGATGGCCGCGCGGTGCCGGTAGGCGCGGCGGACTGGTGGATGATGACCCGGTCCACGAACTGGCCGGCGCCCAGGTCAATGGTGATGTCCAGCCCGCGCTCACCTAGAAGCCTGCCGCTCCAGAACAGACCCTCGTCCGTGGCAGTCTCCGGTGGCAACGGGTCGTCGAGCCCGCGACGGTAGCAGGCGATGGCTGATGCCAGCGCGGAGCCCTGGCCTCCGGCGATGAGGCCCGTTCGCAGCTGTGCGGCGCAGTCGGCGATGACCCCCCGAGTGTCTCCCATCTCGACCATCCTTGGCGATGCGGTAGCGCGTCAGACGCGGATATTCGCTTTGCAGGAACACCCGGATTGTAGAGCCTCGCCGCGGATCTATCCAGTGCGCCACGCCCACCAAGTACAGGGGCCCGGCGCCGGCGGAAGCGCTTAGGCCAGAGGGCTGGGTTGTGGTAGAGTGGCCGGGCTAGGATGCGAAGCTTCAACGAGGGGCATTGGGCATGAGACCACCACGTCGCCTGGCCGGGCTGCTGCCGGTGATGATCCTGCTCCTGGCGGTCGCCTGTGGGCTCCCCGGACCCACCCCACAGGTTGGGGCGGTCACGCCGCCGCCCAGACCGACGCCAACCACGCCCACGAGTTCTGGGCCCGCCTCAGGCAGAGGGGCTATCGCCCGGCCCCGACCCACGGCCACGCCGGTCAGAACCGCTGAGGTGACGGACGAGATCCTCAGCCTGGTGAACGCCGACCGGGAGGCTCAAGGTCTGCCGCCCTTGATTCGGGATGCGGAGCTGGACGCCCTCGCCGCCCCCTTCGCGGCCAGCGGGCACTCGGATGCCGTCGCTGAGGAGCACAACCTAGATCATCTCCTGATGAACTCCTGGTACGTGACCTACGATGGCGGGCCCCCGACGGTGGACGCGAACACCGCCCGCGAGCAGGTGGACTACTGCCTAGGGGAGGAGCGCCTGCGGGAGGTCCTGCGGCACCCCGACGCCCGAAGGACGGGGCTGGGCATGGCCATAGTGGGCCAGACGATGTACTTCGCCCAGGTGTTCGACGTGCTGTCGGCCCTGGGGGGAGATGGCAGGCCGATCGAGCTGCATGACAACCCCGAGGCCGTGGACGTGTCCTGGGAGGAGCTCAAGGCCTTCCTGCGGGCCGACGACCTAGACGGCTATCCCTACGAGCCAAGCAGCTTCGTGTGCGCAGACTTCGCCGAGGCCCTCCATAACCGAGCTGAGGAAGCCGGGATCCGGACCGCGTACGTGGCGGTGGAGTTCTCCGAGGGGCCTGGCCACGCCCTCAACGCCTTCCTCGTCCAGGGCTCGATCGTGTACATAGATCCTCAGGGCGACCAAGTGGCGTACATCCAGGAAGGCAAAGGGTACGGGGTGATCTCCCTAGATGGCGCCCACGAGTTCACCTACGACTACTACGAGCGGTACACCGAATGGGTACGGCAGTGGGAGGAGGACCTCCGTGGCTTCAACGCGGAGGTCGAGGCCTTCAACGCCGAGCTGGCGGAGTACGAGGCGGCTGTGGACGAACACAATACCAACCCCACCCAGGACAGCTACGACCGCCTGAGCCAGTGGCAGGTGGGGCTGGACGGGTGGGCAGCCGAACTGGACGCGTGGCACGCCCGGCTGATGCAGAGGGAGGCGGAGCTAGGGCTGGCCGACGGGTACTACACCCAGACCCCGGAAGGGGTGGCTCCCTCCACGGTGACCCGCGTATACGTCCACTGGTGAGGGCCGGCCCCGGGCTGTGGCGAGTGACAGGCATCGGTGGACACACTTCGCATAACAACTGAGCCTGGGAGACGCTGTCAGGCGCTTGCTCGGAGCTGAGGCAGGTGGCTTGTGGGCGGTGGCGGTCTGGACTAAACTAGGGCTCACCATATCTGCGCTCATGAGCGACCAGCGGGAAGTGCGCTCATGAGCTAAAGGCAAGACCATGGCCACACCCACTGAAGTCAGCGACAGGCTAGATATCCCGCCGGCCACTCTGCGCCGCTACGTCAGCCTCTTCGGCGATCACCTCTCGGAGGGGGCGCGCCGTCAGCGTGGGCGACAGTTCGATGAGGCCGACATCGAGACCCTATCCCGAGTGCGCGAGCTGTTCGCTGCCGGAAAGTCCACCGAGGAGGTCACCGCCGCTCTCGGGGGCAAGGCTCCGGAACCGACCGTGACGACACCGCCGTCCCAGCGGGAGCCCGTGCTCGAACGTCGCTCATCCGAGCCCGTTGCCGCTCCGCCCGCTCAGGCCGAAACCGAGCAGCCCGAGGAGGGTGCGGACGCCCCGCCCGGCCATCGGCCGCGCCCGCGGCAGTTCCCCCGGTCCGAGCCTGTACGTAGCAGCCTCGAGGTCCAGAAGCTGGCGGCCAAGTCGTTCGGGGCGACCGAGGGTCTCTCCCAGAAGGTGGCCTTGCACGAGGACCGGCTCTCCCGGACGGACGAGCGGCTGTTGGTGCTGGAGTACCGGCTGACCCGCCTGGAGGAGTGGCTCAAGCTCCCCTGGTACAAGCGCCTATTCTCTCGCCCCCCACTCTACGAGCTCTAGGACCGGGCGCCCGCCCACGCAAATTCGCGTAACGCTAGTCAGCCCACCCGTAGGTCCCCAACACCTCAGCGAAGTAGATGGTGTGCTGCTCGTCGAGCGGGCGCTCACGGTGCCGAGGAGTCAGCAGCATGTGCGGGGGCGCCACCTTGGTGTAGACCCGGCACTCGATGTTGATCGGGCACTCGGCGATGGAAGGGGTCTGCACCTTTAGCCCCGGCACCCGGGTGAGGCCGGCGGCCTCGAACTTGTCCATGTCACGGCCAGACTTGCTGCCGCACAGAGCCACCGCTTCCTTGAGCGAGTCATCAGGGACAGCGATGGTGAACTCTGGCAGCGCTTCCAGGAACCGCCAGGAGTAGCGCCGGGGCGTCACCGCGATCACCAGGATGGGGTTCTCGTGATAGTGAGGACCGAGGAGTCCCCAACCCAGCGTGAGCAGGTTGGTCGCGCCGGTCCCGTCGGCGACTGTGCACAGCACGCCGCCGTGCCTCATGTGCTCGAGCAGTTCGGTTGTGATGTCGTAGAAGTTCAACTCGCGGCGTTCGCTCATGTGATCCTCCCGAATCCAGCCCGCTCCTACGGCGTGGCGGAGCCCATGGCGACGGGCGTTTGCTGGCGATTATACCGGAGTGTGCAGGGGTATGATAGGGCTCGCAGGGCCTAGGCGGGCCGGTGCCGGCCGGGACGGGTGAGGGCGGCTGCGACGGTCGCCTGCGCGCTTGGCCGGATCTGCCATTTTCCTCGCATTTCGGGGCTGTGTAATGCGTTTTCCCGTTTGACAGCGTTCGCCGGGCGTGGTACCATCACGGCATCTGCCTGAGGTGTGAATTGGACGGAACACCCAGCCGTACTCTAGGCCTACTCCTCGTAATTACCGAGCTCCTCGTACTAGAGGAGCCGTTTCCGCTTGTCGGGAGGAAGTAGGCCTGAGCGCCGGGTAACATAGGAAGATCTACAGGAACCTCCCGACCAGGGAGGTTCTTTTGTTGTACATGCAAAGCATGTCCTGAAGAGAGTGGGGAAAGGTCACCACTGCGAGGGCGCACTCTTCAGCCCAAGGTCAAGGCGAGTGCGCCCTCGCACTTAGTAAGGACTGGATAGGAGTGGCACATGGGTACCAAGAGAAGCGACGCCGTCACCAAAGGAATCGAGCGGGCTCCTCATCGGTCGTTGCTCCGGGCACTAGGCGTCAGCGATGAGGAGATGGAGCGTCCGCTTATCGGGGTAGTCAACTCCTACAGCGAGGTAATACCCGGTCATCAGGGGCTCGATCGGGTAGCTGATGCCGTCAAGCAGGGCGTACGGATGGCGGGAGGCGTTCCCTTCGAGGTGAACGTGCCCGCGATCTGCGACGGCATCGCCATGAACCACGCCGGCATGTGCTACTCCCTCGCCAGTCGGGAATTGGTGGTGGACTCTGTCGAGAGCCTGGCCGAGGCGCACGCCTTCGACGGCCTGGTCCTGGTAGCCAGCTGCGACAAGATCGTGCCCGGCATGCTGATGGCTGCGGCTCGGCTGAACGTGCCCTCCATCATCGTTGCCGGTGGCCCCATGCTCGCCGGCCGGTACGGAGGCCGGATGGTGGACCTGAACGACATGTTCACCGGCGTGGGCGCAGTGGCCAGCGGCACCATGACCGAGGCCGAGCTGGAGGCGCTGGAGCGGGTGGCGTGCCCTGGGTGCGGCTCGTGCGCGGGCATGTTCACCGCCAATACCATGAACTGCCTTACCGAGGCCCTCGGGATGGCGCTGCCGGGCAATGGGACGATCCCGGCCGTCTGGGGAGACCGACTTGCCCTAGCCCGGCGTACCGGTATGCGCATCCTGGACCTGGTCCGCGACCAGGTGAAACCGCTCGACATAATGACCCCGGCGGCGATGGCCAACGCGATGACGGTGGACATGGCCCTCGGTGGCTCCAGCAACACCGTGCTGCACCTTTTGGCCATCGCTCGCGAGGCGGGCGTCCCTCTCTCCCTGGAGGAGATCGCCCGAGTGAGCGCTCGCACTCCCCATCTGGCGAAGATGAGCCCGGCGGCCGGCGGGCACCACATCGAGGAGCTGCACTTGGCAGGTGGCATTCCGGCTGTCCAGAAGCGGCTGGCCGAGGCGGGCCTGCTGGACCTGTCGGCCACGGTCGTGGCACCGGGTGGGCTGAAGGCGCTGGTTGAGGGGGCGAGCGTTCGGGACGAGACGGTGATACGTCCTCTGGACAACCCCTACAGCCGTACCGGCGGTCTGGCGATACTGTTTGGTAACCTGGCCCCGATGGGGGCGGTGATCAAGAAGGCGGCGCTTTCGGCTGACCAGCTGAAGCTGCGGGGCCCCGTGCGGGTGTTCAACAGCGAAGAGGAAGCCACTGCCGCGTTCATGGCCCGGAAGTTCGAGGTGGGCGAAGTCCTGGTCATCCGCTACGAAGGGCCGAAGGGTGGGCCGGGGATGCGGGAGATGCTCACCCCGACCTCGATCCTCTCCGGCATGGGCCTGGATGGGCAGGTCGTGCTGCTCACCGACGGGCGCTTCTCGGGGGCCACTCGGGGAGCGGCGGTGGGGCACGTCTCGCCCGAAGCGGCCGAGCGGGGGCCTATCGCGGCGCTGCGTGATGGGGACATGGTATCGCTGGACATCGAGGCCGGGCGCCTTGAGGTGGAGCTGTCCGACGAGGAGATCGCCAGCCGACTGGCAGCGCTTCCCGAGTGGGAGCCGCGGGTGAAGCGTGGCTATTTGAGACGTTACGCCAAGCTGGTCACGTCAGCCAATACGGGCGCCGTCCTGAATGAAGACTAGGGGCCCGAAGGAGGCAACCATGGAAATGACAGGAGCACAGATCCTCTGGGAAGCACTGTTGAGAGAGGGTGTGGAGGTTGTCTTCGGGTACCCCGGCGGCCAGGTGATAGACGTATACGATGCCATGCTGGACTACCCCATCCGACACGTGTTGGTTCGGCATGAGCAGGGCGCTGCCCACGCCGCCGACGGCTATGCCCGCACGACGGGGAAGGTCGGGGTCTGCCTGGCGACCTCCGGCCCCGGCGCCACGAACCTGGTCACCGGCATCGCCACGGCCTACATGGATTCGGTGCCCATCGTAGCTATTACCGGCCAGGTCCCGACCCCTGCCTTGGGCAAGGATGCCTTCCAGGAGACGGACATCACGGGGATCACCCTCCCCATTACCAAGCACAACTACCTGGTGGACAGGGTGGAGGACCTGGCCCAAGTGGTCAAGGAGGCCTTCCACCTGGCCCGCACGGGTAGGCCAGGGCCGGTGCTGATTGACCTGCCTCGGGACGTGTCCTTGGCCAAGACCACCTTCAGCTACCCTGACAAGGTGGAGCTTCCTGGCTACAGGCCCACTATGCGCGGGAACGCACGGCAGCTGCGCATGGCCGCCGAACTGATGAACGCGGCGGCCCGTCCCCTCATCATCGCCGGTGGCGGGATCAACCGGGGTGAGGCCTGGGACGCACTGGCGGAGTTGGCCGCCAAGTACAGGGCGCCGATCGCTATGACGCTGATGGGTCTGGGGGCCTTCCCTGCGTCCAACCCCCAGAGCCTGGGCTTCATCGGCATGCACGGGGCGGCCTCGGCATACCTGGCGGCCGACAAGGCCGACCTGATCGTGGCCATCGGGATGCGCTTCAGCGATCGGGTGACGGGCCGGCCGTCGGCTTGGGCCCCCAATGCCAAGATCATTCACATTGATGTGGATCCGGCCGAGGTGGGCAAGAACGTCACGCCCACGGTTCCCATCGTTGGGGACGCCAAGTACGTTCTGGGCCAGCTGCTCCCGCTCGTGCAGCCCTGCGAGTTCGAACCTTGGTGGGAGCTGATTCGGGAGTGGCGGCAGGAAGAGCGGCAGCGAGACATCCTCAACCAAGAGAGCGACGATATCCTCCCGCCGTACGTCATCCGCCGGATCTCCGAGGTTACCGGTGGGCAGGCGCTGATGGTCTCCGACGTGGGCCAGAACCAGATGTGGGAGGCCCAGTACTACCAGCACAACCGGCCTCGGGGGCTGAGCACCTCTGGCGGGCTGGGCACCATGGGATATGCCATACCGGCGGCTATCGGGGTCCAGATCGGCAACCCCGACGACCCGGTCTGGGTTGTGGCCGGCGACGGCGGCTCCCAGATGAGCATCAATCAGCTCGGAACCATTGTTGCCGAATGCCTGCCGATCAAGATCGTCATCCTCAACAACGGCTACCTGGGAATGGTGCGCCAGTGGCAGGAGATCTTCTTCTCCCGCCGGTACTGCGCCACCCCGATATCTAGCCCGGACTTCGCCAAGGTGGCCGAAGCGTACGGGATGCCGGGGCTGCGGGTGGACCGGAAGGAAGACGTGGACTCAGCCATCGAGACGGCGGCCAATACCCCGGGCCCCTTCCTCCTGGAGTTCCGGGTGCGGGGCGAGGAGAACGTCTACCCTATGGTGCCTGCCGGGCAGACCATCCGAGAGATGATCCGCCGGCCACTCCCCAATGAGCGGTTGGTCGCCGAGGAGAAGGCGTGATGCGTCACACCATAGTAGCCCTGATGGAGGACAAGCCCGGCGTTCTCAACCGGGTGGCGAACCTATTCCGCCGCCGGGGGTTCAACATTGACAGCTTGGCCGTCGGCCACAGCGAAACCCCGGGCATGTCGCGCATGACGGTGGTGGTGCAGGGGGACGATCGGACGCTGGAGCAGGTGGCCAAGCAACTCCACAAGCTGGTGAACGTCACCAAGGTCTACGACCTAGACGGGGGCAGCGTCAGCCGCGAGCTGGCACTGATCAAGGTACGGGCCACACCGGCGAGCCGGTCGGAGGTGATCGGGCTGGCCACCATCTTCCGGGCCAACATCGTGGATGTGTCAGCGGAGTCCCTCATAGTTGAGGTGACCGGCACAGAGGATAAGGTTGACTCACTCCTGGAGTTGCTGAGACCATACGGCGTTCAGGAGATGGCCCGAACGGGCATACTCGCCCTGTCTCGGGGCTAGAGGAGTCGTGCACGTACGCTATCGTTCAAGGAGGGACTTCCATGGCCACTATGTTCTATGACGCCGACGCGGATCTGGAGCTGCTCAAGGGACGCAAGATCGCCGTGGTCGGCTACGGCAGCCAGGGGCACGCTCACGCCCTCAACCTGCGGGACAGCGGGCTGGACGTGCGGGTAGGGCTGTACAAGGGCAGCCGGTCCTGGGCGGACGCGGAAGCGGCCGGCCTGAAGGTGATGGAGACGTCCGCTGCCGCCGCTGAGGCTGATGTCATCATGATGCTGGTGCCGGATCAGGTGCAGAAGACCGTCTACGAGCGGGACATCCAGCCGCACCTGACCGAGGGCAAGACGCTCATGTTTGCCCACGGCTTCAACATCCACTACAGCCAGATCACCCCGCCCAACAACGTAGATGTGAGCATGGTGGCCCCCAAGAGCCCGGGTCACATGATGCGCCAGGTCTACACCGAGGGCGGCGGGGTGCCGGCCTTGGTGGCCGTCTACCAGGACTACAGCGGTCGGGCCCGGGCTCAGGCATTGGCCTACGCCAAGGGGCTGGGCTCCACCCGTGCCGGTGTCATCGAGACCACGTTCGCTGAGGAGACCGAGACCGACCTCTTCGGCGAGCAGGCTGTGCTCTGTGGCGGGGTGACCGCGCTCATCAAGGCCGGGTTCGAGACCCTGATCGAGGCCGGTTACCAGCCGGAGATCGCCTACTTCGAGTGCCTGCATGAACTCAAGCTGATCGTTGACCTCATCTACCAGGGCGGCCTGGGCTACATGCGCTACTCCGTTAGCGACACCGCCGAGTACGGCGACTACGTTGCCGGCCCCCGCGTCATCACCGAGGAGACTCGGGAGGAGATGCGGCAGATGCTGGCTGAGATCCAGGACGGGACCTTTGCCCGGGAATGGATCCTGGAGAACATGGCCGGGCGGCCTAGCTTCTACGCCCTGCGCCGGCAGGAGCGCGAGCATCCCATCGAGCAGGTGGGCGCGGAACTGCGGGCCATGATGCCCTGGCTGAAGAAGCGTAAGTAGAGCACCTGTGAGTAAGGTGGCGCCGAAAGGGGGTGATGTCGCTGGACGACGGCCTTGATGACCTTACGAGGTACCGTGGACTGAGCCAACTAACCCGCTCTAGCACTGGAGGGGCACGTGAGTACACCAAGCGAGAAAGTCGTCATCTTCGACACCACCCTCAGGGATGGTGAGCAGTCGCCAGGCGCCACCATGACTATCGAGGAGAAGTTGGACGTCGCCAGGCAGCTGGCGCGTCTCAACGTAGACGTAATCGAGGCCGGGTTCCCGGCGGCATCACCCGGGGACCTGGCCGCGGTGCGGCAGATTGCCGTGGAGATCGAGGGGCCGGTGATCTGCGGGCTGGCCCGCACACTCCGCAGCGACATTGATCGCGCCTGGGAGGGGGTGCAGCACGCCGCTCGCCCGCGCATCCATACCTTCATCGGTTCTTCGGACATCCACCTGGAGCACAAGCTCCGCATGACCCGCGAGCAGGCGCTCAACACGGCGCGGGAGATGGTGGCCTATGCTCGCTCACTGTGCGAGGACATCGAGTTCTCGCCCGAAGATGCCGGGCGCGCTGACCCCGAGTACCTCTACCAGCTGCTGGAAGCGGTGATCGAGGAGGGTGCGACCACCCTGAACATCCCTGATACCACCGGCTACTGCATGCCCGATGAGTTCGGGGCCCTCATTCGGGGGATTCGCGAGAACGTCCGGGGCATAGACAAGTGCGTGATCTCCGTGCACTGCCACAACGACTTGGGCCTGGCCACTGCCAGCTCTCTCATGGCCGTCAAGGCCGGCGCCCGGCAGGTGGAGTGCACGATCAACGGCATCGGTGAGCGGGCAGGCAACGCCGCCCTGGAAGAGATCGTGATGGCGCTGCGCACCCGCCCGACGGAGTTCAACTGCCACACCGACGTGGTCACCGAGCAGATTCACATAACCAGCCAGATGGTATCCCGCTACACCGGTTTCCGGATCCAGCCGAACAAGGCGATCGTAGGCGCCAACGCCTTCGCCCACGAGTCGGGGATACATCAGGCGGGGCAGCTCCGTCACCGCATGACCTACGAGATCATGACGCCCGAGTCGGTTGGGCTGGGTCAGAGCGCCCTGGTGTTGGGCAAGCACTCCGGCCGCAATGCCTTCAAGGCGCATCTTCAGCAGATGGGGTATGATCTATCGGACTCCCAGATAGATCAGGTGTTCGGGCGTTTCAAGGAGCTCTCCGACAAGAAGAAGGTGGTAGGCGACGCCGACATCGAGGCCCTGATCGAGGACGAGCTCTACCAGCCCGAGGAGACCTACAAGCTGGAGCAGGTGCAGGTCACCTGCGGTGACCACGCCATCCCCACGGCCACCGTTCGCCTCAACGGGCCTTCGGGCGTGGTCCAGGATGCGGACCTCGGTACGGGGCCGGTGGATGCGGTGTACAAGGCCATCAACCGCATCGTGCGCGAGGACAACCAGCTGGTCGAGTTCACAGTCCAGTCGGTGACCGAGGGCATCGATGCGGTCGGGCGAGTGACCATCCGCATACAGGCCGAGGTTCCCGGGCCCAACGGTACCAAGCGGCAGCGGATCTACAGTGGCCGCGGGGCGGACACGGATATCCTGGTGGCGAGCGCCAAGGCCTACATCAGCGCCCTAAACAAGCTACTTGCCGCGCGCCGGCAGGGCGCCGGTGCGGTGGACGTGTCATCTGTTACAGGCTGTGGGTAGGATCAACGGGAGGCGGCCGCAGGGGCGCCTCCCATCACTTCATATACCAACGCAGGGGGCTGGAAGACACACATGGGCATGACTATCTCAGAGAAGATCCTGGCGGCCCACAGCGGGCGAGAGCAGGTTAGCGCCGGCGAGTTCCTTGACGTGGCCGTGGACATGGTACTGGCCAATGACATAACTGCGCCCATCGCCATCCGGGAGTTCCACCGGATCGGGGTGAAGCAGGTGTTCGATCCGGCGAAGGTCTCGCTCATCTGCGATCACTTCACCCCCAACAAGGACATCAACTCGGCACAGCAGTGCAAGATGATCCGCGAGTTCGCCCGGGAGCAGGGTGTCCCCAACTTCTACGACGTTGGGCTGGTGGGCATCGAGCACGCTCTGCTGCCAGAGCAGGGATTGGTCTTGCCCGGTCAGGTAGTGGTAGGGGCGGACTCTCACACTTGCACCTACGGCGCCCTGGGGGCGTTCTCCACCGGCATGGGGTCCACCGATATCGCCGTGGCCATGGCCACCGGTCGGATCTGGATGCGCGTCCCGGAGTCAATGCTGTTCGTGATGGATGGCGAGCTGCAGCCCTGGGTGAGCGGCAAGGATCTCATCCTGCACACGATCGGCGATATCGGAGTGGACGGGGCGCTCTACCGGGCGATGGAGTTCCGCGGGTCGGCGATTGACGGGTTGAGCATGGACAGCCGGCTCACCATGGCCAACATGGCCATCGAGGCCGGTGGCAAGGCGGGCATGTTCCTCGTGGATGAGACCACCCGCCGCTACGTCGAGGGCCGGGCCAAGCAGCCGTATCAGGTGTACGCCAGTGATGATGACGCCACCTACGCCGAGGTCCGGCACTACAACGCCGCCGAGATCCCCCTGACGGTAGCCAAGCCGCACCTGCCCAGCAACACCGCGCCGGCCGAGTCGCTCTCCGACGTGACCATTGACCAAGTCGTGATTGGGTCCTGCACCAATGGCCGGATGGAGGACATCCGGGTGGCGGCTGAGCTGCTCCGCGGGCGCAAGGTGCACCCGTACGTCCGCTGCATCATCATCCCGGCCACCCAGGAGATCTACCTGCAGGCTGTACGCGAGGGGCTGGTCGAGGCCTTCGTCGAAGCCGGCGCCGCGGTGAGCACGCCGACCTGCGGCCCGTGCCTGGGCGGGCATATGGGTGTGCTGGCAGAGGGCGAACGCTGCGTGTCCACCACCAACCGCAACTTCGTGGGCCGGATGGGAGCACGCACCAGTGAGGTATATCTGGCGGGGCCGGCCGTGGCTGCCGCTTCCGCGGTCCTGGGCCGCATCGCCGTTCCGCAGGAGCTCTAGAGATGAAGAAGTACGTTGTTGCCCTAGTGGGCATTGGCCTCGTTGGCACCGAGATCGTCCGCGTCCTCAATGAGCGCGAGTTCCCCATGTCCGAGCTCCGGATCATGGCCACTCGTGACCGAGAGGAGGACATTGACGGGCAGACTTACCAGGTCACCGCGGCCAACCTGGAGCGCTTCCGGGGAGTGGACTTCGCCTTCTTCGCCGGCACGGAGGGCTCCCGCGGGGCGTCCCGGGAATGGGGCTGGAAGGCCGTGGAGGCGGGGGCCGTCGTCATTGACAATGGCGATGATTACCGCATGGATGACCGGGTGCCCTTGGTCATCCCTGAGGTCAACCCCGAGGCGCTGCGCCAGCATCAGGGTCTCATCGCCAACCCCAACTGCTCCACAATCCAGATGGTGATGGCCCTGGCACCGCTGCACCAGGTGGCCCGCGTCAAGCGGGTGGTCGTCAGCACCTACCAGGCGGTATCGGGCACGGGCAAGGCGGCAGTGGACGAGCTGATGCAGCAGGTCGCTACTGCCCTGCGGGGCGAGCAGTTGGTGCCGTCGGTGTATCAGCATCCGATCGCCTTCAACTGCTTCCCGCACATCTCTAGCCTCAAGGACGAGTATCCGGGCTACTACGGCGAAGAGATCAAGATGATCAAGGAGACCCGGAAGATCATGTCCGAGCCGGACATGGCCATCACCGCGACCTGCGTGCGTATCCCGGTCTTCAATGGACACAGTGAGACCTTGAACGTGCAGTTCGAGCGGCCGATCTCACCGGAGGAAGCGAAGGAAGTGCTCGCTGCGGCTCCGGGGATCCTGGTGGTGGACGACCCGGCCCAGGCCATCTACCCGACGCCGCGGGCTGCAACCGGCCGGGACGAAGTCATGGTGGGGCGCATCCGCCAGGACCCCAGCATCGAGAACGCGCTCGACATGTGGGTGGTAGCCGACAACATCCGCAAGGGCGCGGCCCTGAACGCCGTGCAGATCGCGGAGAAGATGATCGAGATGGGGTTGAAGTAGGGGGCAGCCTGTGGCCTATCGAGCCTGGTTGGAGTGTGTCAGGGGTTGTGGCCGCCGGTACCCCCTCGGTCAGGTGGTGTACCGCTGCGAGGACTGCGGCGGCCTCCTGGATGTTGAGCACGACGTTGAGGAGCTCAAGCGGCGCTCCTCCGCTGCCTGGATACGCCTGTTCGACGACCGGCTGCGCACGAACGAGTGGCCGTTCGGCAGCGGGGTGTGGGGCAAGAAGGAGTGGGTGGCCCCTTGGGTCGAGAATGACAACGTGGTCTCGATGTACGAAGGGCACACCAACTTGTTCTGGGCCGAGCGCCTGGGCAAGGAGATCGGCGTCCCCGACCTGTGGGTGAAGCTGTGCGGCAACAGCCACACGGGCTCCTTCAAGGACCTGGGGATGACGGTCTTGGTCTCGTCGGTGAAGCAAATGATGACCGACGGGGTGCCTATCCGAGCGGTGGCTTGCGCCTCCACCGGCGACACTTCCGCCGCCCTGGCGGCGTACGGCGCGGCTGCCGGGATCCCGACCATCGTGATCCTGCCCAGGGATAAGGTATCCACCGGCCAGCTGGTGCAGCCCATGTCCAACGGGGCCGTCGTCCTCTCGCTGGACACGGACTTCGATGGGTGCATGGCCATCGTGCAGAAGGTGGCCGAGGACAAGAGCATCTACCTGGCCAACTCCATGAACCCGCTGCGCATGGAGGGGCAGAAGACCCTGGGCGTGGAGATCGTGCAGCAGTTCGACTGGGAGGTCCCCGACTTCATCATCATCCCGGTCGGCAACCTGGGCAACGTGAGCGCCATCGGCAAGGGCCTGTTGCTCATGCGCGAGCTGGGGCTCATCACCAAGCTGCCGCGGCTGGTGTGTGCTCAGGCGGAGAGGGCCAACCCGCTCTACCTGAGCTACCTCACCGGCTTCAAGGAGTACCGCCCGGTGCAGGCGCAGAAGACCCTGGCCAGCGCCATCCAGATCGGCAACCCGGTGAGCTACGAGCGGGCGGTGAAGGTCCTGCGGCAGTTCGACGGGATCGTCGAGCAGGCCACCGAGGACGAACTGGCGAACGCAGCGGCCCAGGCCGATCGGACGGGGATGTACACCTGCCCTCACACCGGCGTGGCCCTGGCCGTGCTGTTCAAGCTCGTGGAACGGGGCGAGATCGGCAGCGAGCACAGGGTGGTCGTGGTGAGCACGGCCCATGGCCTCAAGTTCACTGACTTCAAAGTGGGGTATCACCAAGGGACGCTGCCGGGTGTGCAGCCGCGCTATGCGAACAAGCCGATCGAGCTGGAGCCCAGCTACGACGCGGTCATGAGAGCGCTCGATCGAGTGCTTGCCACGGGAGAGAGCCGATGAAGCTGCAAGGAAGAGCATGGAAATACGGGGCGAACGTAGACACGGACGCCATCATACCGGCGCGCTACCTCAACGTGTCGGACCCGGATCAGTTGGCCGGTCACTGCATGGAGGACCTGGACGCCGGGTTTGCCTCGGCGGTGCAGAAGGGAGACATCATCGTGGCCGGGGCCAACTTCGGCTGTGGGTCCTCCCGCGAGCACGCCCCCTTGGCCATCAAGGCGGCGGGGGTGAGCGTGGTGATCGCCGAGAGCTTCGCGCGCATCTTCTACCGCAATTCCATCAACATCGGGCTGCCTATCCTGGTCTCGCCGGAGGCGGTGGCCGGGACCGAGAACGGTCAGCGATTGGAGGTTGACCTCGAGTCTGGCCAAATCCGAAACCTAGACACTGGCGCCGTCTACCAGGCGCAGCCGTACCCGCAGTTCATGATGGAGATCATCGAGGCCGGGGGCCTGGTGGAGAAGACTCGCCGGGATCTGGGTCTCACTGAGCCCGCGCGGTCGTAGGAGCGAACATGCAAGCCAAGATAGCCGTACTCCCCGGAGATGGGATCGGGCCGGAGATCGTAAAGCAGGCCCTGAAGGTACTCAACCGCGTGGGCATCGAGTCTGGTCACGACTTCGAGGCTCAGGAAGCGCCGATCGGTGGTATCGCCATAGATCAGTATGGCACGGCACTGCCAGACGAGACGGCAGAACTGTGCCGCGATAGCGACGCCGTCCTGTTGGGCGCCGTGGGTGGCCCCAAGTGGGACGACCCCCGCGCTGCCGTGCGACCGGAGCAGGGGCTGCTGGGGATTCGCAAGCTGCTCGACCTGTTCGCCAACCTCAGGCCGGTGAAGGTCAGCCCCTATCTGCTTCATGCTTCTCCGCTGCGGCCGGAGATCGTCAAGGACGTGGACCTGGTGGTGGTACGCGAGCTCACCAGTGGCATCTACTTCGGTAAGCGCGGCCGCTATGAAGAGAACGGGGAGGAGCGGGCCTTCGACACCATGGACTACTCGCGGACTGAGGTAGAGCGGGTGGTCCGGTTCGCCTGCGAGCTCGCTGAGAAGCGGCGCAAGCACGTGTCCTCCGTGGACAAGGCCAACGTCCTGGAGGTCTCGCGGCTGTGGCGCGAGGCGGCGGCCGGGGTCTTCGCCGAGTACCCGCACCTCGAGACCGAGAACGTGCTCGTGGACGCATGCGCGATGTTCCTGGTGCGGCGCCCCGCCACCTTCGACGTGCTGGTGATGAGCAACATGTTCGGCGACATCCTCACCGACGAAGCCTCAATGATCGCCGGGTCCATGGGGATGCTGCCGTCGGCTTCGCTCGGCTCGAGCACGCTGGGGCTGTACGAGCCCATCCACGGATCGGCCCCGAAGTACGCCGGTCTGGACGTGGCTAACCCCCTGGCGACGATCCTCAGCGCTGCCATGCTCCTGCGCTACTCGCTGGGCCTGAACAAAGAGGCGGATGCCGTAGAGGCGGCGGTGGAGAAGGTCCTGTCTGAGGGCTATCGCACCCGGGACATCCACAGCGGCGCCGCGGAGGAGACTCTCGTGGGAACCGAGGCCATGGGTACCCTCGTGGCCGAGCGGATCGGCGGCTGACCGACTCCCGTTGCAGTGGGCACTAACTAAGGAGGCAGAACATGCCTATTCCTGAAGCGAAATACATCTGGTTCGACGGCGAGCTGGTTCCCTGGGCAGAGGCGAAGGTGCACGTGCTCACTCACGCCCTGCACTATGGGTCGGCGGTCTTTGAGGGGATGCGCGCCTACGCCACCCCCGAGGGGCCGGCCGGCTTCCGGATCGACGAGCACCTGCAGCGCCTGCTCGATTCGGCCAAGATCTACCGCATGCCCATGCGATGCGACCTGGCCTACCTGCGGCAGGCGGTGAAGGACACGGTCGTCGCCAATGGCCACAAGGCCTGCTACATCCGCCCGCTGGTCATGCGCGATTACAGCGAGATGGGTGTGGATCCCAGGGGCTGTGGCGTTCAGGTCGTCATCGCTACCTGGGAATGGGGCGAGTATCTGGGCGCAGGCGCTCTCGAGCAGGGCATTGACGTCTGCGTGTCCTCGTGGAACCGCATGGCTCCCAACACCTTCCCCTCGCTGGCCAAGTCGGCTGCCAACTACGCCAACTCCCAGCTCATCAAGATGGAAGCCCTGGAGAACGGCTACGCCGAGGCCATCGTGCTGGACACCAACGGGTACG
Source organism: Anaerolineae bacterium (assembly GCA_050945695.1). Classification (GTDB taxonomy): domain Bacteria; phylum Chloroflexota; class Anaerolineae; order DRVO01; family DRVO01; genus Ch71. Next base: position 7,131 of record JBMNTK010000034.1, on the reverse strand, counting down.
TGTCCGAGGGGAGCGGCGAGAACGTGTTCGTGGTGAAGAACGGCCGTATCCTCACGCCCCCGCTGTCGAACTCAGTTCTGGGTGGGATTACCCGCGACACGGTCATGACTTTGGCCCGCGATCTGGGTTATGACATGCAGGAAGCGGTCATCACCCGGGAGATGCTCTACGTGGCGGACGAGCTGTTCTTCTCCGGCACGGCGGCAGAGATCACTCCCATCCGTTCGGTGGATAAGATCACAGTGGGTTCAGGCAAGCGCGGGCCTGTGACTGCGGCCCTACAGTCGGCGTTCTTCGATGTGATCCACGGGCGCGCCCCCGACAGGCACGGGTGGCTGGTGCCCTTGTGGAAATAGCGCAGTTGTGTAGGTGGTGAGGTTGGCATGAGCACGATAGTCCTCTACGACACGACCCTGAGAGATGGCACCCAGCAGGAAGGGATCTCCTTCTCGCTGGACGACAAGATCAAGCTGGTGCGCCGGTTGGACCGGTTCGGCGTGCAGTACATCGAGGGTGGATGGCCAGGATCCAACCCAAAGGACGCTGAGTTCTTTGCGGCGGCCCGAGGCATTCGGCTGGAGAACGCCATTCTCACGGCCTTCGGTAGCACCTGCCGGGCGAGCGTGTCGGCTGAGGACGATGCCAACCTGCGGATGCTGCTGGAGGCCGAGACCCCGGCGGTAGCGATCTTCGGCAAGACTTGGGACTTGCACGTCTTCGAGGTCCTGCGCACGACCCTGGACAACAACCTGCGCATGATCGAGGAGAGTGTGGCCTACCTGCGCTCGCACGGCCGCGAGGTGATCTTCGACGCCGAGCACTTCTTCGACGGCTACAAGGCTGACCCGGAGTATGCTCTGGAGACTCTACGCGCGGCCGAGCGAGGCGGGGCTTCCGCCCTAGTCCTGTGCGACACCAACGGGGGTTCGCTGACCTCGGAGGTGGCAGAGATCACCCGCCGGGTGGTCCAGATGACTGACCTGGCCGTCGGGATCCACTGTCACAACGACAACGACCTGGCCGTGGCCAACAGCCTGGCTGCAGTCGAGGCGGGGGCCACGCACGTGCAGGGGACCATCAACGGCTACGGTGAGCGGTGTGGCAACGCGAACCTCTGCACCATCATCCCGAACCTTCAGCTCAAGATGGGACGGCAGGTGGTGTCGGCGGAGTCCCTGGCTCACCTCACCGACTTGTCTCGGTATGTGGCTGAGCTGGCCAACCTAGCCCCCAGCCCTACCATGCCCTACGTGGGCACCAGCGCCTTCGCCCACAAGGCCGGCATGCACGTCAACGCGGTGATGAAGGTGGAGCGCAGCTTCCAGCACGTGGACCCTGAGCTCGTGGGCAACCGCAAGCGCATCCTGGTGTCGGAGCTCTCCGGGCGCAGCAACATCCTGCGCAAGGCAGAGGAGTTCGGCCTGGCAGACAAGCTGGACGATGCTGCGCTGCGAGGGGTTCTGGATCGGATCAAGGACCTGGAGTCGCGTGGCTTCGCCTTCGAGGGGGCAGAAGGCTCGGTCGAGCTGATGATGCTGCGGGCCACTGAGGACTATCGGCCGGCGTTCGAGCTGGTGGACTTCATGGTGCTGGTGGAGCGGCGCCGGGGCCGGGGCCTTCTGGCTGAGGCCACGGTGAAGCTTCAGGTGAACGGCCAGACCTTCCTGACCGCGGCTGAGGGAGATGGCCCGGTGAACGCCCTGGACCAGGCGATGCGCAAGGCGCTGGTACCTCGGTACCCGCAGCTGGCCAACGTGTACCTTTCGGACTTCAAGGTGCGCATCCTCAACGAGGACAGCGGCACGGCTGCCGTCACCCGGGTGCTAATTGACTCCACGGACGGTCATAACACCTGGACCACGGTCGGCAGCTCGGAGAACATCATCGAGGCCTCGTGGATCGCCCTGGCCGACAGCCTGGAGTATGCCTTGGCCAAGGGCATGGGAAAGGGCGAGGTCCCGGAGAGCCAGGAGTCGGCTACGACTCCCTAGGCCCTCGACCGGCACCAGCAGGTACGGGACAACGAAAACGGCCCAACCTTTACGGGTTGGGCCGTTTTGGCTATCCAGTATCTCAGACTGCGGCAGCAGGGGCTCCGGCCGTGGCCGTGGGTGAGACCTCGGTTGCCGGCTCCAGCACGTTGCTGAGAGCCGTCAGTGCTACCTCGATCATGTCCTCCGTAGGGGGCCGGGTGGTTAGGGTCTGGAGCTTCAGGGCCGGGCTCACCAGCAGGCGGGCCAGCGGGTTGTGGGAGTGCTTCGAGGCCAGCCGCACCAGCTCGTACGAGAAAGACACGATCACCGGCACCAGCACCAGCCGGCTGGCCAGCAGCAGTAGGAGCGGTGGGCGGCCCAGGAACCCGAACACCAGGATGGATACCAACACCACGATGAGCAGGAAGGCCGTGCCGCAGCGGGTGTGAGTGACGCTGTAGGGGAGGACGGCCTCGACCTCCAAGGGCTCGCCGGCTTCGTAGGCGTTGATGACCTTGTGCTCTGCCCCGTGGTAGGCGAAGACGCGCTGGATATCGGGAATGCGCGAAATGGCGACCACGTAGCCCAGGAAGAGCAGCAGGCGAACGATCCCTTCCGCCATGTTGGTCACCCAGGCGCTATCCACCATGCTCTCCACCAGCGAAGTGAGCAGGGCAGGCAGGGCGAAGAAAAGACCGACGCCCAGGGCGAGGGATACGCCCATCGTGCCCCACATCATCGGCCCGGAGAGCTCCACCTCTTCACCGGCCGAGACGTCGGCGGAGAACATCAGGGCCCGCATCCCTATCACCAGCGAGTCGTAGAGGGTGAAGAGGCCGCGCACGAAAGGCCACGACGCCCAGCGAGAACGGTACGCCGCGCCCATGGGCTCGGTCCGTACCTCGATCCCCCCATCTGGCCGGCGCACCGCGATCGCCATGCGTTCGCGGTTGCGCATCATTACCCCCTCAATAACAGCCTGCCCGCCATAGTTGGCGGGCTGGGCGGTGTCACATACTTGGGGCTGCCGTGAGGCCATGATCAAAGACCTTCGCAGGCGTTGCGGGCCAAGCTCACTCAGCCTGCCCCTGTTCTGGCGACTCCTCCTGCGCGCCACCACGGCCGCGCTGCAAACGTCGCATGAAACGGTCCACCTGGCCGGCGGTGTCCACGATGCGCTGCTCGCCGGTGTAGAAGGGATGGCACTGCGAGCACATGTCAGTGCGGATCACTTCCTTGGTGGAGCCTGTCGTCCAGGTGTGCCCGCAGGCGCAGATAACCTGGGCGTTCTCGTAATACTTGGGATGGATGCCTTCCTTCATGCCGCGCCCTCAGCTTCCTGGGGCACAACGCTAACGTATGTACGCGTGCCCTTATGCTCGAACTGGACGGCACCGTCTACCAGCGAGAAAAGCGTGTAGTCACGCCCCATGCCGACGTTACGGCCGGGATGGAACTTGGTCCCCCGCTGACGCACGATGATCGCCCCCGGCTGGGCCGACTGACCGCCGAAGAGCTTTACGCCCAGCCTCTTGCCGACGGTGTCACGGCCATTGCGGCTGCTGCCGCCACCTTTCTTGTGGGCCATGCTCTATCTCCCTCTATCCCTGAGACAACTCAGACTGTTACTTCCTTGATGCGCACCCGGGTGATCGCATGCCTCTGGCTGCTCTTGACGCGATAGCGCTGCTTCGGCTTGTACTTGAAGACGACCACCTTGCGATGCCGAGCGTGACCGACGACTTCGCCAGTAACGCGGGCGCCATCAACAGTCGGGGTCCCTACTGCTACCTGGGCGCCATCGGCGGCCAGAAGCACTCGCTCGAAGACGACCTCTTCTCCCGGCTCCGCCGCAAGACGGTCAACTTCCACGACCATTCCGGGTTCGACCCTGTACTGCTTCGAGCCGCTTTCTATGACAGCATACACGGGTGCGAGCCTCCTCAGTAATTCAACCAAGCAAGTATAGCGGGGGCGGCATAGAGTGTCAAGAACGCCTGCTAACGCCAGGTGTAAGCATGGGAATTGGGTGGACAGGGCCCTGCCGTCGCTCTATGCTTCCTGTGTCAAACGGTAATCGGTGTTGCCAGGGTTAGGAGTGAGACATGAACCAGGTGATGTTTGAGCAGATTCGGTCGCGAGGGCTCGCGCACTTCTCCTACCTCTTGGGCCGGAACGGGGTGGCGGCCGTCATTGATCCCCGTCGAGACTGTGAAGTCTACGTGGACTTGGTTCAGCGCCGAGGCTACCAGCTGCGCTACATCATCGAGACGCATCGCAATGAGGACTACGCCATCGGCTCCCTGGAGCTGGCCCGGCTGACGGGCGCCGAGATCTGGCACGCTGAGCCGCAACTGCCGTACCGCTACGGCCTGCCGGTGGAGGACGGGCAGACGTTTGACATCGGCGGGCTGGTGCTGCGGGCGTTCCATGCCCCCGGCCACACTGAGGGAATGATGAACTACGTGCTCCATGACCCTTCCGGAGTGCCTTGGATGGTCTTCACCGGCGACACCCTGCTGGCCGGGGACGTGGGGCGCACTGACCTGCTGGGCAAAGACAGGCTGCGGGAGGCGGCCAACCTCCTGTATGACACCATCTTTGGCAAGATCCTTCCGCTGGGCGACCACGTGATCGTCTGTCCCGCCCATGGCGCCGGCTCCGTGTGTGGCAGCGAGCGGGCCGCCGATCGGCCCCTGACCACCATCGGAATCGAGAGAGTCCACAACCCCGCCCTCCAGCACACCGACCGGGAATCCTTCGTTCAGTTCGTGGCCCACGAGCTGGAGCGCCCGCCCTACTTCACCGTGATGGAACGGCTCAACCTCGAGGGCCCGCCCGTCCTCGGGAGGTTGCCGGGGCTGACGCCGCTGTCGGTGGACTCATTCGACGCCCAGGCAGCGGGGGCCCAAGTGCTCGACACCAGGCTCGAACTGGCCTTCAACGCCGCTCACGTCCCCGGGGCGCTCTCCATATGGGAGCAGGGGATTCCGTCATTCGCCGGCTGGTTCGTGAACTACGATCAGCCCATCCTCCTGGTGTCCGACACCATCCTTCCCGAGCGGGCTGTGCGCTACCTGATCCGGATGGGGTTCGACCGCATCAACGGATACCTGGGCGGCGGGATGGTGGACTGGCACACCTCGGGCCGGGACAGCGACAGCATCGGCATGGTGACGGTCCAGGAGCTGTGCGGCCTGCTGGATTCCGATGAACAGGTGTGGATCCTGGACGTGCGCAGCCAGTACGAGCTGGACACCGACGGCCGCATACCCGGGGCTCACCACATCCACATAACGCAGCTGCCTCAGCGCGTGGACGAGGTGCCGCGAGATGTGCCGGTGTTCATCTTCTGCGGCAGTGGGCTGCGCTCCACCGTCGCCGCCTCCCTGCTGCAGGCCCAGGGATACGAGGACCTGACCGTGGTGCTGGGCGGGGCGGCGGGATGGAACTCCACCACTTGCCCGCTCGACCTCAGGGAGGCGGCGCTGTAGGAGATGTAGCCTAGCGCCGACCGGCGTCGCATTCGGCGCCGGTCAGGGCTTAGCAGACTTCAGACAGGGCACGAGCCACGTCGGCCAGGGTGCTATCAGTGCCGACGTTGCCGGGAAAGACCACGTAGGCCAGGCCGGGGAACTTGCTCTCCTCCCCCAGTCGCCACACGGGCACGCCGTGGGCGATCTGCCCCAGCACCAGCGCCCTACGGACGCCAAGCGCCTCCGTTGCCAGATCGCTGGAGGTGATCCCGCCCTTGGCGATCAGGAACCGAGGCCGGACCGGCAGGCTGCGCACCAGCTCCACCAGGGCTTCAGACACTGAGCGGCCGATAGACAGGCTCTCACTCCGGCTCTGGCCGGTGATGTGGTCTCGACTGGTGAACAGCACCACGTTCCTGTCGGCAGACAGCGCGTCCGCCAGGGCAGCCTGGGCGCGGTCCAGACAGGGGCCGCGGCGGGCCGGGTCAATGAGGCTGGGCACGTCCAGTTCTACCGATACCCACCCCGGCTCCTGGCGCAGCCGGGCCAGTTGGCGCGTGCTCATGGGGACGTAGGAGCCGACCACCACCAGACCACCGTGGCAGTCTGCAGACGGGGAGCGGAGTTCCTCGGGCTGGAGCAGAGGGCGGTCGCTGATCCCGGCGCGGACCTTGGCGAACGATGCGGCCGTCCGGCACAGGTAGCGCTCGCCCTGGGCCTCGGCGCGGGACAAGGCGGATACCACCACCTCGAGGTCGCGGTCATCGGCGGCGTTGACGATGAGGGGCTGCCCGCCCGTCAGAGACTGGAGGAGCGGCTCTACCGCCCCCGGGCCCCCACTCCTGGTGACCCCGATGGGGACACTGGTCACCTGTTCCGCCCTCCAGCGACCCCCGGTCTTCTCCTCCACCCAGTCTCTCAGGTTGGAGTGGGCGTAGCCGAAGACCGGGTCGCGCGCGAACTCGGTCTGGGCGGCAGGGACGAGGAGGTCGCCCTGCCGAACGTAGTGCACGTCGCCCAGGGTGAAGCGGCCGCCTTCCCGGAAGTAGGGGGCGATGATGAGCCCATCGGGCCGACATCCGAGGGCTTCGGCTAGGGCGTCCGTCTCCGCGGGGTAGTGGCCGCGCAGGGTGGAGTCGCTGCGGCTGATGACCTCGACCCGGCGGCCGGCCCGCTGGGAGGCCTGGCGCAGGTTGGCGCCGAGCTCCCTGGCCAGCCGCACGGCGTCCGCTTCGGGGAGGGCGCGGGAGTTGGTGAGGACGTAGAAGGCCACCGTCCCCGCCGCCAACTCCTTCTCCAGAGCGGCTTCGTCCCAAGTGGTCAGCACCGGCACGTCGTGCACCGTCTGGGTCCCGGTGGGGTCGTCGTCCACCACCACGACGGCGGTTCCCTCGCGCACCAGTTGGCTACGGATCTCTTCGCGAAGCCCCTCCTGGGGCCACGGAGCAGGAAGGGCCGCAAACGTATCCTCAGCCGGGCGGGGCTGATAGGGCTCTTCAGGGGTGCGACTGGACGGTGTCATGCGGGCTGAGGGCCGTCCATCTGGGCTAGCACGTCCCGCAGGTGCTCGATACCAAGCCGAGGGCTGGAAAGCACCTCCAACCCCGTCTCCTGAGCGAGCCAGGGAGCCAGGCGGGTCATGGAGGCCTGGGCTAGGGTGAGGATGTCGACCTTTGGGGCCA
>JBMNTK010000033.1:0-23835 GCA_050945695.1 Anaerolineae bacterium | reverse complement strand
CGCCCCGGCCAGCACTTCTGGGTTGAAGAAGCGGGCGAGAACCCGGGAGGCAGCGGTGACACGTAACGCTGATTGCACGGGCCCGCAGGCGTGCTCAGTCTCGGAAACGGTAGCGCAAGAGGGCTAGGGCCGCAGCCGGCCCATCCCGCCAGGTGATCTTCTTGCCCTCCGAGTATTCACGACCGTTGTACGAGATGGGGACCTCGTAGATGCGATAGCCGCGCTTGAGCACCTTGGCCGTCAGCTCCGGCTCGAGCTCGAACTTCTTCGCCCGCAGCACCAGCTGCCGCAGCACATCCGACCGGAAGGCCTTGTAGCAGGTCTCCATGTCGGTGAGGATGCTGTCGTAGAGGATGTTGGTAAGGAAAGTCAGGGCCCGGTTCCCCACCATGTGCCAGAAGAGCATCGCCTTCCGCGGGCCCCCCAGGAACCGCGACCCATACACTACCTCGGCCCTGCCCTCCAGGATCGGCTGGAGTACGATGCGGTAGTCCCGCGGGTCGTACTCCAGGTCCGCATCCTGAACCAGCATTATGTCGCCTGTGGCGCGGTACATAGCGGTGCGGACGGCAGCGCCTTTGCCCTGGTTGACGTCGTGGTAGTACACACGCACGCCCGGCCTGCCCTCCAGCTTCGCCAGCACCTCCCGCGAGCCATCGGTGGACCCGTCGTCCACCAGGATCACTTCGCGCTCCAGATCACCCAGGTCCACGGCCAACACCTGCTCCACCACATGCTCGATGGTGTCGCGCTCGTTGTAGACCGGGACCAGTACCGAGAGCTTCATGGCTCTACTCCGTCACACGCGGCCGGGGCGACGGCCGTCAGTTTCCGTCTCCACGGGCGGCCTCGTTGGCCAGAATGATCGCCTCCGCCACCTGTCTCATGGACTTGCGCGTGTTCATGCTCATGGTCTGGATACGGCGGAAGGCCTGCGCCTCGGTCAGCCCTTGGCCGTCCATGAGAATACCCTTGGCCCGATCCACCAGCTTCCGGGTCTCCAGCGCGTCCTTGAGGTCGCCCACCTCGCGCTCCAGTGCCCGCAGCTCGCTGAAGCGGGCCAGCGCCACCTCGATGGCCGGTGCCAGGTCGGACTCGCGGATCGGCTTGACGATGTAGCCCACAACGCCCGCTTCCTTGGCCCGCTCGATGAGCTCGCTCTGGCTGTAAGCGGTGAGGAGCACGACCGGGGCGATACGCTCCTCGGTGAGCACCCGCGCGGCATCTATGCCGTCCAGGTCAGGCATCTTGATGTCCATGATGACGATATCGGGTCGGAGCTCGCGCGCCAGGTTGATGGCGCTCGTGCCATCGGCCACCTCGCCCACCACCAGATAGCCCAGGTTGGTGAGCATCTCCCGCAGGTCCATCCGAATGATCGCTTCGTCGTCAGCTATGATGACTCTCGTGCGCTCCAATTGACCTCACCTCTCGCGCGGTTTTGGAAAAGTGACTGTTGCAGTTACTCCGTCACCGCTGACTAACTTCACCTCACCCTTGAGGTCATCTCGAACTAGCACCTGTACGATATTCAGGCCCATGCTGCCGCTGCGGTTGAGCTCGAAGTCCGGTGGCAGCCCCACCCCGTCGTCCTGCACCTCGACCACGACTCGGTCAGTCGTCTCCGACAGCCGCAGGTGAACTGAACCCTGCGAGCGGCCGGTGAACCCGTGCTCGGCAGCGTTCTGCACCAGTTCGTTGATGACCAGCGAGCATACAGTGGCCTGCTGAGCAGGCAAGTATATGTCAGGACCGCTCACGCTCAAAGTAATCTGCCGGTCGGGGTAAGCCAACACCTGGCGTAGGTGAGCGATGAGCCGCTGGCCCACCTCGCGCAGGTTGATGGGGCTGTCGCCCTGGTTGGCCATGAACTCGTGCACCACCGAGATGGAGAGTATACGGTTCATGCTCTCTTCGAGCACCCTACGGGCCTCAGGCGAAGTGCTCCGGCGAGCCTCCATCCGCAGCAGGGCCGCGATCGTCTGCAGGTTGTTCTTGACCCGGTGATGCGTCTCTTGGATCATCGCCGACTTCACCTGCAGCTCCCGTTGCCGGCGCCGCTTCTCCGTCTCGTCGTGGACGAGGAGGAAGGCCCCGATCACCCTATCACCGCCGGTGTCGCGGTTCAGCCTCCGCAACACCTCCTCCCGTAGGCCCGGAGGCGCGAAGATGGGGACGCTCTGCCTGATCCACTCCCGCTCCTGACCGGCAGCCTCCTCGCGCAAGCAGCGGCCCTGCGACAGCGTCTTGCTGATCAGAGCGTCGTCGCCCGTCTCCAGGATGTCCAAGTGTCGGTCCACCAGCCGCTCCATGTAGCCCAGCCGCCGGTAGAAGTTGGTGGCGATGCCACTCACGTAGCGGATGCGCCGCTGCTCATCCACGAAGACGATGCCATCCTGCTCCCCGAAGGGCATCAGGTAGTCCACTCCGGGCAGTTCAGCCCGCAGGGCCGACCGCTGCAGGGCGGCCAGCGCCCGGCGGAAGTTGACGTGGCGACGCCGATGCCGCTCGTGCTCGATCAGGTTGGTCTCCACCGTGACCACGGCGATGGTGTTCCCGCTGGGTCCAGGGATGGGATGCAACTGGCGGACCATGGGGGCAGTGTTGCCCCAGCGCTGCACCTCTTCCGTCGCCGGCCTGCCCGAGGAGAACACCCGACCGACCAGCCCGGCCTCGCTCAGGGGCACGCGGGTCCCGGCCAGGTCCTGGGGGTGGATGGGGGCCATTGAGTGCGGCCGCGCCTGGGATACGACGACACACTCCCTCCCAGACGGGACGTACATTAGGATGTCAGCCCGGGACAGGTCGGCGATGATGCCAAGGTTGCGCTCGATGTGCGCCAGGAACTCCTTGTCACTCGCCTGCAGCCCGGTGGTGTGGATGGCTTTGTTCATAGCGGTCAGTCTCTTTTCTAACCAAGGAATTATACCTTACCGCCAAGACACTCACTAACCGCCCGCAAGGCCCCGCAACCAGCCGTCCCTGCGCCTCCCCTCTCCATCGCGTGGGAGAGGGGCCGGGGGTGAGGGCCCCCGAAACCCCCACCAACTCACCCCCCTCCAGCAATTGGCCTCGCCTCGGCCCCTGATGTATCGTGAACCGGGCCCAGGGAAGCCTGGGCCTATGTCTGCCGGAGTCGAATGGGTTGTCTGCCTACGAGCACGCCATCCGCAGGCACTTCCGCCGCAACTTCGCCGTGAACGTAGCCGACCTGGCCCTGTGGGCCATGGGAAGCTCGTGCGTCTCGGTTGCCACCGTGCTTCCGCTCTATATCGCCCACCTGACCGACAGCCCAGTCCTGATCGGGCTGATCCCGTCCGTGCAGTTCCTGGGCTGGCGCGTACCCCAGCTCTTCACCGGCAACCTGGTGGAGCGGCTTCCCCGAAAGCTTCCCTTCGTTCTCCTGGTCAGCCTCAACGAGCGCGTGCCCTTCATCGTGCTCGGCCTGTTCATCCTGCTCTGGCGCTCCACCGACGCCACCCTGACCCTGGCGGTGGTCTTCGTGCTGCTCTGCTGGCAGGCGCTGGGCAGCGGGTTCGTGGCGAATGCCTGGCAGGACATGGTGGCCAAGGTGATCCTGCCCAGTCATTGGGGGCTGTTCTTCGGGGTGGGCAACGCCATCGGAGCGGCCATCGGGCTGGGCGGAGCCGCCCTGTCCAGCTATCTGCTCACCAACTTCGCCTACCCCAACAGCTTCGCCTATAGCTACCTCGTCGGGAGCGCCTTCTTCATGGCCTCCTGGGTGGCCCTGAGCCTCACCGTGGAGCCGGCCAAGCCGCCCACCAAGCCCGCCATCCCTCTGAGAGCGTACCTGTCCAAACTGCCGGCGCTCCTCCGCGCCGACCACAACTTCCGCCAGTTCCTGCTGGTGCGCTCGTTCGGCACCTTCTCCAGCATGGGCAACGCCTTCCTGGCCGTGTACGCCGTGAACCGGTTCCAGCTCGGCGACGAGGCCGCGGCCCTGTTCACCGCCACCATGCTCGTCTCTCAGGCAGTGCTCAACCCCATTCTGGGTCGCCTAGGCGACCGCCGCGGCCACCATAGCATGGTCGGTGCTTCCTTCTGGCTCCAGGCGGTAGGCATGGTGGCGGCCGCGCTGGCCCCTAACGTAGGCCTGTTCCTGGCCGCCTTCGCCCTGCGGGCAGCCGTGGAAGCCGTCGGTATGACCTCGGGGCTGCCCATCGTCTTTCAGTTCTGCCGCGATGAGGACCGGCCCACCTACATCGGCCTAGCTAACACCCTCACCTCACCGCCCTTGGTGATCGCGCCGCTCCTTGGTGGCGCCCTGGCCGGGGTCACGGGGTACGTGTCGGTGTTCTGGGCTTCTGCTATACTCGGCGTGGCCTCTGCCCTTGCCTGGAATCGCTTCGTGCGCGATCCACGCGCGGCGCCTTCGGAAGAGTCCAGTCCATCTATGCACCCGACCCTCGCCGCAGAGGGATCACACCATGACACTGGAGGTGCACACCATGCGTAAGGCAATCAGTATCTGGGCCTTTACCGCCGACAAGACCCTGGACGAGAGCCTCAGGCTGGCGCGAGACGCCGGCTTCGAGGGTGTGGAGCTGGCCTACGACGCCCAGGGCCCCGTCTCTCCTTCCGCCTCGGACGCTGACCTGGACCGCATACGTTCGGCCGCCGAGGGGCTGGGCCTAGCCATCCCCACGCTGGCCACCGGCATCTTCTGGAGCAAGAACCTGCTCTCGCCCCAAGCTTCCGAGCGAGAGGAGGCCAAGGGCCACGTCCGCCAGATGCTCCGCATCGCCTCCCGCCTGGGGGCAAAGACAATCCTGGTGGTGCCCGGGTTCGTGGGGCCCTTCATGGCCGGCTCACCGGTGGTGGAGGACTACGAGGCCACCTACAACCAGGCCATCGCCGACTTCCGCGACCTGGCTCCCGACGCCGAGCGCTGGAAGGTGAACATCGGGGTGGAGAACGTCTGGAACCGGTTCCTCACCGCCCCCTTCGAGATGCGCGACTTCGTGGACGCCATCGGTAGCCCCTTCGTGGGAGTCTACTTCGACGTGGGCAACGTCATGCGCACCGGCTATCCCCAGCACTGGATTAAGATCCTGGGCTCGCGCATCCGCGCCGTCCACTTCAAGGACTTCCGCTGCAACGTGGGAACCCTCGAGGGCTTCGTCGAGCTCCTGGAAGGGGATGTGGACTACCCGGCCGTGATGCAGGCCTTCCGCGACATCGGCTACGATGGCTGGGCGACCGTGGAGCAGTTCCCGCCCAACCAGTTCCCCGACGAGATGATCTTCCGAGCCTCACGCTCTGTTGACGCCATATTCGGAGGAGAAGGGAAATGAGCGCACGCGAGATCCGGGTGGGAGTGATCGGCCTGGGGTTCATGGGCCGGGCTCACACCGCTCACTATGAGAGCCTCCCCAACGCCCGTGTGGTGGCCGTCGCCGACGCCGACCCTGATCGGCGCCGTGGAGGTGCCAACGTTCAGGGCAACATCGAGGTCCCTCTGCCCCGCCTCGACGTGGGCACCTACCAGGTATTCGCCGATGGGCGCGACCTCATCCGCGAAGCCGAAGTGGACCTGGTTGACATCTGCCTGCCCACCTACCTGCACGCCGAGTTCGCCAAACTGGCCGCCGAGGCGGGCAAGCACGTGGTGGTGGAGAAGCCGATGGCCCTGACGTCGCAGGAGGCCGGCCAGATGGTCGAGGCCGCCAAGCGAAACGGGGTCGAGCTCATGGTGGCGCAGTGCCTGCGCTTCTGGCCGGAGTACGTCTACCTCAAGGAGACCGTGGACTCCGGGCGCATGGGCAAGCTGGTGAAGGCCGAGTTCGTCCGCCGCGCCGCCAAGCCGGTGTGGACGTGGGACGGCTGGATGACCGACGCGGTGCGTAGCGGCGGCGCCATGCTCGACCTCCACGTCCACGACGTGGACTACGTCAACTATCTCCTGGGCAAGCCGAGCCGCCTCTACGCCCGCGCCCTCAAGACTCCCGCCACCGGTGGTTACGACCTCGTGAGCGCCCTCTACACCTACGAGGGCGGACCGGAGGTACTGGTGGACGCCTCCTGGTATCAGGCGACCACCTTCGACTTCCGGGCCTCCTACCTGGCCGTCTTCGAGGAGGGGCTACTGCACTTCGACAGCACCCGCAAGCCCACCCTCCACGAGCACCGCGTCGGCCAGGAGGTCAAGGAAGTGTCCCTGGAGGGCGACGCCTACTATCGGGAGCTGGAGTTCTTCGTCAACTGCCTGATCGAGGGCCGCAGCCCGGCCACCGTCGTCGCGCCGGAGAGTGCTCGCCAGTCCCTCGAGCTGATCGAGGCCGAGCGGCGCTCAGCCGAGGCCGGCCAGCCCGTTACGCCCTAGACAGGCGCTCCACCAGCAGCGCCACGAAGGCGTCGCTGTCTACGCCTACCGCCACCTGGGTGCGCGAGCCCTCCGAGTGCCGCACCCAGGTGGCCCCGGCCGCTACCTCGCTGCGGGTCTCCACCCGCACCTCGGCCGGGACCAGCTCCAGCAGCTCCGGCCGAATCACGTACGACAGGGCCAGGGGGTCGTGCATCCACGTGTAGTCTCGGCTCACGTGGCCGAGGTAGAGCTCCAACTGCGTGCCTACCGCCCGACCAAGATCGCCGCCCTGGCGTATCCGCTCTACCGCTGCCCGGTCCACCCAGACGCGCGTGGTAACGTCCAGCCCCACCATCACCGTGGGTGCCCCGGAGCGGAAGCACAGCGCGGCTGCCTCCGGATCACAGGCCAGGTTGTGCTCGGCCACGGGCAACTTCAGCCCGTCCTCGCCGATGCGCACGGCCCCGCCCATCACCACCAGCCCCTTCAGCTTGCCGGCGAGCTCCGAGTCCAGCGCGAAGGCCAGGGCCGCGTTGGTCATGGGGCCCACGGTGACGAGGGTGATCTCGCCGGGGCGCTCGTTGACGGCCTTCACGAGGGCTGGGACCGCGTGCTCGGGCCGAGGTTTGAGCTCGGCATCCTCCGGGGCGAGGAGCCCCTCCCCTTCCCAGCCGGCCCAGTAGACCGGCCTTTCGCGCATGATGGGTTCGGTGGCTCCGGAATACACGGGAACGTCCTCCCGGCCCGCCGCCTGCAAGAGCTTGAGCACCATCCGACTGCGCAAGCCTACATCGCCATAGACGGTGCTGACGCCCACCAGCTCGATCTCCGGCGATCGCAGAGCCAACCCCAGCGCGACCGCATCGTCCACGTCGGTGCCAATGTCGGTATCCAGCCACACAGGCGTTCGCATAGTGCTACCTCCGGGTCCGGCCTCGTGGCCGGAGCTGACTGGGGGACCCAGATCCCTCAGTGTCTTTACAGGTACAGGCAGGCCGTCCTATCATGCGCCAAGAGCACATGCAGGAGCCTGCCATGCCCAATCACACTATCAAGAGCCTGCTCGGCCAGCCGGTCATCACCGTCAACTCCGGCCGGCGCGTCGGCAGTATCCAGGAGATCCTCTACGACGCCGCAGAGAACCGAGTCACTGCCATCATCCTCAGCAAGCCACCGGTAGCCGGGTCGGCCAAGGCCGTCACTGCCGATCACATCCGGCTCTTTGGCGTGCACGTTACCCTGATCGACTCAGACGATGCCATCCGCACCCTGACCATAGACCCCGCCAGCCGCGCCTCCGTCAAGGCCGGCACGAGCGTGATCCGCACCCAGGTGATCACCACCGAGGGCCGCAAGCTCGGCGAGGTGAGCGATATCGCCCTGGACGAGACCGGGAACATCCTGGGCTATCGCATGTCCCACAATCTCATCCGCGATGCCTTCCGCGGCAAGACGTTCATCCCGGTCTCGGCGCTCTTCGCTGTGGGCGACGATGCCATCCTCGTCGAGTCCCAGCCAGAGGCGGCCGAAGAGCCGGCGCCGGTAGAGGAGCCGGAGGAGCCAGAAGAGGAAGTGGCTGCTCCCGAGCCCCTGGCCTTGCTTGAGCCGGAGGCTGAGCCTGAGCCCGAGCCCGAACCGGAGCCGGCGCCAGAGCCAGAGTCCGAAGAAGCGTGGGTGATTCCCCCCCTCTACGAGGCCGAGCTAGACCTCGGCGAAGACGACGAGGAGGACGAAGGGAAGGACCAACCTTCTCAGGACGAGTGCTGGCAGTCCTAGAGCCGCTCGGCCGCCGGCGAGGCGGTTACCGCCACAATCTGGCCGTAGTAGATTCGGTGATAGTCACCGCGCGGGTAGGAACCGCGGTCAATCTCGGAGGCCAGGTTCGGCGGTAGCACGTCGTTGAAGTGCACCACCTGGCACTCATAGGTGACTGGGCACTGGGCGAGTGTGGGTGAAGCCACTGCCTGACTGGGGATGGCTGTCAGCCCCACCCGAGCCAGCTTGTCCACGTCTCGGCCTGAGGCTGCTCCCAGGTACTGAACCGCGTCTTCCATCCCATTGGCGGGCACATTGACCGTGAAGTCCTGGCACGCCTCGATCAGGCCGTAGGTGTAGCGAGAGGGCCGGACGAGGACGACGCACATAGGGTGTCCCCAGATGATGCCAAATGTCGCCCAGCCGATGGTCATAGCGTTGTGGGGCCGCCCTTCCGGGCCCCGTGCCGCCAGAAGCAGTCCCGGCCGAGCGAGCCTGGCCAGGGTTTGATCGAGGTACCTGCGGTAGTCTACCTGCTGCCGCTCTTCCTGGTTCATGCACTGGCCTCCTTGCCGCCAGCTCTGTGCTCGTTTTCCCATTCCGCGATGATGGCGGGCACACGACGGATCCGCTCTAGCAGCCCGTCAGTGGGCACGTTGTCTCCCGTGCCTAGCACCAGGCCCCGCCCGCCCTCTGCCAGGGCCTGGCGGACGTGCGCCTCGAACTCCTCCTCGGTGAACTGGGGCGAGAAGGCGGTCGTCGCCAGCCCTCCCCAGATGGCGATGCGCTCACCCCACACCCGCCGAGAGTCGGCGATGCCCAGGTTGGTCATGGGCGGCGGGGTGAAAGCCTCGCCGATGTCGAAGCCCGACTCCAGGATCAGCTCCAGCAGGCCGTCGTTGCGGCCGTCCACGTGGGTGGCCACCAGCTTGCCGGCCCGGTGGGCGGCTTCGGTCAGCCGACGATGGGCCGGCAGGAAGTAGCGACGATAGATCGGAGGTGGGGTCAGTCCCCCGTCGTAGTTGCCGTCGTACTCGATCACCTGGGCAGGACACTCCACCGCCACCTGCTCCACTCGTTGCTGCTGCTCGTCCACCGCCGCGATCAGGTCCTCAAGCTGGTTAGGGTTGTCCTGGAGCTGGTAGTAGAAACCCTCGTAGCCCGTGAACTCCCGCATGACGTGGTGGGCCGGAGCATGGCGCAGGAACACGAGCAGCACCCCGTCCTCGCCTATGGCGCGCAGCTCCGCGGCTACTTCCTCGTGCTGGGGAACGATGTAGGTGTGCTCTACCAGATACCGGGCCGCGTCGTAGTCCTCTCGCCTGGTGATCCATTCCTTGATCACGCGGCCGCGCACCCCCGCCGCCACCAGCTCGGGCGTGCGCCGCTCCACCTGGGTGAGCGTGCCGTAGGGAGTGCGGTACTCCCGGTACACCTCGTCTCCCTGCGTCCGGGTGTGCAGCTCGAGGCCCCGCACCTCCTCGCGGAAGGGACGCAGGCCGTACCCCTTGATGCTCATCCCCAGGTCGCGGGCAACGTCGTACATGGACCAGCCACGGTAGCGCTCCGGCAGCCGACCATCTTGCTTGGCGGCGTTGTACCAGAGGTCCCACCGAGGGGCCCAGGGCGTGTGGTCCACTTCCTGGAAACGCAGAGCAGCCAGGATCCGTTCGCGTCCCGTCATCAGAAGTCCTCTCTAGCTCGGTCTGGGTCGGACTCAAGGTGAAGCACGAGCAACGGCCGGGGAGGTCAGGGCACGAAGTCGCCCAGAAGGTCAAGCCCCGGCCCTCGGTCGAACACGCTGAGGAAGACCTCGCTCAGCCGCATGCTGCGCAGGGGCTCGTTGCTGTAGGCGTCGTGGCTTATGAGGGCATACTCGAACATCTGGTGCGTGACCGGCTCCCCATCCACCACGATGTAGAACTCCTCGGACACCGGGTCCCCCCACCGCGGCTGCCAGTGGCGGAGGAAGAAGCGGCATATGTTATGTCGCGTTCGGTCCACGTACCGCCCATCTACCCCTGGCCGGGGCAGCGCGTCCACGAAGGGACGGGACCCTCTCTCGGCGTATTCCGTGGCGATCCAGGCACCCACCGGCTCCAGGCTGACCGTCTCGTCTGGCCGGACGGAGAGCGCCCCGGCCTCGAAGAACTCAATCCAGTTGCCATCGGCCGCCAGGAACGCGCCCGGCACAGATGCCCCCAGGAAGCGGGCGATGTCCGGGTGGGAGACTAGGTACTTCGCCACCGCTGCCTGCCGCCAGGCAGTATCGTCGCGGCGCTGCTCACCCGTGATCTCCACGCCGGTGTAGTAGTGGGTGAGGATCTCCCGATAGCTGAAGCCCTGCGAGGCCATAGCGCTGGCGCCCTCCTGGCACATCCCAACGCCGTGGCCATAGAGCGAGGTGAAGCCGCACACGCAAGGAACACCGCGCAGGTACCCCAGGTTGCCACCCCAGACGTCAGATACGTTGCGAGTGTGGCCGTCGCAGTGAGCGAAGTAGTACGCGCGGATGATCTCGCCCCCGTAGACCGCCACCTGACCCCGGGTCTCGTCCACCGCCAGATCGGTGGTGGCGTAACGCACGTTCCGCCACACCTGGCAGTGTTGAGTCGTGCAGATATCAGCACCCTGGCTGGCGTGGGAACGGGAAGTGGCAGCGTAGGAGCGCGCGGCCACCGCCTGGGCCTTGAGCGCCTCCAGAGGGCGGCTGCGCCCGATCTCGACCGGGACCACCCCCTTGAGGTACTCCTCGAGGAGCATTACCTCCACCGAGCCGTCGGGCATGAGCACCCGTATGGTCGTGGGCACGATCGGCCCAGCCTTCGCCCTCAGTCGGAAGCGGAACACGGTCCCGTCCTATCTGCGCGGTTCCTGACCGGCAAGTGTGGTCGCCGGCGCCCCCGTTGCCCTAGGTGGGCCGAAGGCACCAAGATGGCACCGAGCCCCTTAGCCAGTATGGTTCTGCTCATCCCGGGCTGCCTCCACCAGGGCGATGACGTTTTCGACGGGAACATCCCGGGGGATGGCATGGGAGGGGGCCAGAATGTAGCCGCCACCGGCGCCGATTCGGTCCATGAGGCGGTGTGCTTCCGCCCGGACCTCCTCCGCCGTGCTGAACGGCATCACCCGCTGGATGCTCATACCCCCCAGGAAGGACAGCCGGTCCCCAAAGCGCTCTTTCACCTGGTAGATGTCCATGACCTCCGGCTGGAAGGGGTTGAACACGTCCAGCCCGGCCTCGATCAGGTCCGGGAAGACCTCCTCCACGTCGCCGCAGGAGTGGATGAAGACGCGCTTGCCCGCCGCCTTCACCGCCCCGTACATCCGGGTAATGCGAGGCTTGATGAAGCGGCGCCAGAACACCGGCCCCATGAGCAGCCCCCGCTGCTGCCCCCAGTCGTCCCCGAAGTAGACGCCGTCAATGTCGTAGCGCACAGCCCGCTCCACCAAGGCCAGGTTGTGCTCGGTGATGGCGTCTAGGAGGGCGTCCACGAACTCGGGCGCCTCCACCATGTCCATGAGGAGGTTGACCATTCCCCGCAGGGTCCAGGCCCGCTCGAACAAGGAGAAGCCGATGGCACCTACCGCATACCGGTCCTGGCGGCCTTCCAGACGCCGCTCGAAGTCCTCCCATCGGCGGGGGTCGGCGGGATCGGGGAAGCGGTATCCCGACAGGTCCCGGTCCTGGAGCTGGTAGTGCTCGATCACGCCGATATCGGGATCCACGGTGCGGTTCCACACCACGCCGTACTCGTCCCGCCAGTAGCCAGGGCGCACCTCAGTCCAGGCGTTGTCGGCCTCCGGCTCTACGTAGTAGAGATGGTTCTGCATCCACTCGTCCAGCTCCTCCACCGGCAGGCCCACCGTCGCCGCCACCCGCTGCGCCGTGGGGATAGTCAAGCCGATGTGCCACGGGACCCGGTCGGCTTCCTGGTGGGCTATGACGCGAGCCACCCTCTCCCTACGAGTCATGCTGGTTCCCCCCTAGACCATTCTGGGGACGCGGGCCAGGATTTCGGATACCACTTCGTAGGGAATGGTACCCATGCTGGCCGCCACGTCTTCGGCCTCTATGGTAGCGTCACCCTGCCGGCCGATCAAGACCACCTCGTCACCCTTGCACACACCAGGAACCGCGCTCACGTCCACCATGGCCTGGTCCATGCACACGTTGCCCAAGACCGGGCAGCGCTGCCCGCGCACGAGGACGTGGCCCCAGTTGCGGGGGCTTCGCCGGAAGCCGTCAGCGTACCCCACCGGGATCACCGCCACGGTGATCTCCCGGTCAACGTAGCAGGCCTGGCCGTAGCCCACGTAGGTGCCCCGGGGGACGGTCTTCACCTGCGCTACGGTGGTCTTGAGGCTCAGCACGGGCCGGAATCCCGGCGGCAGCGGGGCTTCGGGGGACGGGTCGAGCCCATAGAGGCCGATGCCCGGCCGCACCATGTCCAGCCTCGCCTCGGGCACCCCCACCGCCGCCGCGGTATTGGCCGCGTGAGCCACCGGCGGGCGTAGGCCCTTGGCCTCCAGGGTATCGAGGAGGCGAAGGAAGCGCTCAAGCTGCCAGTAGCAGTAGGACAGGTCTGCCGAATCGGCGCTGCCGAAGTGAGTGAAGATGCCCCGCACCTCCAGTGCCCCCTGATCGGCCAGGCGCTCCAGGAACTCCGGCACGTCCTCGGGATCCAGGCCCAGCCGCCCCATCCCCGTATCCACCTTCACGTGGACCACGGGCCGCATGCCCAGGTCTGCCCCCGCCTGAGCCAAGGCACGAGCCTCTTCCCATCCGTACAGGGCACAGGACACCCGGTTGCGTACGGCCTCCCGAGCTAGCCAGGCCGGGTTGTAGCCCAGGATGAGGATCTCCGCCTCCTCGATTCCAGCCCGACGCAGGGCCCGGGCTTCAGGCAGGCAGGCTACTGCCAAGGCCTCGGCACCGCTTCGCAGTACCACTCGGGCCACCCTGGCCGCGCCATGCCCATAGGCATCGCCCTTGAGCACGGCCATGACGGGCACCCCGCTGATCTCCCGCAGCAGCCGAGTGTTCGAGGCCAGCGCCTCCATGTCCAGCTCGGCCCAGGTTGGCCGGTCCGGCCACACCACCCGGGCTGAATCCCACTGGGGCCCCTGGCGCACCACCTGGCCGCGGTGGGACGGTTCCACCAGGGCAGCCACGGCCCGCTCCAGCCTGGCCCGGCGGCCACCATGCACCAGCACCACGTCCCCGGGGCCAAGCTCCTCGTCCAGGGCCTGGGTCATCTCTCGGCAGGAGTAGAACACCTGCGCATCCATCCCGGGGAGCGCCTGGGCAATCGCGGCCCCATGGTCGCCCAGGGCCCAGAATGCGTCGGCGGATCGGCGCACCTCGGCCGCCAGCAGTAGGACGTGGGCTGGGTCCCAGCCATCGAGGTCGCCGAGGACCGCATGACGCCGCCCTGAGGCCGGATACGCTCCCAGCCCGGCCAACCCGGCCAGAGCCGAGGCAGGGCAGCCGCCGTAGCTATCGTCCAACACCACTGCGCCCGACCGGCCAGGTAGTGGATTCATCCGGCCGGGCAGCGGCGTGTAGTGCTGCAATCCGGCCGCTGCCTCCTCCAGGCTCAGTCCCAGCTGCAGTGCCGCTGCCACCGCGGCCAGGCAGTCGTAGACCAGAGCGGGAGCGTGCAGGCGGACCCGGCAGGGCACGGCCTCCCCTCGGTAGACCAGCCGTAGCGCCATGCCGTCCTTGTCCAGGCGGACGTCCTCGGCGCGCAGGTCCCCGCTCTCCAGGCCAAACCCGAGTACGCCTTCTGACCGCTCACGCAAGCGCCATGAGCGCTCATCATCCTGGTTGAGCGCCGCCAGCCGCGCACTTGCCACCGCGCAACCGATCTCCGCCGCCAGGTCCTCGGGAGAGGCGAAGCATTCTTGACCGCGTTCGCAGATGCCGGTGACCACCGTAAGGTCGGGCGGGGCCATATCACACAGGGCCCGCATCTGCCCGAGGCCGTCCACGGCCAGCTCCAGCACCGCCACCTCAGCCTCCCGGTCCATCTCCGCCAGCGCCACCGGCAGGCCCAACCGGCCGCTCTGGTTGTCCGCAGCGCGTGTTACGCGAAAGCGCTGCCGCAGCATGCTGGCCAGCAGCTCCTTGGTGATGCTCTTGCCCAGGCCGCCTGTCACCGCCACCACCGAGGGCCGCCAGGTCCCCACCACCAGCCTGGCCCAATCGGACAGGGCGCCCAGGACATCGGGCACCTCCAGCACCGGAACCCCGGCGGCCAGGTCGGGTGGGGCCTGCTCACACAACACGGCGGCCGCGCCCCGGCTCAGGGCCCGGGCGATACTCTCCTGCCCGTCCCCGTTCTCCGTCGGCACGGCCACGAAAACCCGGCCGTCACACGCGCCCAAGGGGTCGTATGCGAAGCCGGAGTAGACGGCATCCCTCTGTGAGCCCGGCTGCGTCCGGGCACCGGTGGCCTCGAGCAGTTCCTCCAGCCTGATCATCAGCCCCGACCCCCGAGGGCCCCGGCAACCCACCTGGAAGCATTGGCGCAGCCCTGTTCGTGGCTGCGCCAATGGCCAACGGTTGATACGCTGGCGTTATGCGAATCGGTTACCACTTCTCACGCATCCCCCGTTCGATGTCACGCTGGGCCTCGCGCTCGGCGATCGCTTGCCGCTTATCGTAGGCCTTGCGTCCCTTGCCCAGTGCAATCTCCAGCTTAGCCCGGCCTCGCTTCAGGTAGAGCCGCGTGGGCACGATGGTGTACCCCTTCTGGGCGACCTGGGCCCCCAGCCGGCGAATCTCGTCCTTGTGCAGGAGCAGCCGCCGCGGCCGCATGGGCTGGTGGTTGGCGTAGCCTCCACGGGTGTAGGGAGAGATGTGCATGTCGTACACCCAAGCCTCCCCATCCTTGATCTGGACGTACGCCTGGCGCAGGTTGACCTTGCCCTCGCGAATGGACTTGATCTCGCTGCCCATGAGCGACAAGCCCGCTTCGTAGGTGTCCTCTAGATCGTAGTCGTGCCGAGCGCGCCGGTTCTCGGCAATGTGCTTGATGCCCTCGTTCTTCAGTCTGTCCTCTCCTTGAGGAAGCTTACCGCTGCCTCGAGTTGTTCATCTGCCTCGGTCTCGGGGTCGTCCGCCACCACGATGTCCGGCACCAGCCCCTCTCCCTGAATCTGCCGGTCGTCCGGCGTGTACCACAGCGCGGTGGTGACCCGGATCTGCGAGCCATCGCTCAGGTCGAAGGCGTACTGCACCGACCCCTTGCCGAAGGTGGTAGTCCCGATGACCGTCCCTCTCTCGTGAGCCTGCACCGCACCGGTCACGATCTCCGACGCCGAGGCGCTGCCCTCGTTCACGAGCACCACCAGTTCGATCTCGGTGGCCAGGCCACCATCCCGGCCGCGATAGGACCGCTCAGGCACCTCGCGGCCCCGCTCCACCACAATCGTCCCCTCGTCCAAGAACTCATCGGACACGGACACGGCCTGATCCAAGAAGCCCCCGGGGTTGTTGCGCAGGTCCAGAATGAGCGCGGTGACCCCGGCCTGCTGCGCCGCTCGAAGCTGGTCGCGCAGCTGGGCCGTGGCTCGGCTGTTGAAGTCCGCCAGGATCAGGTGACCGATGCCACCCTCCAGCACCTCCAGGGTCACCGTGGGTATCTCGATCTCCCGCCGCTCCAGGGCCCTGACGAAGATCTCCCCCGTGCCGGGGCGGTGCAGCTCGAGCACGACCTCAGTGCCCTCCGGCCCCCGGATGCGCGACACCACCTCATAGAGGTCAACGTCCGCCATGTCCTCGCCATCCACCTTGAGGATGACGTCACCGGGCCGCAGGCCGGCATCCTGCGCCGGGCTGCCATCGAAGACCACCGCGACCTCGACGTAGTCGTGGTCACCGTAGCGGACGGAGGCCCCGATGCCCCGGTAGTACCCGGAGGAGTCCTCCCTTTCCAGTTGGGCGAACTCGGGCGCGATCAGACCGGTGGCGGAATCCCCTAGAGCCCGCAGCAAGCCCCGTGCCGCGCCCCGCTCCACTTCGTCCCTGGCCGGCAGGTCGCCCACGAAGTCCCGCTCCACGATCGCCCAGACCTCGTGGAACAGCTCCATACCCTCGATCGGCCGGGCCGGTGTGGGAGTGCGCACCAGCGTCCCGGCGGCGATGCCACCCGCCGCGAAGCCGGCGGCGCACAGCAGGAGAGCCGCCAGGCCTCCCAACAGCACTACGGTGATGCGCTGGGCCACGCCGCTCATGGCAGCACCTCCGGCTCCGCCTCAGTGTCAGCGTCCGCCCACTCCACACCGAGAAGCTCCAACCCTCGATGCAGGATCGCGTCCTGGTAGGCCCCTTCCGGGTCCTCCTCCACCAGCACGTCCGGTTCCAGACCCACCTCGTTGATCTGCCGGCGGTCGGGGGTCAACCAGACGGCTGAGGTCACGTGCAGGCTGCTACCGTCACGTAGCTCGTAGGCCAGCTGGACTGAGCCCTTACCCCTGGTCACCCGGCCGACGATCTCGGCCCGCTCGTGGTCCTGAAGGGCGCCGGCCACGATCTCAGCCGCGCTGGCAGTGCCCTCGTCCACAAGGATGACCATGGGCTCGCTCACCGACACCCGAGGCCGAACGCTGAACCGTCGCTCGTTGCCGTCAGCGTCCACCTCGTACACCACCGTCCCCCGGGTGAGGAAGCGGCTGGCCACCTCGACTGCCGACTCGAGGAGCCCACCCGGGTTACCGCGCAGGTCCAGGACCAGGACGGCGGCGCCGTCGTGGCGCACCGATGCAAGGGCCCGCTGCAGCTCCTCGGGCGTACGCTCGCTAAAGAGGGCGATCCGCACGTATCCCACCAGGGGCTCGGTCCCTTCCAGGAGCGAGTACTCCACTGTCGGCTGCGGTATCTCGGCCCGCTCCAGCGTGAAGTCCAGCGTCTCCTCGCCCCGTTCCACCGTCAGGGTGACGGTGGTCCCCACCGGGCCGCGGATCAGCGAGACGGCCAGGTCCGTGGTGGCCCCATCCGGGAGCGGCTCTCCGTCCACCGCAAGCAGGCGGTCGCCGTCCTGGATGCCGGCTTCGTCGGCCGGGGTGTCGGGAAGCGGGCGCAGGTACAGCAGGCCCTCGACGTCGTAGACGTAGGCTCCCACCCCGCCGAAGGCACCCCGTAGCCGATCGCGCTCGATGGTGTGATCAACCGGCCGGACCAGACGGGTATAGGGATCGTTCAGTGTCTCCAGGGCCCCGTCAATCACCCCGTAGACCAGTTCGGTGTCCGGAGGGACGGTGCCGTAGAAGTAACGCTCAACGTAGCCCCAGACCTCCCAGACCAGAGACAGACCGGTGTCCGCGACGGCCTCGGGCTGCCGCATCCACGTGGCAGTGAACCCGGCCAGGAATCCGGTACTGGCGATCACGGCCGCCATGACGGCTATAACCCATCCTCGCCTTACCAACCTGCCACCTCGTTTCCCGCTGCTCACGGTATGACTGCCCGCTTTCTAGGTGGTAGCCGCTGCCGCCGCGCCTCAGCCCCGCAGCATGGCCCCCACGATCACGTCTACCGCGGCCTCCTCGTCCAGCCCGCGGGCCATGAGGGTCTCCAGTTCCTTCTTGTTCACCGTCCCGATAGCCGCCTCGTGCGTGACGTAAGCCGAGTCGTCTCGCACGCGCACCACCGGCGTTGCCGCGGCCACCGCCCGATCCCGAACGATCTCAACACAGTCCACGTGCCCGCGAGACTCGGGAGCGTTTCCTTCCGTGGCAGCCACCACCTCGCTCACCGCGTCCTCTCGTACGGCAATGCGAGACTTGGCCAGACCCCGGGCACCGCGCCCATTGAGCCTGATAGTCTCGACGATCCGCAGCCGGTCGTCACCGTACCCGTAAGCTCGGACCATCAGCTCGGCTCGGCCCCGGGGGCCAACGTCCACGGTGTAGTCGAACTCCAGGCTGCCGATGCGCCCCTCAGTCAGATTGAACTCCGACAGGTACGCTCCCCCCTCCTCCACCACGATCTTGCCTCGGGGGACCACCCGGGCGCCGCCTCGTTCGCCGTGAAAGTGGGTCTCGCTGTAGCGCATGCGTGCACCGGGCCCCACCAGGATGCTGGCCTCCATGAGGTGCTGCACCTCCACCGAGTTAGGGAAGGTGCAGTGAGCCAGGAACTCCACGACGGCGCCCTCGCCGATCTCAAACTGGGGCAGAATGCGCTGGGTGCCTCGCTCCGGCAGCACCCCAAAGCACAGATGCACGGGCAGGTCCACCTTGGTCCCGGGCGCCACCCGGATCCGAGCCGCGACGCCGTCCTCCAGTTGCTCCGCCTGCATCTCCACACCGGGAAGCTCATGGGTCGAGAGCACTGCATTGCCGGAGACGACCATGCTCGCAAACCGTGGTGAGAGGAGGTGCTCGCCATGCCCGCCGGCCCGCTCGTAGCTGCGGACGATGGCCTCGAACTCATCGGCCATCGTGAACGCCCGCCGTTTTGGCCTAGATACGCTCATAGTCGGCAGGCTCCTCCACCTCTTGGGCCACGTCGCATGTCTCACACCGCGCGCAGTAGTGGCGAACCACCTGCTCCGGCTCGCCGGTGATGACTATCTCGCCGGCACAGATGAGCGAGGCCCGGTCGGCGATGGTCACCATCTCCTCTCGGTGGGTGATTAGCAAGAGGGCCGTGCCCTCGGCCCTCATGACCTTGAAGAGGTGGCGGATATCACTGATCGAGAGCACGTCCACCCCGGAATCGGGCTCATCCAAGATGGCCAGCTTGGGCTGCATCACGTATACCGCAGCCAGCTCGATGCGCTTACGCTCTCCCCCGGACAGGCTGTCGTCCACGTGCCGGCCCAGGTAAGCGGCGGGGTCTAGGGCCACGTAGTTCAGGGCCTCCCGGATCCGCTCGTCAGATACCTCTTTCCTTCCCAGCTTCAGGTACTCTCGCACCGAGAGCCCCTCGAATCGGGCCGGCTCCTGCCAGGCCAGGGTCATCCCCAGCCTGGCCCGCTCGGTCATGGTGAGGTCGGTCACGTCGCGCCCGGCAAAGGTCACTCTCCCTGCCGTGGGCCGATACCCGCTGCTGCCCATGAGCATGTAGGCCATGGTGGACTTGCCCGACCCATTGCGCCCCAGCAGGCAGTGGATCTCCGCTTCGGTCACCTCCAGGTTCACACCGTGGAGGATCTCTACGCCCTCACGTTCGAGGTGGATGTCCTCGACTCGAAGCAGCGTACCGTTCTGCATTCCTAGACCTCCGCCTCGGCCATCAGGTCTGACTCCACCGGACGGCTGGCGCGCCTGCGCGCGGGCGAGCGGGTGCCGCCTCTCTCGCGCATGATAGCCGTAACCGCGCGCAGCGCCCAGAGGAGCAGGCCCTGCCAATCCTCTGTCCGCGAGGCGTCGAGCCAGAGCTGGCCTCGCCCCAGGCGGGCCACCCCCGGGAGCCTCTCCTGCAGGTCTCGCGGCCGCAGGAGCGACACGTCCATGCGGATGTAGAACTGGTCATCCTCTCGCCCGATGGCGGTGGCACCCACTTCCTGCGCCAATACCTTGACCCGCGTCTGATACAGCAGCCGCTTGGTGGCCGGTGGCACGGGGCCAAACCGGTCCTGAAGCTCGGCCTCGAAGGCGTCCACTTCCTCTTCAGTGGACAGCGAACCCAACTGCCGGTAGAGCGCCAGGCGCAGGCCGGCATCGCTCACGTAGCTCTCCGGGAGCTCGGCATCTAGAGGAAGGCTCAGCTGCAGGCTGGGCTGAAGCGGCCGGAGGAAAGCCTCCAGCATCTGGTCATCCAGCGCCGACGTGTCGCCCATGGCCACCCTTCTCTCCGCCACCGCCTGGGCCAGCAGCCGGGTGTACAGGTCGAACCCGATCGCCGAGATGTGGCCAGACTGCCGGCGGCCCAGGATGTCCCCAGCGCCCCGTATCTCCAGGTCCCGCATGGCGATCTGCAGCCCCGAGCCCAGCTCGGACGCCTCGGTAATGGCGCGCAGGCGCTGCCGGGCCACGTCGGTCAGCCCCTGGCCAGGCGTGAACAGCAGGTAGGCATAGGCGCGGACGGCACCTCGGCCCACCCGTCCGCGCAGCTGGTAGAGCTGCGCCAGCCCGAACCGGTCGGCGTGGTTGATGATGATGGTGTTGGCGTTGGGGATGTCCAGGCCGCTCTCGATGATGGTGGTGCACACCAGTACATCCACCTCACCGGCGGCAAACTGCTCCATCACCCGCGCCAGCTCACCCTCGGGCAGCTGCCCATGCGCCACCGCCACCCGGGCTTCCGGCACGAGCCGGCGGAGGCGGGCAGCCACGCCGGCGATGCCCATCACCCGGTCGTGAACCAGGAAGACCTGGCCGCCGCGGGCCATCTCTCGCCGAATGGCGCGCTCCACCAGTCCGTCATCCCACGGTGACACCTGAGTCCACACTGCCAGCCGGTCCTCGGGCGGTGTGTCAATGGTGCTCATGTCCCGCAGCCCACTCAGGGCCATGTTGAGGGTGCGCGGGATGGGGGTGGCGGTCATGGTGAGGACGTCCACCTCCTGGCGCAGATGCTTCAGGAATTCCTTGTGCCGGACCCCAAAGCGCTGCTCCTCGTCAATGATCACCAGGCCGAGGTCCTTGAACTGCACGTCCGGCTGCACGAGCCGATGGGTCCCGATGACGATGTCCACCTCGCCGCGCTTGAGCCTCGCGAGGATCCGGTCCTGCTCGCGGTCGGACCGCAGCCGGGATAGCATCTCCACCGTGACCGGGAAGGCGGCGAGCCGTCGTCGGAAGGTCTCGTAGTGCTGTTGCGCCAGCACGGTAGTGGGGACCAGGACCGCCACCTGCTTGCCGTTGGCCACCGCCTTGAAGGCTGCCCGCAGGGCGACCTCCGTCTTGCCGTAGCCCACGTCGCCGAAGATCAGGCGGTCCATGGGCCGCCGCGCCTCCATGTCGGCCTTGACCTGCGCCAGCGCCTTGAGCTGGTCCTCGGTCTCTTCGTAGGGGAAGGCGGACTCCAGCTCCCGCTGCCAGGTATCGTCGGGTGCGAAAGCATAGCCCTGGGCCATGCTGCGGGTAGCGTAGAGCTCCAGCAGCTCGTCCGCGATCTCCTCGACCGCCCGTCGAGCCCGAGCCTTGGCCTCCTGCCAGTCTAGCCCAGCCAGGCCGCTGAGAGTAGGCTCCGCGTCCGAGGCTCCTACGTAGAGGCTGACGCGGTCCGCCTGGTAGGTGGGCACGTACAGCCGGTCGCCGCCGGCGTACTCGATCTCCAGGTACTCCCGTTCCACCCCGTCCAGGCTCAGCCGCTGCAGGCCCACGTACCGGCCCACCCCGTGCTCCACGTGGACCACGTAGTCGCCCGGCTGGACGTCTATGGTGAACTTCTCGGCAACCGCTCGCTTTCGGGGACGGCTGCGCGCCGGACGGCTCCAGCCAAAGACCTCGGTGTCCGTGAACAGCGACACCGGCGCCCCGCCGGTGGGTTGTAGGCTGAAGCCCTCGGGATACGACCCCTGCACCAGCTGCAGCCCCTGAAGGGGCTCGGCGATCGCATCGGCAGCTGCCACAGGCTGCCCCCGCTCGCTGATGAGCTCCGCCAACCGGGCCGCCTGCCGCGTCACGACGATCGCCGCTCCCCGCTCGGCCGTCTCTACCAGGGTGTCAACGGCCAGCCGCACCTGCCCGGCCATCCTGGGCACCGGCGAGAACACGTCCCGGAGGCTGACCTCCCCCGGCACGGGCCCGGCTCCCAGCTCCAGCATCGAGCGTTGCGCCAGCGCCTCCCGCAGCTCCTCCCAGTCGAGGATGGGCGCCCGCAGGCCGACGGGGATGTCGCCTACGCTCTCCCCGCGCTCACGTGCGCGCTCCGCCTCACCCAGGAACTCCTCGGCCGCGTCGCTGACGAACGCGGATTCATCCATCACTACCAGCCCATCCGCTGGGAGGTAGTCGAGCAGCGAGTGCTGCCCGCGGTACAGGTAGCCCAGGTAAAGGCCGAAACCCTGGGGTAGCTGGCCCATGCGCAGATGCTCCAGGTCACGTTCCCAGTCGGCCATGGCCGCGGCATGGCAGCCCGTGCACTCGACGGCCTCCAGCGCCGCCAGCCCCTCCGGGTCCATCTCGGCCACCGCCTCGCCGGCCGGGGTTAGCACCACCCGGTCGCAGGTGCCTTGGGACCGCTGGCTGTCCGGATCGAACCAGCGAATGGTGTCCAGCATGTCCCCGAAGAAGTCGAGCCGGACTGGGCGGACCTCCGCCATGGGGAAGACGTCCAGAAGGCCACCCCGTCGGCTGAAGGTGCCCGGCACTTCCGCGACCGCTTCGTGCCGGTAGCCATTGGCAGACAGGAATGTGGCCAACTCGGTGAGGGACTGCACTGCCCCCGGGCGCAGCACCCGCATGCGCCCCCGGAGGGCGGATGGCTCGGGTAAGGGCGTGAGCAGCGCCTGCACCGACGCAATCACCACCGGCCGTTCCTGCCCGCCCCTGAGCAACGACATCAAGACGCGCAGCCGGCCGCCGACTGTGGCTGCGCTCCAGGGTACCCGCTCGAAGGGCAGCGCCTCCGGGGCCGGGAACACGGTCACCCGCCCCGGCAGCCAATGGACGAGCTCCTCCGCCAGTTGGCGGGCCCGCTCCACCGTGTCGGTGACCACCAGCAGGGGACGGTCCAGGTCCTCGGCCAATGCCGATAGGACCAGTCCCCTGGCCGGCTGTATGACGCCCACCGCGCCGGCCGACCGGCCAGCCCCCAATGTGTCTATGAGTTCGCGGTATGCCGGCTCCGGCCGGAGCAACCGCGCTAACACTTCGAAGTTATGCATCCTCAGACCTGTTGAACTCGTTCATGGCCGCGTCCAGCCCTTGTCGCAGCGCCGTCTCGACGGCAGCCACCGCTCGGTCCAGCACGGCCTCCAATTTGACTGCCTCATCCCGGTCGAACGTATCCAGGACGAAATCGCGTACGTCATGGTCACCGTCAGGACGCCCGATGCCTATGCGCAGCCGGGGGAAGTCCTTGGTGCCCAGCGCGGATATGATGGATTGCACTCCCCGGTGGCCGCCGGCGCTACCAGTGGCTCGCAGGCGAAGCCGCCCGAAGGGCAGGTCTAAATCGTCGTGCACCACCAGCAGGTCGCTCGGCGCCAGCCCATACCGCCTCAGCGCCTGGGCCACCGGTGAGCCGCTGAGGTTCATGTAGGTCAGGGGTTCGAGCAGGGCAATCTGCCGGTCCCCCACTCGGCCGAGCGCGCCGCGTGCCTGGTTGCGGGGCCGATCCCATCGTATCCGCCACCGCTCTGCCAGCCGCTCCACCACCATGAACCCCACGTTGTGCCGGGTGCGCCGATACTCGGGCCCGGGATTCCCCAGCCCCACCACTAGCGCCGTTACCGGCTCCGGAGAGGCGGTTGAGCCCCTCGCTCCGGCGATTCTCTGTAGCACCTGGCGCATCGAAACCCACACCTCTGCAAACACCTAGAGGGGCCGGATCAGGACGACCGGCCCCTCTAGCAATTGTACCATTATCTAGGCGAACTTGCCTGTTAGCGTCGCACCATTGAGTGGTAGAGCATGAGCACCAGCTGGCGGACCAATGCCAGCACCCCTATCACGGCGAAGGCACCCACAGCCACCAGCGCCCCATTCAGCACCGCTGAGCCTACCCCACGGAACATGTCGGAGATGCCCGTGGCCTCGAGCACTTCCGAGAGTATCCCGGCGACCATCTCCATGATCATCCCGCCGGTACCGGAGGAGTCATCCGGAACCATCACCGGGGTGGTAGGCCGGGG
>JBMNTK010000032.1:0-24021 GCA_050945695.1 Anaerolineae bacterium | reverse complement strand
CACACGCTGGGCCGGCGCATCCAAGACGGCGCTCCCGAGGCGCGCATCTTCGACGAGGTGTACCCGGTGCGGGCGCAGGTGGAGAGCATCCAGGGCTACAGCGCCCATGCCGGCCGCGACGAGCTGGTGGCGTATGCCGAGCACGCCGCCCGATCGGGACGGCTGAAGGGGGTCTTCCTGGTGCACGGCGAGGATGAGGCCACCCTGGCCCTCTCCGAAGCCCTCAAGGCCCAGGGCGTGCCCGGGGTCATGGTCCCCACACCTAAGGAGCAGGTGACCCTCTAGCGCATCGAGGGACAGCGCTGATACCTGCGGCGACGATCGGCGCAGGTATCAGCGTCCACTCTCCTACCCCGCGACGGTCTCCTCGCGGATGAACTGGCGCATGTACAGGTCGTAGTAGGCGCCGCGGCGGGCCAGGAGTTCCGTGTGCGTGCCCCGTTCCACGATGCGCCCGTCCACCAGCACCAGGACCTGGTGGGCATTGCGGATGGTGCTGAGGCGGTGGGCGACCACGAAGCTGGTGCGGCCTCGGAGCAGTTCCTCCAGCGCTCTCTGGATCAGCCGCTCGGTGCGGGTGTCCACACTGGAGGTGGCCTCGTCCAGGATGAGGATGCGCGGATCGGCCAGGGCGGCCCGGGCGATGGCGAGGAGCTGGCGCTGGCCTTGGCTGAGCCCCGTGCCTCGTTCGCCCAGGACGGTGTGGTAGCCCTGAGGAAGACGCTCGATGAAGTCGTGGGCGTGAGCCAGCTTGGCCGCCGCTATCACCTCCTCATCGGTGGCCTCCATCCGGCCAAAGCGGATGTTGTTCAGCACCGTGTCGCTGAACAGGAAGGTGTCCTGTAGGACCATGCCGATCTGGCGGCGCAGGCTG
This sequence comes from Anaerolineae bacterium, assembly GCA_050945695.1. GTDB lineage: Bacteria > Chloroflexota > Anaerolineae > DRVO01 > DRVO01 > Ch71. The sequence continues at coordinate 23,147 of JBMNTK010000032.1, read as the reverse complement.
GCCACCTGCACGTCCCGCACGTCAATGCCGTCTATCCGCACGGCGCCGTCCACCACGTCGTAGAAGCGGGGGATGAGGTTGAGGATAGTGGTCTTGCCGGCGCCGGTGGGGCCGACGATGGCGATCGTCTGGCCCGGTTCGGCGTGGAAGGACACGTCCTTGAGGACCAGCTCACCCGGAACGTAGGCAGCGCTAACCCCATCGAACTCGACTTCGCCCACGATGTCGGGCATGGGCGGGGCCCCGGGCTTGTCGGTGATGTCTACCTTCTCGTCCATGAGGCCGAAGATGCGCTCGGCGCCGGCGACGGCACTCTGGATGTTGGCCCAGAGGGTGGCGATCTGCTGGATGGGCTGGTTGAAGCGCTGCACGTAGCTGATGAAGGTGATGATCAGGCCCAGAGACACTGCCGTACCGAACAGCGGCTGCCCCCGCAGGAGGGCGAGCCCTCCCACGACCGCGACGATGGCCACCGCCACGTAGCCGAGGGCGTCGAGCGAAGGGGGCAGGGCCGCAGCGTACGACACCGCCCTGATGTTGGCGTCCCGGTTAGCCGCGTTGGCCTGGCGGAACTGCTCCAGGTTGGCTTCCTCGCGACCGAACGCCTGCACCTCGCGCACCCCGGATATAGTCTCCTGCAGGTCGGCGTTCACCCGCCCGATCTCCACCCGGGTTATCCGGAAGGCCTTGCGGGCCTGGGCGGAAAGCCAGAGCGTGACCACCACCATCGCCGGGATGACCACCATGCTCAGCAGGGCATAGGGGGCGCTGAGCGCAAGCATGTTGTAGGCGATCCAGACGATCAGGAGGGCGCCGCTGGTGACGCTGACCAGGGCGAAGCTGATGGCCTGCTGGATGGTCTCCATGTCGTTGGTGATGCGGCTCATCAGGTCGCCGGCCTCGTGCCGGGTGTAGTAGCCCAGCGAGAGGCGGTTGAGGTGCTCGAACAGCTCCACCCTGATGGTCTTGAGGACGCGCACCCCAGCCCAGCGCATGAGATAGAACTGCAAGGCGCCGGACAGGGCCCCGAGCACGTAGAGCCCGGCGATCACTAGCACTATGCCGGTGAGGCCGGAGATGAGCTCGGCTGTGGTCACGTCGGGCGGGATCGCCGCATAGGTGCAGTTGCTGCTGACTTCCTGGCCGGCGCCACCGACGGCCGGGGCCAGGTAGCAGTCTACAGCCTGCCCCAGGAGCAGCGGAGCGCGCACCTGGGCCCAGGTACCGAGCACGATGAACAAGGCCACGGCAAGGAGAGGGAGCCAGTAGCCCCGGAAGTAGCCCGCCAAGCGGGCCAGGGTTGCGCCTACGTTGCGGGGCTTGGTGACCTCGCGCCCCATGGAACGCTGTGGTCCTCCGCCAAACATCGGTTACTCCTGATTCGTCATGGTGGAGTGGTCGCCGCCGGCCGAACCCTGGCCCAAGGTGATCTCTTCCGTCACCGCCTCGGCATCCTCCACCAACTGGGAGTGGTAGATCTCGGCATAGATCGGGCTTTCTTCGAGCAGGTCCTCGTGCCGTCCTTGGGCCACGATCTGGCCCCGGTCCAGGACGAGGATCAGGTCGGCGTTGCGGACCGTGCTGATGCGCTGGGCGATGACGAAGCTGGTGCGCCCCTCCATGAGCCGGTCGAGGGCTTGCTGGATCTGGTACTCGGTGATGGCGTCCACGCTGCTGGTCGAGTCGTCGAGGATGAGGATGCGCGGGTCGAGCAGCAGCGCTCGAGCAATGGCGAGCCGCTGCTTCTGACCGCCGCTCAGGGTGGTGCCCCGCTCACCCACGGGGGTGTCGTAGCCTTGCGGGAAGCTCACGATGAAGTCGTGCGCGGCGGCCGCCTTGGCCGCGGCCTCCACCTCCTCTTGGGTCGCGTCTGGGCGGCCATAGGCGATGTTGTCGCGAATGGTGCCGCTGAAGAGGGTGGTGTCCTGGAGGACGATACCGATCTGGGCGCGGAGCGATTCCAGCGTGACGTCGCGCACGTCGTAGCCGTCAATGAGCACCCGGCCCTCAGTTACGTCGTAGAAGCGGGGGATGAGGTTGATGACGGAGCTCTTGCCGCTGCCGGTGGCCCCGAGAAGGGCGACCGTCTGACCCGGCTCGGCCACGAAGGAGACGTCTCTCAGCACCGGTTCGCCCCCGCCGAAGTACCGTAGCCAGACATGGTCGAACTCCACCCGCCCCTCGACGGGAGGCAGCGCAATCGCGCCTGGCTTGTCCTCCACCTCGCTCTGGGCGTCCAGGATCTCGAACACCCGGCTGGCAGAGGCACTGGCCTGGGCCATCTGGGAGATGATGAACCCCAGCTGGCCCATGGGGAAGAAGACGTAGCCCAGATAAAGGCTGAACTTCTGCCACTCGCCCAAAGTGAGGGTGCCGAGGATGATCTGCCGGCCGCCGAAGTACATCACTGCCGCCTGGCCCAGGTTGGCGATGAGGAACACCAGGGGAAACAGCACCGAGAAGACGGTAGAGATCCTGAGCTGCTGCCGCATGACGTCCTCGGCGGCACTGTTGAACCGCTCCTGCTGGTACGGCTCCCGGACGAAGGCCTTGATCACCTTGATGCCCGCCAGGTGCTCCTGGAGGATGGTGTTGAGGCGGGAAAGGCGTATCTGCGCTTCGGTGAAGAGGGGCTGGCTGATCCGCCCGAATACGGTGAAGGCGATGAAGGCTAGGGGCAGAATGGGCAGGACGACCAGGGTGAGACGGGCGTTGGTGAGCAGGAGCACCACCAGGCTGCCCACCAGCAGGATTACCGACTGCACGGTCATGAGGAGCCCCTGGCCCACGAAGACCCGCACCTTCTCCACGTCGTCGGTGGCCCGGATCATGAGCTGCCCGGTCTGGGTGCGGTCGTGGTAGGAGAAAGACAGCCTCTGGATTTTGGTGTAGAGATCGTTGCGGAAGTCGAAGGCGATGCTCTGGGAGACGCTCTCCGCCAGGTAGCGCTCGGCGAAGGCGAAGAGCCCGCGCATGGCGGCGAACACGACGATGAGCCCGCCGGCCATCAACAGGGCCGACTCGGCTCCGTCCAGGTGGCGGGCGTATTCCTCCGCCGTCCACCCGGCGGCCGCCAGAGCCTGGGCCCGCACGGCTTCCGGCAGTTGGGCCAACTGGCGGGCCACGGTGCCGTTGGTGAAAGCATCTATGATCCTCTGGACCAACTGCGGCACCATGAGCTGGGCGCCCGTAGAGGCGAAGAGAGCCACGTAGGCGAGCACGACGAGTCTGGGATAGTGGCTTAGGTAACGTAGGCCGCGGCCCAGGGCGGCTAAGTCGGGGCGTTGGCGCATGGGGGCCGTGGGTTGCGCCTGCAAAGGGTCCTCCTGTGACTAAGACTGCACGCCCGCGAGGGCGGTGCTATCGGCCTCGAGGCGTGCCTCGACGTGTGCGCTCAGGCTGTGGATGAGCTTGTCGAGCAGGGAGGCCAGTTGCGCCTGCTCCGAGGGTGTCAGCTCGGAGGCAAGGGCGTTGAGGCGTTCGAAGTGCCGAGGCGACTCGGTACGGACCAGCTCGCGTCCGGCTTCGGACAGGCGGATGCGAAACACGCGCCTATCCGTCGGATCCAAAGACCGCTCGATGAGCCCCTGCTCTTCCAGGCCGCGGAGCATGGAGGAGATGGTGTTCTTGCTCACCCGCTGGCACTGGCTCAGCTCGGTGGGAGACATGCCCGATCCGTTGTTGCGCTTCTCGTGGGCATAGAGCCGGATGAGAATCCCGAAGCGCGGCCCGGACACGTCGGCCTCGCGCAGGTCCTGGGCGGCGATGGTCTCGTACAGGTTGGCGGCGCGACGCACCCGCCGGGCCAACTCCATGCCGGCCGTGTCGGCGCCGCCGGAAAGCTCTTCTGCCAGCGCCTTGCCTCGGCACTCCCTCGGTTCCGGCGGTGATGTCGGCGTCACTCCTCGCTCCTGCGGTCGCTTGGTCACACGTGGAATAGTACGACGGCTCATCATCCGTGTCAAGCTGGGAAGGGATTTCACCGCAGAGATCGCAGAGAGCGCAGAGAAACCGCTGAGGGAAGAGAGGGAAAGGGATAGGAAAGAGGGAAGAGGAAGACCAGGGCGAGATGGTGTTCACGGAGTCTCTGGACCCCGGGGCCTTGCCCTGCCCTTCCTTATCTCTTCTGTCTCTGCGTTTTCTCCGCGATCTCCGCGGTCTCTGCGGTGAAAAAAGGGCTGGAGGGGTGCGCCGGTCAGAACGCACCCCTCGCAGCGGGAGGAAGTGGGTGCTTCCAGAGGGTGTCTAGGGGCACTCGTTACAGCGGCACTCGGGAACGTCGGCCTCAGGGAAGTAGGTGCGGGCATCGGCGCCGTGGGCCCAGATGGTGGGGTACGTCTCCACCCCCTCGACCTCGAGGCGGAAGTAGTACTTGTTCTGGGGGTCGCGGGCCTCGCTCACGTCAATGTCGTTGAAGTCCCAGACCGGGTAGACCAGGCTCCCCTGGGTCACCAGCCGCTTCTCGCCTACAGCCACCGGCTCGCTGACGCCGTTGTTGAGGGAGCGGTAGAGCGTTACCACGGGGTTCCAGTTCGCCGGGACGGAGGCGTCGGTGCCGTGGACGAAGAGGTTGGCGCTGCTGTTGACCATGGTGGCCTGGTCCACGGGTAGGTCGCCGTGGGGCCAGACGATCTGGATCACCGCGTCCACGGCGTCCGGCACCTGGGCCTGAGCGCTGCGGACCGGGCGCTGCTGCGGCGAGAAGGTGCGAGCATCGGCCGCGTGCGCCCAGATGTTGGTGCGGAAGTCGAGGGATTCGTCGCTCCGCAGGAAGAAGTACATGCGGGTGCCGGAGTCACGGGCGGCGCGGACATCCACATCGTTGAAGTGCCAGGTAGCGGGCGACCAGTTCCAGGAGCGGGCGGTGACTGTGGCCACCTTCTGCGCAGGCCGGTTGTTCTCTGCCACCCACAGCTCAAGGGGCGGGTCGAAGCCGCACGGTACCTCGCGCTTCGTGCCCTGGGGGCTGAAGAGGTAGGCCCCGATGTTCACCCGGTCCGTGTTGGTGCCCGGTTGGCCTGAGTGGGGCCAAACCACCTCGATGAGCCCATCCACGCTTTCCGGAACGCCGGTCACCGGCAGCTCCTCTTTCAGCGGTTTGTCCAGGAGGCGGGCCCCATACATGGCCCCTGGTGCGTAGCGCACCTGGGGCGTGTCCCGCCAGTCCTGCCAGACGACTAGGTCCTCGTAGATGGCGGGGGCATTCTGCCGGCCGATGTGCCGGGTGATGGCGAACTCCTGGCCGGCGGCCAGGTCATAGCCGTAGATGTCTACGCCCGACAGGCCTTGGGCATTGCGGGCGTCCGTCCAGACGATAAGGTCGCCCCAGATGGCGGGGGTATCCTGGTTGCCGGGCTCGGCACAGACGACGATCTCGTCCTTCTGGGTGAGGTCGCGGGCGTAGATGTCGGTACCGGTCTTGGCCTGCGATCGGGCGTCCACCCAAACGACCGTATCCTCGTAGACGACGGGACTGTATTCGTCCCAGGGGTTGGCGGATATGGGGAAGGCCTTGCCCTCGGAGAGGTGGTACCCGTAGATGTCGCGCTGCTGGCCGGCGGCCTGGGCCTGCTCCCAGACCACCAGGTCACCCCAGACGCGGGGGCTCAGCTTGTACTCTGGACCCAAGGCCACCTCGTAGGTGGTGCCGTCAGCCACGTCCAGGGCCCGGATCTCGCTGCGGCTTTCCGCCAATATGTACTCCAGCCAGACGATGACACCGTCGCGGTAATCGAGGGCGGCGATGGTGTTGTCGGTCTCCACCACGACCTTCCTGGCGCCGGTGGTCAGGTTGAAGACCTCGATCTGGGCGGGGCCGATGCCCAGGATCCAGGCGACAGTGTCCTCCCAAACTGCCAGGGAGCGCTGGCCGCTGAAGTAGGCGCCTTGGTGGGTCAGCCGGGCACCGGTGGCCACGTTGACGGCCTCGTAGGCCTTGCCGCCGCCGAAGTCGTAGGGCTGGTACACGACCCAATCCCCGTAGATGTCCATGCTGCCCGGGGTAGTGGAGTCCTCGGCGACGATGACGAATTCCTCAGGGGTGTAGGGGCTGCCGGGGGCCGCCAGGGCTACGCCTCCCGGCCAGATGCCCGCCAATATGACGAGTGGGATGAGCAGGATCGAGATGGGCTTGGTCATGAACTCCTCTCGGATGATCATGAGGACGGGTACTAGCAGGAGTCGTGCCAGGAGATGAGTAGAGCCGGTCTACCCACCGGCTTCGTCATTCTTAGGGACGAGTGGGCTGGTGGCTGGCTGCGGCCTCTCCCGCCACGTAGCCGGTGGAGAAAGCGGCCTGGAGGTTGTAGCCGCCGGTGTCGGCATCAATGTCCAGCACCTCGCCGCACAGGTACAGCCCCGACACCTGCCGGCTGGACAGGTTGCGCGGATCCACCTCATCCAGGGCGACGCCACCGGCAGTGACGATGGCGCGAGAGAGGGGCAGGGGACCTTCGATGTCGAAGTGCAGGCACTTGAGAACCTCGATGGCGCGCTCCCGTTCCTCGGCGACGATCTGGTGGGCCGGCTTCTCCTCGGGGATGCCCGTGAGCTCGGCGATGGGCTCGATCATCTTTCGGGGAAGCAGATCGGCGAGGATGGTGCGGTAGGCGCGCTTGCTGTGGGCCTCGAAGTCGCGCTGGAGGCGGCGCCGGAGCTGCTCGGGGGTGAGCCCGGGCTTGAGGTCGATGGCCACGCTCACCGGGCCGGCTTTCAGGGCATCCACCACCGCCAGGCTCATGAGCAGGGTGATAGGCCCGCCGATGCCGAAGTGGGTGATGACCATCTCGCCCAGGCGGCTCTCGATCACCGGGGGGCGAGGGCGTCGCCGACCCATGCCCCGCCCACCCACGTCTTGGGTCGGGGCGAGCCCGGAATGCACTTGGGCAGAGGGCACGGAAAACGCTGTCAGGCGGACGTTGCGCAGGCTCACGCCCTGCATGCTCTTGGCGAGCTCGGCCTGACGGACGGCCAGGGGGACCAGGGCCGGCCGGAGGGGCACGATGGTGTGCCCAAGGCGCTCGGCCATGCGGTAGCCGTCGCCTGTGGAGCCGGTGCCCGGCCAGGAGGCACCGCCCGTGGCCAGGACCACGGCGTCGGCGGGGTAGAGTCCTTGCTCGGTTCGTACCCCGGTGACCCGTCCCTCCGACGTCTCGATGGCCACGGCCTTGGTCCGCGTCTCCAGCCGGACGCCGCCATCGCGCAGATAGCGTTCGAGGGCCCGGACGACGTCGCCGGCGTCATCGGAGGCGGGGAAGACGCGGCCGCCCCGTTCGTCTTTGGTCTCCACCCCGTACCGGCGCAGGAGGGCCAGGAGGTCATCGCGGAAGAAGCGGCTGAAGGCGCCGTGGAGGAAGCGGCCGTTGGGGCCGTACATGGCGATGAACTCGTCCAGGGGACGGGTGTTGGTGAGGTTGCAGCGGGTCTTGCCGGAGATGAGTATCTTCTTGCCCGGGCCGTCTGTCTTCTCCAGCAGCAGGACCCGGGCGCCCATCTCCGCCGCCCGACCGGCGGCCATCATCCCGGCCGCTCCCGCTCCTATGACCACTACCTGATGGTCCAATGCGCCTCCAGTGGGCGTAGTGTGGCAGGAGGGGGGAGTCTCACGCAAAGGCGCAAAGCTCGTTAGCGCCTTGGCGCCTTTGCGTGAGGCTCTGGAGATTTGCCCAGATGGGGGCGACGTGGCAGTCTAGTCGTCTTTCCGCCCGCCTGGGATCGCATCGGGCCGCTCGTTCGCTCCAGAGAGGGAGACACGCGATGTATTGGGCCCTGGTCCGCCTCTCGTTTCAGCGCCAACTGGCCTATCGCACCGCCAACCTCGCCGGGCTGGCCACCAACCTGTTCTTCGGGGTTCTGCGGGCCTATGTGCTCATCGCCCTCTTTGGGGCCCAGGAGCACGTGGCCGGCTACAGCGTCCGCGATGCCATCACCTACACCGGCATCACCCAGGCGATGCTGTCGTTCCTGTCGGCATTCGGCTGGTGGGAGATCATCCGCTCCGTGCGCTCCGGTCAGGTGGGGACGGACCTCACCCGGCCGGTGGACTACTTCTGGTACTGGGCGGCGCAGGACTTTGGGCGGGGGTTCGGACACCTCGTTATGCGGGGGCTGCCCCTCATCGCCCTCTACGCCGTCGCCTACCGCATCAGCCTGCCGCCCACCCTCGTTCACTGGGTGGCAGTGCCCGTCTCGCTCACCCTGGGCCTCCTCATCAGCTTCGCTTGGCGCTTCCTGGTGAACCTGGCCGCCTTCTGGACGGTGGACGCCACCGGAGTGGGGCGCCTGGCCTCGACCCTGACGCTGTTCCTCTCCGGCTTCCTCATGCCCGTGGCCTTCTTCCCGCCCTGGGCCGAAGGCATCATGCGCCTGCTGCCGTTCGCATCCATGGTGAACACCCCTGTGGAGGTGTACCTGGGTGTGGTGAGCGGGCCGGCACTGGCGGGCGCGCTGCTTATCCAGGTGGGCTGGGCCATCGCGCTGGTGATGCTGGCGCGGACGGTGCTGGCCTCCGGCCTGCGGCGGCTGGTCATCCAGGGAGGCTGAAGAGTGAACACGCTCACACTCTACCGCCGGCTGGTCGGCGCCCGGGTGCGCTCGCAGATGCAGTACCGTACTTCGTTCTTCATGGACACCCTGAGTGCATTCCTCGGTACGCTGGTCAACTTCGTGGCACTGGCGGCGGTCATCTCCCGCTTCGGTGGCATCGGCGGATGGACGCTGGGGGAGGTGGCCTTCCTCTACGGCCTGGCGGAGGTGTCCTTCGGGCTCATGGACCTGGTGTGGGGCGGGTACGACTACGACTTCTTCTCCCCCGTCATCCGCACCGGTCAGTTCGACCAGATGCTCATCCGGCCCCTCCCGCTGCCCCTGCAGATACTCACCTCCGAGTTCGCCCTACGGCGACTGGGGCGGGTTGCGCAGGGGGTGGGGGTGTTCGCCCTGGGTTGCCGTCTGGCCGGGGTGGAGTGGACGTTGGCCAAGGCAGCCTACTTGCCCGTCGTCATCGTCAGCGCGATGGCTTTCTTCGGGGCGCTGTACGTGGTGGGGTCCACAGTCTGCTTCTGGACGGTGGAGCGCTTGGAGGTCTTCAACCTCTTCACCTACGGCGGGGCGGAGATGCTCTCCTACCCCATGCACATCTACCACCGCTGGCTGTCCCGTTTCTTCACCTTCGTGGTCCCGGCGGCGGTGCAGGTCTACTACCCGGCGCTCTACTTCCTGGACAAGCCCGATCCGCTGGGGATGCCGGGGTTCGTGTCGTTCCTGGCGCCGGTGACGGGCTTTGGGTGTCTGGCGCTGTCGTTTGCCTTCTGGGGCTTTGGAGTGAGGCACTACCAGAGTACCGGGACGTGAGATTGGCCACAAAGGCACAGAGACACAGAGGAGAGAAGACTGTCTCTGTGCCTCTGTGTCACTGTGGCTAACCGGGAGGGATGAGTGATCGAGGTCGTCGCACTGCGCAAGGAGTTCCGGGTGGCCCGCCACCACGAGGGCGCGTTGGGGGCGGTGCGTAACCTCTTCAGCCGCGAGTACCGCCTGGTCCGGGCGGTGGACGGGGTCAGCTTCCACGTGGGCGCGGGTGAGCTGGTCGGCTACCTGGGCCCGAACGGCGCCGGCAAGTCCACCACCATCAAGATCCTAACCGGGATCTTGGTGCCCACCGCCGGCGAGGTGCGGGTGAACGGCCGTGTGCCGTGGCGGGAGCGCCGGGCCCACGTGGCTCGCATCGGGGTGGTCTTTGGCCAGCGCAACACCCTGTGGTGGGACCTGCCGGTAATTGAGTCGTTCGGCCTGCTGCGGGACATCTACCGCATTCCTGCCGACCGGTACCGCCGCAACCTCGACCACTTCGTGGACCTGCTGGAGCTGGGGGAGCTCCTGCACACGCCGGTGCGGTCGCTGTCGCTGGGCCAGATGATGCGGGCCAACCTGGCAGCGGCCTTCCTGCACGACCCGGAGATCGTGTTCCTCGACGAGCCCACCATCGGGCTGGACGTGGTGGCCAAGGAGCGCATCCGCCAGTTCGTCCGGGGGGTGAACGAAGAGCGAGGCACCACCGTGATCCTAACCACCCACGATCTGTCCGACGTGGAGCGCCTGTGCCGCCGGGTGATGATGATTGACCATGGGAAGCTCCTGTTCGACGGGTGCCTGCAGGAGTTGGTGCGCCGGTTCGGTGGGCAACGAGAGCTGGTCGTGGACCTGGCCGAGGACTACCCGGAGATCGCGGTGGAGGGGGCGGTGCTGGTGAGGCACGAGGGGATGCAGGCCGCCTTCCGCTTCTCGCCCGAGCAGATCAGCGCCTCCGACCTGATAGCCCGCATCTCCGCCCGCTACCGCATCTCTGACCTCTCGGTGCGCGAGCCCGAGATCGAGGCCACCGTGCGCCGGATCTACGAGGAGCGGCTGCTGGAGGAAGAGCCGGCGACCGAGGGCGCTCGCTGAGGGATTCCCCAGCTGGGCAGCGCCCGAGGCCGCGCTTCAGTGCCAGGTCGTGGGCATGGTCCGGCGGGGAGCCTGGCGCAGGTAGGTCGTGCGAGGGTACCCCAGCGTCAACACCGCGACCACGTTCTCTCCTCTCGGAAGCCCCAGCGCCCGGCGCACCCCTTGGGTTCCGGCGGCTGCGGCCACGAACCCGTTGTAGCACGTGCCCACCCCGATGGTCTCCGCGTAGATGACCGCGTTCTGGGCCGCGATCCACCCATCGCCCACGGCCTCCGCCTCCCCGCGCGGGACGGTGAAGGCCAGCAGAGCAGGGGCGTTGTAGAGCAGTGGATCGCCCTCGTTGTCCGGGGACAGGAGGTGCCGGAGGTTGCCCCGCAGGAGGGGGAGCTGGTCCGGCGGGCGGCCGGTCAGCCGCCACAGGAGAGCGAACCCGGGCAGCCGGGAGAGGGTCTGGAGTTGCCGGCAGTAGGCCAGGGTGGCCTGGCGTATCCGCGAGATGGCCTCGGGGTCCTGGTAGACGTGGGCGCTGACCGGGCGCCGGTTCTGGGAGCTGGGTCCCAGGGAGGCGGCCCGGATGATGGCCTCCAGGTGGTCACGGGACACGGGCTCGGCGCTGTAGGCTCGACGGCTACGCCTCTGGGCCAGAAGGGTCATCATCGCGTCGGGGCCGACGGGCGGCGGGTCGGATACGGGCGGGGTGGGCACGTCCTCCAGCCCCAGGACGGTGATGGCCGCCTCGGGGCAGACGGCATAGCAGGCGCCGCATCGGGTGCATAGCACCTCGGCGTCGGGGATCAGGTCCGGGCCGCGGGTGATGATGCCGTCGGGGCAGGCCAGATAACAACGGTTGCAGTGGGTGCAGGCGGTTGGGCCAATGGTGATCACGGGCTGAGCACTCGGAGAGATTGGGGGCGGCCATCTGGCCGCCCCCTCCCGGGCAGGGACTAGAGCAGGCTTTCGTAGCCCGCGGCGACCTTCTTGTAGGCGGCGATGATCTGGTCAATGACGCCCTCGGCCGGCTCGATGTAGGCGGGAAGGCGCATGGCCAGGCCACCGATGAGCATGGCCTCGGCTGCAGGCATGTCACCGAGCTTGTAGTTGTAGGTTCCGGGGGGTATGGGCCCGCGCCCGTGGCCATACATGTCGAAGCCGCGGCGGATGAGGGGCCGCAGGTGCTCGGGGAGGTCACGGTAGCGACCGACCGGTACCCCCTCGGCCTGGAGGGCGGCCAGGTAGCGGTCTGGGGCCAGCCCGCCCAGCTGCTCGGGGGCGTAGAAGATGCGCAGGCCGCCGTAGAACCCACCGTCCTGGGCCTTGGGGTAGGACTTGGGGATGCGCACGCCAGGAACGTCCCTGAGGCCATCGTAGAGCTGCTGGCGATAGTACAGCCGCCGCTCGTTGCGGTAGTCAACGCTGTCCATGGAGATGAGGCCCAGGGCCATGGTGAAGGGGTGGGCGCGCCACTTGAGTCCCAGCCCCTGGTTACCCAGCATCCGGTACTGCGGGTTGGTGAGCTCATCAACGATGCCGGTGCGGTGCAGGTGGCAGTAGATGAGGATGCGCTCGTAGAACTCGCGGTTGTTGGTGGTGTTGATGCCCCCCTCGCCGGCCGGGATGGGCTTGCCGAAGGGATCTGCCCCTTGCATGGAGAAGGCAGCCACGTCGGGCAGTGCCCCCACCCGCACGCCGTCCCAGGCGGCCGGGTGGGCGTGGGCGGCATCGTGGACGATGGCCACCCCGTACTTGTCCCGCAGCCGCAGCAGCCCGTCCATATCGCAGACGTAGCCGTTGAGGTGGATGGGCAGGATGGCGCGGGTGCGCTCGGTGATGCGTTTCTCCGCATCGGCCGGGTCGAGCAGCCCCGTGTCGGGGTCAACGTCGCAGAAGATGGGCCGGGCTCCCAGGTGGAGGACGCCGGTGTAGGAGCCGATATAGCCCACGGCGGGGGTGATAACCTCATCGCCGGGGCCCACGCCCACGGCGTAGAGGGCGGCCATGATGGCGTTGGAGCCGTGGTCGGTGCTGAGGCAGTACTTGGCGCCCACGTAGGCGGCGAACCGGTCCTCGAACTCCTTGCCCACGCCGGTGCCGGCGCCGGAGAGATACTGCTGGTCAATGAGGTCGCAGATCGCCTTCTTCTGCTCCTCGATAGGTGGCTGCCATTGCTCGGCAGTGTCGGCGGTGACGGCCTTGGGGCCGCCGTGGATTGCCAGCTTCTCAGTCATGAATGCCTCCCTGGGCAGTGCGCGCCATCTGGTACGCCGCACTCAGGCGCCCAAGCGTGTCCTCTTCGCCTGCACTTGATGCCGGGCAGCTTGGCGCGTGATCGCGTGCTTGTCAACCGCGACGGGCCTCCCTCTACAGCAGCTCCCTGTAGTTGGCCGTCACCTTCCGGAAAGCCTCGATCACCCCATCAGAGTAGCCGGGCTCCTCGTCTATGAAGACCGGCATGCCCAGGATGCGCCCGTGGGCCTCTTCGCTAATCGGAAGGCTGCCCTCGGGGTAGCCGGGGTAGTCGCCGGTGAGGGGCCCGACGCCCTTTCCGTAGATGTCATACCCTTCGGCGAAGAGCTTGAGCCGGTGGGTCAGCTCATAGCCACGGTGGCTCATGTTGACACCCTCGGCCCGCACTGCCTCCAAGAACCTCGCCACCGGCAGCCCACCCAGCTCCTCGGGGTGGTACATCATGTGCATGCCGCCGTAGAAGCCCGCCGGCTTGGCCTTGGGGTAGGACTTGAGGGGGCTGATCCCCGGTATGTCCTCCAGCGCGTCGTAGATCTTCTGGCGGTACTGGAAGCGCCGTTCGTTGCGCTCGTCGAGCGAGTCCATGAGGATCAGGCCCACTGCCATAGCCCAGGGGTGGGGGCGGAACTTGAGCCCGAGGTTGGTGGGTATGAAGCCCCGGTACTCGGGGTCCGTGATCTCCTCCTCGAGCCCGCGGCGGTTGAGCTGGCCGAAGAGGAGCATCCGCTCGTGGAGGTGGTGGTTATTGGTCACTGCCAGCCCGGCCTCACCGCCGGGGACGGGCTTGCCGCCGATGGGGCCGCCCTGCATGGAGAAGCAGCCGATGTCGCCGATGGTGCCCAGCTTCTTGCCGTCCCACTCCGCCCCGTGACAGTGCGAGCAGTCCTCGATGACGGCGAGGTTGTGCCGCCGGGCGATGTCCATGATGGCGTCCATGTCGCAGACGTTGCCATAGAGGTGGACGATGCTCACCGCCTTGGTCCTGGGGGTGATGCGCCGCTCCATGTCGGCCGGGTCAATCACCAGCCGGTCGGGATCAATCTCGCAGAACACCGGTCGGGCCCCCATGTGCACTGCCGGGGCGATGGAGCAGATCCAGGTGTAGCAAGGGTGGAGGACCTCGTCGCCGGGCCCGACGCCCACGGCATAGTAGGCGGACCACAGGGCAGAGGTGCCATGGTCCAGGCCGTGGCAGTACTGGACCCCGAGGTAGTCGGCGAAGCGCTTCTCGAACTCCAGGGGGATGTTGGCCCCGGCCACCGAATAGGAGCCCTCGTCAATCATCCGGCCGACGAGTTCTTTGATCTTGTCGTTGGGCGGCTGCCACCGTTCCCTGGCGGGTACGGTTACCGCCTGGGGGCCACCGAGGATGGCTAACTTCTGGCGAGTAGCAGTTGCACTCATGCTAGAGCCTCCCTCTTTCAGGATCCGCGACCGAGCCTGCCTCTATTTCATCCCCTGGATCATGATGCCCTGCACGAAGTAGCGCTGGCCGACGAAGAACAGGACCAGCAGGGGCAGGATGGAGATCAGGGAGATAGCCATCATCCAGTGGACGCGAGAGACGCCCAGGCTGGACTGGAAGAGCCGGAGCCCCACGGCGATGGTGAACTTGTCGGGGGTGTTCAGGTAGATGAGCGGGCTCATGAACTCCGTCCAGTAGTTGGTAATGCAGAACATGGCCACCACGCCCAGGACCGGCTTGGCCATGGGCATGACGATGCTGCGGTAGATGGTCAAGTAGCTGCCGCCGTCAATTCTGGTGGCATCATCGAGCTCCAGGGGGATGCTCATGTAGAACTGGCGGAGCAGGAAGATGTAGAAGGGGTTGCCCAGCCACCGGGGCACAATGAGGGGCCTGTAGGTGTTGAGCCAGCCCATGCGGCTGAATATGGCAAACAGGGGTATCAGCGTCACCTGCTCCGGGAGCATCATGGTGCTGAGGACCAGGAGGAAGAGGAGGTTCCGGCCCCGGAAGCGTAACCGGGCGAACCCGAATGCCACCAGGGAGTTGGTGATAAGCTGCCCTATGGTGGACAGGACGGTGACAGTGATGGTGTTGGCAAAGAAGCGGGGCGTGGGGAACTGGTTCCAGGCATCGGCGTAGTTCTGGAACTGAACCGGGTTGGGGATCCACTGAGGGGGCCAGGTGAAGACCTGCGACTGCGGCTTGAGAGAGGTGGAGAGCATCCACAAGAAGGGGATGAGGAAGATGACGCCGCCGACTGTCACCACCGCGTAGCGGGCTACCCGCCCCAGGATTATGGCTGCCTGCCGCGAGGGCGTGACCTTGCGGGCCGGGCGCCCTGCGACTCGTCTGCCTGTCTGTGCGTAGGCCATGGTGCTACCTGCCTGCCTTCACTTCGGCCTCGTAGTAGACCCAGAGCGCCGAGGACTTGAACACCAGTAGCGTGAGTGCCAGGATGATGAACAGGAGTATCCAGGCCAAGCCGGAGGCATATCCGAAGTGGTACTTCATGAAGGCCTGGTTGTAGAGGTTGAGCACGTACATGAGGGTGGCGTTGTTGGGGCCGCCCGAGGTCATGATGTAAGCGGCAGTGAACACCTGGAAGGAGCCGATGATGCCGGTCACCAAGGTGAAGAACAGGGTGGGTGTCATCAGGGGCAGGGTGATGGCCCGGAACCGGGCCACGGCGCCCGCTCCGTCCAGGGAAACGGCCTCGTAGAGCTCCTGGGGCACGCCGCGCAGCCCGGCCAGAAAGATCATCATGCTGCCCCCGGCGCCCCAGAGTGACATCAGGATGAGGGCGGGCTTGGCCCATTCCTCACTGAACAGCCACTTAGGCTGGGGGAGCCCCAGCCAAGCCAGCCCCGCGTTGAGGATGCCGAACTGGGGGTTGAGGATCCACTGCCACAGCAGCGCCACCGCCACCCCGGAGACCACCGACGGCAAGTAGTAGACCGTACGGTACAGCCGCATACCGAAGGCCTCGGTATTGAGCAGGAGGGCGATGGCCAGCCCCAGGGCTATGCCCAGGGGGACACTGATGAAGGAGTAGTAGGCGGTATTGGCCAGGCTCTTCGTGAACAGAGGATCGTGGAAGAGGATCTGTCTATAGTTGTCCAGCCCGACGAACACCGTTGGGGTCATGAAGTCGGCCTGGCAGAGGCTCAGGTAGAGAGAGATGGCCATCGGCCCCGCCGTGAAGGCGAGAAAGCCGACCAGCCAGGGCGAGATGAAGAGGTACCCGGCGATCTCCTCTTTTGCCCGCTGGGAGATCCGCAGCGACCCTGACACCATAACGTCGCTCCTCACTTGCAGGATGCCCCACCAGGAACCCGGGGTTCCTGGCGGGGCCCACACCGAAGTGCTGGCCCTTCACCGGGCAGATCCCGCGGTGGGACCTGCCCGGCGCCTGTGGAGACCTCGGACCAGTTCAGCGGTTCGATCAGGTGGTCTGAGCGTACACCTGGCGAAGCTGCTCGGAGGCCTGGGTGACCAGTTCCTCCACGGTGATCTGGTTGAGGAGCATGCACTGGTCGTAGAGAGGGTTCCAGATCTCGGCGAACTCCTGGGCGTTGCGCACCATGGACCGGACGTCCGGCCGGCAGGTCTCCATGACCTCGGATACGCACTGCAGGTTCTTCTCCGGGATGAGCTCCTCCCAGGCACCCGTGAGGGACCTTCTGGGCGGCGTCATGCCGATGTCCAGGTGCTTGAGGCAGATCTCTGGGGATACCAGGAAGGCCAGGAACCGGAAGGCCTCGTCTGGGTGGGCGCTCTTGCCGTAGACGTGATAGCCGTCCATGGAGGTGCGGGTGCCCACGCCGCAGGGGCCGACCGGGGTGTTGATCATATCCCAGTCGAAGCTGGACTCGTCCCGGACCAGGGTGACGATGCCCGACCCCTCAACGAGCATGCCTGCCATCTGGGCCACGAAGGCCTCGCGGCCACCGAGTCCGGCCATCATCTCCGTGAGGCCGTATGAGCCGTCCTTCCAGATCAGGTCGTGGATGACCTGGAGACCCTCGATAGTCTCGGGCTTGTCCAGCAGGACGACGGTGTCGTCGTCGGGGTCTACCACGTCCCCGCAGTGGCTCCAGATGGAGCAGATGTCGAGGCGGGTCAGGCCGAACCCACCGGTGATGCCGTAGCGGGGCTTGCTGGCGTCGGTCAGAGCCTTGGAGACCATGGCCAGGTCTTGCCACGTCCACTCCTTGGTGGGGTGGGCCACTCCCAGCTCATCGAACAGGGTCTTGTTGTAGTAGATGATGACCACATTGAGGTACTTGGGCAGGGCGATCAGCTGGCCCTGGTAGTTGCAGCCCTTGAGAGGGTTGGGGAAGAAGTCGCTGAGGTCGTCGCGAAGGTTGGCCGCGTCCACGGCCGGGTTGAGATCGAGGAGCTGTCCCTTCTCGGCCCAGATCTTGAAGTAGGAGCCGAACCCCACGAAGACATCGGGGGCATCCCCGGCCGCCATCTGGGCCGTGAGCTTTTCGAACCAGTCGCCGATGCCGGGTTCGTAGGTGACGGTGATGTCGGGGTTCTGCTCGTGGAACATGGCGCAGATTTCGTCGTTGTACCGCTGTTCGTCGGCTGGGTCCCCCCAACCGCCCTCATCCACCCAGCGCAGAGCCACCACCTGCTGCGCACCCGCGGGGGCAGCGGTGGCAGCCACCTCGGGGGCTTGAGCTGGGGCCTGGGTGGCAGCTGGGGCCGGGGCGCCCGCGCAAGCGGCCAGCCCTCCTGCCAGTACACTGGTGCCGGTCGTGATAGCCACGGTCCTAAGGAAGTTCCGCCGGGACATGTTAGCCATCTCATTCCTCCTTCTCACCGCAACCGGAGACAAGCTAGGAAACTCGGCAGCCCGACCAAACCTGCGACCAGAGCAGATGGGTTGTATTTGAGGTGGGCACCTCCTCTTGGGCCAGTACGCCCCTCGCGTAGCTACTGTTCCATTGCAAGCGCCTGCCTACGATGATACTACCAGGTGAGTTTCATGACTAGATAGGATTTCTCTCATGGCGTCCCCTGCCGGCACGCCTAGGGCCGGCGTAGTATCCGCAGCAGGTTGCCGGATAGGATGGCCTCGAGCGTGGAGGTGGGCAAGCCCAGCCCACGCAGGAAGGTCAGGTGGGACCGGTCCACGCCGAAATGCTGCTTGGTGGCGCCGTTGAGGCAGGGGAAATCGGTCCCGAAGAGCAGCCGGTCGGCATGACGGGCGATGAAGCCGCGGGCGTACTCGGGGTCCCGGGAGAGCGCGCGCAGACCAGACCCAGCGGAGATGTCGGCGTAGAGGTTGGGGTACTGGGTGAGCATCCGGTCCACGCGGCCGGGGCTCTCCACCGGGCCGGTGGGGTATGCCCGTTCCGGCACGTCCGCCGCCATCTCGCGCCACCAGTTGGGCCCGTGAGCGATGAACCGGGTGTCGGGGCAGGCCGCCGCTGCCCGCTCGAACCCGTCTATGTCCAGGTTGATCTCGTGGTCCAGGTGGAAGAGGATGGGCATGTCCGCCTCGCCGCACAGTCCATAGATCTCCAAGCAGCGGGGGTCGTCCACCCGCGGGCTGTTCGGCGGATAGGGCTTGTGCTCGCCGAAGCCCCGGCATCCGGCTTCTACTAGCTTGCGCATCTCCTCACGGTAGGAGATGCCCTCCTGGCGAGCGTCGAAGACCCCGAAGGCGATGAACCGGTCCGGGTAGCGGGCCTGGGCTGCCAGGGCGGCTTCGTTAGTGGGGCAACAGCGCTGAAAGACGTCGGGGCCCAGGTTCACCGGTGGTTGGGGCAGAAGCACCGCCTGGTCAACCCCGGCACCGTCCATGTACGCCAGGTTGCGCTCCACCTGGCCCCAGGGGCTCGTCCCGTCGCCTGCCAGATGCGTGTGCACGTCTATGATCACCGATTCCTCCTGAGGAAACCGGCCAAGGCCGTGGGTCTGGGGGAACAGGGACAGGATATGGGCAACCGGGCAGGCGCGTAAAGGGGACTCCGGGCACAGTTTCGCGTTTCTGCGGCAATGACGTAGCATTTGCGGGCAATCGGCACCGCCAAGGAGCCCGGAGGTGAGCCATCTCGGATAGTCCACGAAACTGGGTCCTGCCTGTGGCGCTGGCCTTAGTCTTGCTGGTATTGGCCGTAGTCCTGAGCGCCCTGGGTGAGCTGGACCGGGGAGCGCTGATCGTCCTGCGGGCCGTCGCCAGCCGCGGCCTGACCCGGCTGATGGTAGCCATTACCCAACTGGGCTCGACGGCGGTGGTGGCGGTCCTGGCGCTGGGTTGGGCCTACCTGCGGCGCCGCACAGGGGCCATGGCGGTGGTGCCGGCGCTGTGTGCCGCCGGCGGAGGGCTGACCAGCATGGTGATCAAGGCTCTGGTGGACCGGCCCCGGCCGGACGTAGTGGCGGCCTTAGTCCAGGAACACAGCTTCAGCTTCCCCAGCGGCCACTCGCTCGTCGCCATGGCCTTCTATGGGGCAGTGGCGCTGACCCTCGCGCCCAGCATCGGGCGCCGCTCCGCTCGGCTGGCCGTGTATGCCACGGCCGGCGTGGTCATCATTCTGGTGGGGGTGAGCCGCGTGTACCTAGGGGTGCATTACCCAAGCGATGTCTTGGGGGGGTATTCCCTGGGTGTCCTGTGGTTGACGGCCGTGCCGATTGCCCGGGCGCTGACGGGCAGTTGCGGTAGGCACCGGTGACCGGAACAACCGCCACCAAAGGGGCGGCTTGCCGTGACCTTCGAGCGCGTGTAAAATGCCGCCCGTCCCGCCGGGCTACGCCGATGAGGCTGGTGGCCTTGGCACACTCCTTTCTGGACGCCAGACTCCCGATCATCTGACCGCACGAGGTATCCATGAGCAAGAGCTTTCCGGTTCGGGTGGTAGCGTTTCTGGAGGACAAGCGGAGCGCCATGGCCCTCAACGTGGTCCTGGCCGTGGGCTTCATCGCTGCCCTCCTCTTCCTCCCACCCATGTCAGTGTACTCCCGTCTCACTGGCACAGGGTACCAGGCCATCGGCCCCGGGGGCGGGTCCGTGTTGGACCCAGATGGTACCCAGGTGACCATCCAGGAGGCCGCTGGGGCAGTCGATGCCAAGCTGGCCGCGATCCCCAGGCTGGACTTCCTGGAGGGCAAGACCTCCGAGATCTACCACCCCGCAGCCACGAACGTACCCGGTTACCTGCGCCTCAAGAGCCCGGTGTATCACGTCGAGGTCAAGGGCAGCGTGCCCCGTAGCCCCGGTGCCGGCGTCAGGCTGATTACCTTCACGATACCCATCCCCAATGATGCCGAGCCGTACGAGGCCCTGTCGCTGTACGAGTGGACCGGGGGCGGCTGGCGGTTCGTGCCCTCGCAGGTGATCCGGGAAGACGAACGCATCGAGGCCAACCTGGACTACGTGCCCGGCCCTGTGGCGGTGTTCCATCAGGAGCCGGTGGTGCCGGCCGTGGCCGCTGACCTCGACGCCAGCTCCGATGTGGCCGCCATGGCAGAGTCGGTGGCCGAGGTCAATCCCGTGGGGCTCTACCTCCAGGGCGATGGGTCTCTGGCCGGCGGTCTGCCGGCTGGAGTGGCTGACCTGGGCCCCGAGGCACGGGTGGTACCGGTGGTGCGCAACTGGGGCCCGGACGGCGTGATCCGCTGCGACTGGTCCGACAACATCCTGGCCATCCCCGAGCTCCGGCAGGCCCACATCGCGGCCCTGCTGCAGGCGGTGGAGGAGAACGGCTGGGCGGGGATAGAGCTCGAATACCGCGAGGTTAACCCCGAACTGCGAACCCAGTTCACCGACTTCGTGCGCGATCTGTCCTCCCGTCTCCACGCGATGGGCAAGAGCCTGGGCGTTCGGGTCTCGGAACCCACCCAGATCGCCGATGACCGGTGGGCGACGGGCGCTTTCGACTGGCGTGCGCTGGGCATGCTGGCCGACCGGCTGGTGGTGCCTGCGCCGGCCGATATGAACGCCTACGGCGCTGATGGTGCCCTGGCCCGGATGCTGACCTGGGCCTCGGGTGAGGTCGAGCGCTACCGGCTCTACGTGGGCATGCCGGCCCTGAGCCGGGAGAGGGTCCTGAGCTACGTGCTCTACCGGCCCTACGAGGAGATCCTGGCTTCCTTCGGCCAGGTGGTGGTCGAAGAGGGCGAGCAGGTAGGGCCGGAGCAGTCGGTGAAGGTGCGCCTGAGCGGCCTCAAGGAATGGTCGGGGCTGCAGTACGACGAAGCCACCCACACCCACTGGTTCAGCTACAAGGACGCGGGCGGTGTCGAGCACGTGGTGCACCTGGAGGATCCGGGCAGCTTGGCCTATAAGCTTGCCCTGGTCGGGTCGCACCGGCTGCGCGGGGTGGTGATCACCGGCGCCGGTCAGCATCCAGACACCTGGCGGGTCCTGGCCGACTATCGCAACCTTGTCGTGAGCGACCCCCGGGAGCCGGTGGCTCTTACACTGGCCCTCCCCGGCGGGCAGATGAGCGAACTGAGCGCTGGCGGCGGCATCTGGGAACTGAGGGCGCCGGCCGAGGTAGGAAGGTACGAGCTCCAGGCCGCGCTTTCCGTGGGCTCGTATCAGTCTCGGGCCCGGAACGCCACGGCCATCGAGGTTGTGCCACCGACGGCCACCCCAACGGCAGAGCCGACAGCCTCGCCCACCCCTGAGCCGACGAACACGCCAGAGCCTGAGCCGACAGCGGCGCCCACCGAGGCCCCACAGGCCGAAGAGCAGGCTGAGGCCCCTGAGGAGGCCCCGGCCCCGGAACCTACGCCTACGTCCGCACCGGTGGTGGCGGCGCCTCCGCCCAGCGGTGGCGGTTCGTTCGGCTACGGTATCCAGGCCCACATGATCCACAACGGCCAGGCCGGCCAGGTCATGGCCATGATCAACGGGATGGGTTTCAACTGGGTCAAGCAGCAGATCGAATGGAAGCTGTCTGAGCCCTCCAAGGGCGATTACCAGTGGGGACCCATTGACGAGATAGTGAACGCGGCCAACGCGGCCGGTATCAATGTCCTCCTGAGCGTGGTGAAGGCCCCGGCGTGGGCCCGCCCGGCGGGAGCGGACCTGAGCGTGGAAGGCCCTCCGGCCAACCCGCAGGACTTCGCGGACTTCCTGGGTGCCATGGCAGCCCGCTACCAGGGACGGGTGGCCGCCTACGAGATCTGGAACGAGCAGAACCTGCACTACGAGTGGGGCAACGAGGAGATCAGCCCGGCCCGCTACATGGACCTGCTCAGGCCGGCGTACGCTGCCATCAAGGCCGCCGACCCCAACGCCAAGGTGATCAGTGGCGCGCTGACCCCGACCGGTGCCCCGGCCCCGTGGGCGATGGATGACTTCGCCTACCTGGAGGGCATGTACCAACACGGGCTCAAGAACTACTCCGATGGCATTGGGGCCCACCCTAGTGGCTACAACGTTAGCCCCGACGTGGGTTGGCAAGGCGCCTGTGAGTTCATCACCGCTCGGGAGGCCCAGTTCACCGGGCCGTGCACCAGCCCGCACCACTCCTGGAGCTTCCGGTCAACCATGGAGGGTTACCGCAACATCATGGTTGCCTACGGAGACGGCGGGAAGAAGATCTGGCCGACCGAGTTCGGATGGGCTTCGTCGCCCACGCCGGTCACCGGCTACGAGTACGCCGCTGACAACAGCCTTCAGGACCAGGCTGACTGGACCGTGCGTGCCTACGAGATGGCCCGCAGTTGGGGCTGGGTCGGACCCATGTTCCTGTGGAACCTGAACTTCAAGGTGGTGGCCCCCGGCTCTGAGCAGTCGCAGTGGGGCATCGTGGATGGGGGATGGGGCCCGCTGCCGTGCTACAGCGCGCTAGCGTCCATGCCCAAGTGATGATCTGACGGTTGGTCGCGCGCTCTCTCTCAGGGGAGCGTGCGCCCCTTTACCGGGGGGATGACGGCAGTCATCCCCCCATAGTGTTGTACCGGAAGGCGCGGGACGATGGTGACCGATGGTGGCGTCGTTTCCGGTGTATAGCGAATACCTCTTGAGTGGGGGGTGGGGTGCAAAGCAACCAAACCGGAGAACGGCGCTCTTGGCCTAGCTGGCTCTACTGGTGGCTGGCGGTGTGGACGGTCGGGATCCTGATGGCGGTGGGATATTTCGGCTTCTACATCTGGTCCAACGGCACGGGAGCGGCCATGGGGCGCGAGGGTCCCATGCTTACCCGGGCCGCCAGCCACGACAACGACCTCTTTCCTAGCCGGGCAGCTGCTACCGCCACCTTCATGGCCTCCTCGCCGGAAGTGCCAGCTGTTGTTCCCCCGACCACGGAGGCCTCCCAGCCCACGGCCGAGCCCACCCCCACCACCTCTGCTCCCCCAGCGGTAGCCGAGGCTCCCCGGGGCCTGCCCATGGACTCCCCGGAGTATGGCATGCAGGCGTTCCTGTGGTGGCGACCAGAGACGGCTCACCGGGACCTGGGGCTCATCCGCGATGCCGGCTTCACCTGGGTCAAGCAGAACTTCGGCTGGCGCGACATAGAGCTGTCCA
>JBMNTK010000031.1:0-24106 GCA_050945695.1 Anaerolineae bacterium | reverse complement strand
GATGACGGCGCACTGGGGGCGGGCTACCTCACCATGGCCGCCCTGGCTAACGGCGCCGACGTCTTCGTCCTGGTCTTCTGCGACGGCTGGGCCGGCTACAGCACCCCCGAGGAAGCCTCAACCATCGTCGAGGTGCGCGCCCGCGAGACCCTGGAGGCCTATTCCAAGCTGGGCGTGCCCCCAGAGCGCGTGCTACGCATGGGCTATGCCGACTTCAGCGTGCTGCCCTACATCGGCTGGCACCTGGACTCCGGCAAGCTGGGCACTATCGCCAACGTCGTGCCCACCCTGCGGCGCCTCAAGGTCACCCGCCTCCTCATCCCCAACGGCTACCGCGAACATGCGGACCACGAGGCCGTCCACCGAGTGGGCGCCTACGACGGCCCTCAGGTGGGCGATGCCATCCTGGCCGAGTACGGCAAGGCTGACCCCGTCCGCAGCTTCCTCCAGTACGCCGTCTGGGCTGATCTGTCCCCTGAGGATGCTCTGGTCACCGGAGAGGACGTACGGCTGCGGGCTAACCGCGCCGTAGTAGCCACCGACAAGGTGGAGAGCACCGTCATGGATGCCCTGCGCGCCTGGAAGTCCCAGGGCCAGGTCATCGAGGGTCTGGTGGATCAGCGGGCGGGCCGCAAGCGCTCCGACGGCTGGCTGGAGGTCTACTACTCCTTCGATCCTCGTCCACTGCTGGACTACGGCCCTTACCACAAGCTGCTAGACGAGATCGGTTGAGCCTACGCCCGTCTTTGGACGGACACGGTCAGGAGTGAATCGTGGCCGAGCTGCCGGAACTGCTGGTTCTTGCCCAACAGATGGACGCGGAGCTGGCCGGCAGGCGCTTCTCTGAGGTAGAGGTGGTTCAGGAGAAGTGCCTGAACCTGCCGCCGACTCAGTTTGCGTCCGAGCTGGTAGGGAGAAGCGTCGAGCGCGCACGCAACCATGGCAAGTGGATCTTCCTCGACCTCAGCGAGGGCGCCCATCTCTTGCTCAACTTGGGCATGGGCGCCGACACCCTCTACTACCGAGCCGGCGAGAGCTACGACCCAGAACACCGGGTCCGCTTCCACTTCGAGGACGGGTCGGGGTTCACCTGTCGCTTCTGGTGGTTCGGCCATACCCACCTCGTCACCACCGGCGAGCTGGCCCAGCACAGCCCGACCGTCTCACTGGGGCCGCTGGCGCTCTCGCCGGAGATGGATCGGCAGAGGTTCGCTACCCTCCTGGATGGCGGACGGGCCCGGGTCAAGAACGTCCTCACCGACCAGAAGCGCATCTCCGGCATCGGCAACGTCTACATCCAGGACATCCTCTTCCGGGCTCGCGTCCACCCTCTGCTGCCGGTGGCCCAGCTGGATGAAGCGGGTGTAGACCGCCTTTACCAGGCCATGGTCGAAACCCTTCAGTTGGCCTACGACAAGCGGGGGCTAGCCTACGAACGGGACTTCTACGGTAAGCCCGGTGGGGTAACCACCGACGACTTCCTGGTGGCATACCGGGAGGGCAAGCCCTGCCCGGTATGCGGCACCACTATCGAGAAGATCAAGACGGGCGCCACCGCATCCTTCATCTGCCCCCAGTGCCAGCCGGCTCCGGGCTAGAACCGAGCGCCTCGTCCATGCATAGCTACGACTACGCTCACCGCCAGGGCGAACTCGCCCTCACCTGGGACGACTTCGTCATCCTCTCTCGGCACCTTGCCGAGGCCCTGGCGGCCCTGAACGTGGATGCCATCGTGGGCGTCGCCCGGGCCGGCCTCCTCCCCGCTACCGCCGTGGCCTGTGCCCTGCGGCTGGACCTGTTCCCCGTTCGGGTCACCCGCCGGGAGAGCGACGTGGTCAAGCACCCGCACCCCGTCTGGAAGGTCCCGGTCTCGCCGGAGGTGGCCGGGCGCACCGTGGCCGTGATAGACGAGATCGCCGACACCGGGGAGACGCTGGCCCTGGTGCGCGATGAAGTGCTGCGCCAGGGAGCCCGCTCGGCCTTCACCGCATGCTTGGTCAGGCACTCCTGGGCCCGGCCCACTCCCAATGTCTGCCCCCTGGTCAGTGATGCCCTGGTGGTGTTCCCTTGGGACGCTCAGGTATACAGCGGGGGAGCCTGGGTGCCCCACCCCGAGATCGTCGCCGCCCGCCGGGCTCAGGGACTGGAATGACCGCTTCCCTGGACTACGACCGCCTCGCGGCGGAGTATGCCCGCAATCGCCGCGTCCATTCCGAAGTGCTCTCCCAACTGGTCCGCCACGTCCACGAGCGCGGGGCCCGGCAGCTGCTGGAGGTGGGCTGCGGCACCGGCAACTACGCTGCTGCCCTGCCCTCCCTCACCGGACGGCCCTGCTGGGGGCTTGATCCCTCCGCCCAGATGCTCCTGGCCGGCCGAGGCGAAGGTTCCGGCGATCGGCTGCGCGCCCGGGCCGAAGCCCTGCCCGTCGCCGATGCCCAGCTCGACCTGGTCTTCTCCGTGGACGTGATCCACCACCTCGCAGACACTCTCGCCTACTTCCGGGACGGCCATCGGGTCCTGCGGCCGGGAGGCTGGCTCTGCACCGTCACCGACTCCGAGGAGATCATCCGCAACCGTAGTCCCCTGTCGGTCTACTTCCCCGAGACCGTGGACGTGGAGCTAGCGCGTTACCCTTCGCTTGGACGCCTGCGCCACGAGATGGCCCTGGCCGGGTTCACCGACCTTCGCGTGGTTGAGGTCCGGCACTCCTATCTCCTCACCGACATCGCCCCCTACCGCGACCGGGCCTACTCCGCCCTGCACCTCATCAGTGACAGCGCCTTCGCCCGAGGGCTGGCACGGCTGGAGCGCGACCTGGCCCGGGGGCCCGTGCAGGCCACTTCGAACTACGTGATGCTGTGGGGCTGCCACAGCTGCCCTGGGGGATGAGGATGCCGCGACCACTGCCTAGTGCCCAACCGACGACGCTCTACCGCCACTGCCGCATTTACACTCTGGACCCGGCTCGGCCCCAGGCAGAGGCCATGCTCGTCACCTGTGGCCGGGTCACCTGGATCGGCCCAGAGGATGAGCTGGGCTCCGGGCGCTGGCCCGAGGTAGACCTGGGCGGGGCCTTCGTCATCCCCGGCCTCCAGGACGCCCACACCCACTTCCTGTCCCACGCCCTCCTGCGCCGCCGGGTCAACCTGCGGGACGCTTCCAGCGAGGCGGACGCCGCGCGCCAGGTGGCCGATTACGCCGCCCGCCACCCCGGCCGGGGTTGGATCCTGGGCCACGGCTGGAACGAGCGCACCTGGCAGCCCGCCGTCCTGCCCTCCCGTGCCTCCCTGGATGCGGCTGTGCCGGACCGGCCCGTCCTCCTCTCCCGCGCCGACGCCCACGCCGTCTGGGTTAACACTCCCGCCCTGCAGGCTGCCGGCATCACTGCCACCACCCCTGACCCACCCGGGGGCCTCATTGACCGCGACGGGCACGGCCAGCCAACCGGAATCCTGCGGGAGCGGGCCACCGCCCTGGTCTGGGACCACGTGCCCCCGGCGACCCTGGTGGAGCGCGTGAGCGCCCTGAGGGAGGCGCAGGAAGAGGCCCTGTCCCTGGGGTTGGTCGGGGTGCACACCATGGAGGGAGCAGACGCCCTGGAGGCGCTCCAGGACATGCATCAGGCCGGCGAGCTCCGGCTGCGCGTGCTAGTACTGCCCTCGGCCGACCTGCGCCCCGAACTCTCCCGCCTGGGGCTGCGGCCCGGCTTCGGCGACCCGTGGCTGCGGCTGGGCCAGCTCAAGGTCTTCGCCGACGGCAGCCTGGGGTCGCGGACCGCGTGGATGCTGGAGCCGATAGAGGGCGAGCCCGACAACCGGGGTGTGCCCATCCACCCACCGGCGGAGCTGGCCGCCATCATCGAGGAGGCGCACGCTGCCGGCTGGCCCTGCGCCATCCACGCCATCGGCGACGCCGCCAACCGGGCGGTGCTGGATGCCTTGGAGCGGACGCCGCGAGCCCCCAGTCCCCTTCCGGACCGCATCGAGCACGTGCAGACCATCAAGCCGGATGACGCCCTGCGCCTGGGCAGGCTTGGGACCGTGGCCTCCATGCAGCCCGTCCACGTCTCCAGCGACTGGCGCGCCGCCGACCGGCTCTGGGGCGCTCGCTCCCGCCACAGCTACGCCTGGCGTATGCTGGCCGATGCCGGCGCGACCCTGGCTTTCGGCTCCGATGCCCCGGTCGAGCCCATCAACCCCTGGGCAGGGCTGCAGGTCGCCGTCACCCGGACCGACCTGAGTGGCCAGCCCGAGGGCGGCTGGTACCGGGAGCAGCGGCTATCCCTGGCAGAGGCACTGGCCGGCTTCACTCGGGGCGTCTCGGCAGCGGCCGGCGAACCGAACGAGGGGTACTTGGCTCCCGGCTGTCGGGCCGACTTCCTGGTCCTGGCAGGCGACCCGTTCGAGACCGACCCGGCCCAGCTGGCCGCTATACGGCCCGTAGCCACCTACGTGGACGGATGCCTCGTTTGGGGCTAAGCTCCCCCGATCGCGGCAGCGGCACCCCAGTGTGTACTCAAGGAGAACGACGTGGAGTTACTGCAGTTCCAGCCGATATGGCTGCTTGGCAACTACGCTGTGCGTGCCCCCCTGCTCCTGCTCTGGCTGGTCGGGATCGTGGCGGCCCTGACCCGCTGGCGGCGGATGCCCAGGGTGGCTCTCCTGGTCGTGCTGGGGCTTCTCATCGCCCTGGGTGACACCATCGTCGGCGGCATCCTCAGCACCTGGCTTCCCCTGTGGCTCGCTCGAACATCAGGCCCAGAGCGCCTGGCAACCGTGGTTTCCATCCTGACCTTCCTGCGTTCCCTCGTAGAGGCGGTGGCCTGGGGCCTGGTGCTGGTGGCCGCGTTCCGCAATCGCTAGATCCGGAGGAACCGTTGCTTAGCTGGGAAAACACCTGGGTAGACCTAGAGGAGTCCGGCACCACCATCGCCGTGCTCCCCGTGGGCGCCACCGAGCAGCATGGCACCAACCTGCCCCTGATGACCGACAGCCTCATCACCTCAAAGGTGGCCGAGGCCATCGCCGAGGGGCTGGACGCCTACCTCCTGCCCACGATACCGGTGGGCATGTCCGCCACCCACTTCTCCTTCCGGGGCACGCTCTCCCTGCGGGGCGAGACCCTGGCGGCGGTGGTCGAGGATCTGGTAGACTCGCTGGAGCGAACGGGGTTCGATACCGTCATCATCGTCTCCATGCACGGCGGCAACTACGTCCTGCGTCCAGACTCCGACTCAGTAGCCAGGCTGCGCCAGAACCACCCCAACATGCGCATCGTGCTCCTCGGCCCTGGGCGCGCTCGGCGCGAGGCTATCGAGGCGGCCGGGTTCACTACCGACGAGTGGCACGCCGGCGAGCGCGAGGCCTCCTCTGTGGCCGCCCTGCGCCCTGACCTCGTGGGGCCCAACCCTACCGATGCCCCCGGCTTCCGCGAGCGCATCAAAGGCGTGCCGGTGACCGCTGAGACCGGCTTTCCCCAGGACGTGCGCCAGGTCTCTCCGATGGGCTCCTTGGGTGAGCCATCGCTGGGTTCCCGGGAGAAGGGTCTGCGCTACTTCGAGGTCTACCTGCCCCTCCTGGTCGAGGAGCTGCGCCAGGAGCTGGGCCTATGACCCGCGAGCAGCTACAGCGGATCGCCCACGCGGTCGGTGAACGCAGCGGCTGGGACTTCTCCCGCGTGCGCGACCATCGGGACCCGGTGCCGTGGGAGTACTTGGAGGTGGCGCAGCGCTATCTCCGGCCCGATTGCCGAGTATTGGACGTGGGCACCGGTGGGGGTGAGCGCTTCCTGGCGCTCGCTCCTTACTTCGGCAGCGGCCTGGGGGTGGACGCCAGTGAAGAGATGGTGGCTACTGCCCGCGCCAACACCCCGGCCTCCCTGTCCGACAAGGTGACCTTCCTCCCCATGCGGGCCGAACAGCTGGACCTGGAGCCCGCCAGCTTCGACGTGGTCCTCAACCGCCACGCTCCCGTCTGCCCTGAGGAGGTAGTCCGGGTGCTCAAGCCCGGGGGCGTCTTCGTCACCCAGCAAGTGGGACCCAGGAACACCGAGAACATCTGCCGTGCCTTCGGGTGCGGGCCAGGTGGCGACTACGCCACCGACCCGAGCCCAGACCTGTCCCACCTGCGGGAGCGCTTTCGCCAGTTAGGGTGCGAGGTCGAGGCCTGGGGAGAGTACGACGTAGCCTACCGCTTCCTGGACCTGGAGTCGTTTGTCTTCTGGCTCAAGGCCATACCGATGCCCGAGGACTTCAGCCCGGACCGTCACTGGGAGCAGGTGGCCCACATCGTCGGCACGTACGGGGGTCCGGCAGGCGTCGTAACCAACGAGCACCGGCTGCTGCTGGTGGCGCGTAAGCGGTAAGGCAGCTCCACCCGCCGCTAGGCCGGAGGCTCTGGCTCGCCCTCCGGGGGCGTCATGTGGGGCAGCGCCAACTGCTCTCCGACCAGGGTATGGTCTTCCCGGTCGTAGCGGTCCCTGAGCTCGTCAGACTGAGTGCCCTCCCATAGGGGCACCCCCACGAAGTATGCCGCCCGCCCCAGCACATGTGCCGACACCGGTGCCGTCAGGGCGATGAAGGCCGCCACCAGCAGAGCCCGGGCGGCAATAGCCCCCGACGCGAAGTGCACCATGACCGCCGCCAGCACCAGCCCCAGGCCGAGAGTTGAGGCCTTGGTGGCGGCCTGCATCCGCAGGAACAAGTCCGGGAACCGGATCAGCCCCAGCCCTGCCAGCAGCATGATCAGGCTGCCGGCAAGCAGAAACAGGGCGGTAAGAACCTCTCTCATTCTGCAGCCCTCTTCTCCAGGTAGAGACCGAAGGCCACCGTCCCTAGGAACGAGATAAGGGCGATGATGATAGCCGTATCTATCCATCCGGCCTCGTCGGTGGCGATGGCGTGCAGCAGGATGAGCCCCGCAGTCAGCAGCGACACCAAATCCAGCGCCACCACCCGGTCGGGCAGGCTTGGCCCCCGAAAGACTCGTAGGCTGGCCAGCACCAGGGACACGGCAAGCGCCGCCGCCCCCACCATCAAAGCAGTATCCAGTATCATCGCATCAACTCGATCACGCGCCGCTCCAGACCGTCCTTCACGTAATGCACGAAGGCGTCACGGTCTGGCACGTCCATGCCGTGCACGTACAACACCTTCCGGTCCGAGGATACGTCCAGAGAGAGCGATCCCGGGGTGAAGGTTATGAGATTAGCCAGCAGTGTGATCTCAGCATCTGACTTCGCGTCCAAAGGCACCGCCACCACGGCCGGACGGATGCGAGGCTTGGGCTGGAGGACCACCTGGGTCACGCGGATATTGGACACCACCATCTCCGCTAGGTAGAAGGCCAGAAAGAGGACGGCTCGCCGCAAGGTCGCGAAGTAGCGAGCCTCTCTGGGCTCTGGCGTCAGGGCGAGCAGGGCCAGGAAGCCCACGGTGTACCCCAAGACGAAGTTGCCGGCGGTAAAGCTCTGCGTGAGGGCCACCCACACGAGCGCCAAGAGGATGTTGATCACAAACAGGGTCATCTCAGCCTCCCAGAACTGCCGCCAAGTAGGCGCCGGGGTCCATCAGGCCCTGAGCCGCCCGAGACGAGAACTCGACCAGGGACTCCGCCGACAGGCCCAGCACCACCGTAATCAGCGCTAGCCACACGATGGGCGCCAGCATCGTCACCGGGGGCCTCTGTTCCGTGCGCGGTGTCGCCGCCGGGGCCCAGAACGCCTGGGTCCATATCTTGGTCATGGAAAACAGTGTCAGCAGGCTCACGCCCACCACTACCCCTACTATGACGTACTGCTGGGCCTCCAGGCCCGCCCGGATGAGCATCAGCTTGGCCGCAAACCCCGACAGCGGGGGCACGCCGGCCAGCGACATCGCTGGGATCAGGAAGAGGAAGGCGAGCAGGGGGTACGAGCGGTACAGGCCGCCCATGCGCCCCAACTGGTAGGACCCCGTCAGCCGCTGGGCCACGCCGCTCACCAGGAAGAGGTTGGTCTTCACGATGATGTGGTGGGCGATGTAGAAGACCGACCCCGCCACCCCGGCCAGCGAGAAGAGCCCCAGGCCAAAGATCATGTAGCCGATCTGGCTGACGATGTGGAACGACAGGATCCGGCGGAAGTCATCCTGCACCACGGCGCCCAGGACCCCACTCACCATGGTGAGTCCCGCCGCTATCAGGATGATGGTGTGCGTGTAGGACACGTCCTGCACGAACACCAAGGTGAAGCAGCGTAGCAGGGCATACACCCCCACCTTCGTCAGCAGCCCCGAGAACACCGCTGAAACCGCCGCCGGCGGGGTGTGGTAGGAGTCCGGCAGCCAGAAGAACAGGGGGAAGACGGCCGCCTTGATGCTGAACGCCAGCAGAAACAACATGGCCACGGTGGTGGCGAGGCCGGTCGGTACGACTACGGGCAGCTTGACGTGGAGATCCGCCATATTCAGCGTGCCCGTCTCGCCGTAAAGCAGTCCCAGCCCGGCTAGGAACAGAGCCGACGAGATCAGGTTGAGAGTGACGTACTTGAGGCCACCCTCCAGCTGCAGGCGCTCCCCGCCCAGGCCCAGGAGCACGAACGAGGCGATGAGCATCACCTCGAACCAGACGTAGAGGTTGAACATGTCGCCGGTCAGGAAGGCACCGCTCACGCCCATCAGCAGGATGTGCAGCAACGGGTAGAACCCATAGGCCTGGCGCCGAACGTCCACGCTGTGCATGGCATACACGGCCACCGAGAAGCCTACGATGCCCGCCAGCAGGACCATCACCGCGCTCAGGTAGTCCGCCACCAGGGTGATGCCAAAGGGAGCCGGCCAACCCCCCGCCTGGGTGACGATGATGCCCTCCCTCCAGACCACGAGCGTGAGCCAGACCCCCACCGCCAAATGCAGCCCCGCCCCAGCCACCCCGATGTACCGCTGCGCCCGTACTGAGCGCCAGGTCAGGAAAGAGGCGGCGGCCGTGATCAGCGGCACCAGGAAGGGCAGCACCAGCAGGGTTGCAGGGCCGGGCAGGGCAGGCACGGTCACTCGCTATCCTCCAGCCGGAGCAGGTCGCAATCCACCGTGCCGCACACAGCGTGCACCCGGTAGATGAGCACCAGGGCGAACGCCAGCACCCCGAAACCGATCACGATGGCGGTCAGAATGAGGGCCTGTGGCAACGGGTCGGCAACCGGGGCGACCGGGGCTGTCTGGCCGGGCGGCACTATAGGGGCCGGGGCGCGGTTGAGCCCAGCAGCCACGAAGATGAGCAGGTTGGCCGCGTTGCCCAACAGCGAGAGTCCCATGCCTACCTTGACTGTCGCCCGCCGCATGATCATGTAGAACCCGGCGGCGTACAGCCCCGCTATCACGAGTGCCAGCAATAGTCGCATTAGCCCTCTTCCTCGCTTTCCTGCTCCAAACAGAACATGATCATCAGTGTCACTCCTAGGACTACCATGAACACGCCCACGTCGAAGAGCGATGGCGTCCCCAGCTCCACATGACCAAACAAAGGCAGTTCGCCCACGAACCAGACGCCGGTGAGGAAGGGCTGATCCGCGATGGTGCCCACTGCTCCGCTGAGCACGATCAGGAGCAGCCCGAGGCCGATGGCCATGTGCGGATCAACCCGCAGCAGGGCACGGGCCTTGGGCACGCCATGCGCCAGCGAATAGAGGGTGAAGGCGGCGGCGGCCACCAGCCCGCCCACGAACCCCCCACCGGGCTCGTTGTGCCCGCGCTGCAGCACGAAGATGGAGAAGAGCAGCAGCAGGGGCAGCAGGTACCGGCTGGCCGTAAGCAGTATCAGAGATCTCATCGCCGGTCACCTCGCCCGAGCACGAGCCTGAGCAGAGAGAGCACCCCCAGCGCCGCAGCGGTAAGCACCGTCACCTCCCCCATGGTGTCGAGCCCGCGGAAGTCCACCAGAATGACGTTAACGATGTTGCGGCCATGGCCCAGCAGGTATGAGTTCTGCAGGTAGAAGTCGCTCACCTTCGTCGGCAGGGTGATGTCTGAGACCAGCAGCGCTAGGGTACCCATGATCCCGCCCGCCACCAACGCCACCGCCGCGTCCCGCACCCGGTCCCTGGTAGTGGACAAGTCCTGCAGGGGCGGAAGCCGGTAGAGGACGGACACGAAGAGGATCACCACCAGGGTCTCTACCATGAACTGGGTCATGGCCAGGTCGGGTGCGCCGAACCAGACGTAGATGAGGCTTACCCCGTACCCGACCACTCCGAGGGAGGCCACTGCCGCCAACCGGCTGCGTGACCGCACCGTGGCCAGCGCCGCTCCGAGCATCACGGCCACCACGACCACCTCATGTAACCGTAGGTCCTCCAAAAGGAGCGGCCCCAGATGCCAGCCGCGGGTGACCAGGGTGAAGCCCACCAAGACCGACGTGGTCGCCAGCACGATGAGCGTATAGCGGCGCAAGTAGCCGCTCTGCAACAGGTTGGTCTGGAAGCGCCCAAACCGATCCATGCCCACGAGTGCAGCCTCGTACCAACGTGCCGGCCCCACCGCGGAGAGGGCCTCCAGCGGCTCGGTCGCCCGCAGGACTCTCGGCCAAGCCGCCAACAGGGCCACGCCCAGGAGGATGGTGATGACGCTCAGACCCAGTATGGGGGTGAACCCATGCCATATCGCCAGCCCGCCCGTCACCCCCTCGCCCACGATCGCCGAGGCGGCCGGGGAGATGAAGCGGACGTCAACGGCATCCAGGGCCGGAATCGCCAGTGCGCCCAACCCGGCCAGCACCAGGGGCGGCAGCCAGAGGGAGGGCGATGCGCGGTGCGGCTGACGGGGCGTCTCTCGCCGGGGCCCGAAGAAAGGCAGTATCCCCGTGCGCACGGCCACCGTGAGCAGGAGCACGTGGGCGGCTACCGCGACGATGGTTATGCCGGCCGCCCATCGGGGAGCCTCCCAGGCGGCCTGGTAGAGCGCCTCCTTACTCACGAAGCCCAGCAGAGGGGGTACACCCGCCATGGAGGCAGCCGCCAGCACCCCAGCAACGGCCACCAGAGGCAGACGTCGGCCTAGCCCTCCCAGCCGGTCCAGGTTCCGCGTGCCGGTCTCGTGGTCAATTGCCCCGGCCACCAAGAAGAGGCTGCTCTTGTAGAAGGCATGGGCCACCACGTAGGCCGCCAGGGCCACCGCGGCAGCCGCCGTCCCGACCCCGGCCAGCATGACCAGGGCGCCCAGGGCACTGACGGTGGCATAGGCCAACACCGCCTTCGCGTCCCGCTGCCGCAGGCTCAGCACCGCCCCCACGATCAGGGTGACCATGCCCCCACCGGTCACCAGGACCTGCCACAGCGCCGTTCCCCCCAGTGCAGGCAGGAGCCTGGCCAGCAGATAGACCCCAGCCTTGACCATGGTGGCCGAGTGCAGGTAGGCGCTGACCGGTGTGGGTGCCTCCATGGCGCTGGGCAGCCAGAAGTGAAACGGGAACTGAGCCGACTTGGCGAACGCACCTAACACCACCAACACCAGCGCAGCCGGATAGAGAGCGTGGGCGCGAATTGCCGCCGCCTGCCCGGCCAACTCGCTCAGCGCCGAGGGGCCCGTGATCCCCTGCAGGATCACCAGCCCCGCCAGCATCGCCAGCCCCCCGAAGCTGGTAGTCAGCAGGGCCCGAAGCGCAGCCGTCCTCGCTGCCTCGCGCTCGTGGTCGAAGCCAATGAGCAGGAAGGAGGTCACGCTAGTCAGTTCCCAGAACACATAGAGCACGAAGGGGTCGTCGGCGAGGACCACGCCCAGCATCGAGGCCATGAAGGCCAGGATGTAGGCGTAGAACCGTCCCTGTCGCGGGTTGTCGGGGAGGTAGCCACCGGCATAGGCCACGATAGCCGTCCCGATGCCGGTGATCAGCAAGGCGAACAGGAGAGAGAGGCCATCCAGGCGTAGGGCGAAGCTGATGCCCAGGCTCGGTATCCAGGGCACAGACACCGCGGGGACCGGTCCCTCCAGTACGTCTGAGCTCAGGCTCAGGAGCCAGGCTGTCAATACTGCCGGCAGTGCTACGGCCAGTAGGCGACCCAGACGCGGGAAGAGCCGGTACAGGCCGGGTATTGTGACGGCAAGCACAATCCCGGAGAACACTACGATTGCGAGCGCCATGAAGCAATCCTCTTACATAAAACGGAACAAGAACACGGCTGAAAACAGCCAGACGAGACCTCAGGGGGCCGGCCCCATCGGGCCGGTATTGTACATGGGACGCCGCCCTTAGGCCACCCCCGCGGGAGGGGGGTCCGACCTCAGGGACGGGGCGGAGTAACCTACCCCCCTGCCCGCTCAGGGGAGGGGGAGCTTTCGGCTCCCCTATCCCATGGGGTGGGCAAAGGGCCGTGGGTGAAGGCCTCTCCCCCTCACGCCGGGCACACCAGCACCAGCGGCAGAATGACCGGGTTGCGACCCGTCTGCTCGTGGAAGTGCCGCGCCAACACCGAGCGGATCCGGTTGGCGATGGCTCCCCGGCCCATAGGTTGAGACTCCTCCAGGTCCTTCTGGAGCGCCTCGCGTGCGCTGTCCAGGATGGCCCCGAACTCGGGAAGGTAGACGAAGCCGCGAGACACGATCTCCGGCTCACCGACCACGCGCCTGGTGGTCTGGTCCATCATCACCGACACGGCCACGACCCCCGCTTCGGCCAGGGCCGCACGGTTCCGCATGACAGCCGGGCCAATGTCCCCCACCCCGGCCCCGTCCACGAACACGTAGCCGCCCGGCATCCGTTCCCCGATCCACCCCCGCTCACGGGTGAGGTGAATCTGCATGCCGTTCTCGGCCACGAACACGTTCTCCTTGGGCACACCCATCTCGATCGCGGTGCGGGCGTGCAAGTGCAGGTGACGCAGCTCCCCATGGATGGGCACGAAGTAGCGAGGACGGGTCATGGCCAGCAGCAGCTTCTCTTCCTCCTGACCGGCATGGCCGGACACGTGCACGGGAAGCATCTGGTCGGTGATGACATTAGCCCCGCGCTGGAAGAGGCGGTTAATGATCCGGCCCACCATCTCCTCATTGCCCGGAATCGGATGGGCAGAGATGACCACCGTGTCCCCGGCCTTGACGTTCACGTGCGCATGGCGCCCCGCTGACATCCGGGCCAGGGCGGCAGAGGGCTCCCCTTGGCTGCCGGTCGCCAGGATGGTCACCTTATCGTCGGGGAGGTCGTTGATGGACTCGATCTTGATCAGCGTTCCCTCAGGGATATTGAGGTAGCCCAGCTCCTGGGCCATCTCCGTGTTCTTCTCCATGCTGAAGCCGGTGACCGCCACCTTGCGACCGTGCCTGACCGCCTGATCCACCACCTGCTGGATGCGGGAGATCAGCGAGGCAAAGGTGACCACGATGATTCGGCCCGGTGCCTCGTCGAAGACCTCGTCCAGGGCTTCCGAGACCACTCGCTCCGAGGGCGTGAAGCCCGGGGTGTCGGCATTAGTGCTGTCGGCCAGCAGCACGAACACCCCTTCTCCCCCGAACGAGGCCAGCTTGGCAAAGTCGGTGCCCCGCCCCTGGACGGGCGTATAGTCGAACTTGAAGTCGCCGCTGTGCACGATCAGGCCCAGCGGACACCGGATGGCCAGCCCCAGCCCCTCCGGGATGCTGTGGTTGACGGAGAAGAACTCCACCCCGAAGGTGCCCAACTCCACCTTGTCCCCTATCCCGACCTCGTGCAGCTCGGCCACACTCAGCATCCGGTGTTCCTGGAGGCGCACCCTCACCAGCCCCAGGGTCAGGTCGCTCCCGTACACCGGCGCATTGACGGAGCGCAGGAAGTACGGCAGGGCCCCGATGTGGTCTTCGTGCCCGTGGGTGAGGATGATGCCCCGTATGCGGTCCGCCTTGGGCAGGAGGAAGCTGTAATCGGGCAGCACCAAGTCCACACCCAACATATCGCTCTCGGGGAACATGACCCCGCAGTCAATGATGATGATGTCCTCTCCGTACTCGATGGCCATCATGTTCTTGCCAATCTCACCCAGGCCACCGATAGGAGTAATGATGAGTTTCTCTTCGCTCGTCGTCTCTGACATGGTCAGACCACCCCAGCCATGCTCAATATGAAGGACCGCGGCCATACGGCCGCCTTGTCGCACGATCAGTCTGGGGATTGTAGCACGTCCGGTGGCGGAGTGTCAGCGGCCCCTGCCTACCGAGGAATCCGCGCCTGGGGGGCACGCACTCCTCGTGGTGATCCTCGTGCCGAGCCGTTCCTAATGTCATTCCGAGCGACGCGAGGAATCTCCGGCGGGCGGGGAGCCCTCACCCGCGCCATTTGGCCTTGCCAAATGGCGGTCCCCTCTCCCACAAGTGGGAGAGGGGAGGCCGGGCCCCCGGGCCACACCCGCCACATCTGGCGTCGGCGAAGGTGGGTCACGGCTCGGCCGTGACCACGTTCACAGCTCTGCTGTGAAACCTGGACGCCCGGCCGAAGGCCCAGCAGCCCCGACTTGAGTCGAGGGCGTCTCCAATAGCGGCAGATCCCTCGCTTCGCCCGGGATGACAAGAGGTGCTAAGGGATGACTGGAGGGGGCTGAGTGATGACACACGGCGACGGACGGGCAGCAGGCTACAGCATCCCCCCGCACCCCATCCCAGCCGCTACTTGACGTCCTACCCGCCGCCCCCTAGATTCCAGGCAACGACCATTGCTATCGGTATCGTTAGCGTTCGGGAGGTAACGAAATGCAGTTCTGTCCTTGGTGCGGAGGGCGGGGCATGGTGGGCTTCAACTGGCTTCCCATGCTGCTGCTCGTGCTGATCCCGTTGGCCCTTCTACTGCTCGGCATCGTGGCCCTGATCTTGCTCGCCACCCGAGGCTCCAGGGCCCGGCGTCTACCGGGCGAACCCACCATCGTCGAGCGCTCTCCCCTCGACATCGCCCGGGAGCGCTACGCCCGGGGCGAGATCACCCGCGAGGAGTTCGAACAGATCAGGCGCGACCTGGAAACCTAGGCCGGGCCAGGAGCCTACGAGGCCGCTCGGGACTGGCGCGGCACCAGGAACGCCAGCACCAGGCCCACGATCACCAGCACCATGATCGTGGCCGGCAACGCCGCCTCTATGCTGGTGCGATCGGCCAGGAAGCCGATGAGGAACACGCTCAGGCTGCCCAGTGCCCAACCAACCCCCATCATCAGCCCCGAGGCAATGGCAGCCGTGCGGGGGATGGTTTCCTGGGCCATCACGGTGTTGACCGGCGTGCTGGCCGTGAGCACGGCCGAGGCTAACGCCAGATAGACGAGCTGCACCAGGCCTTGGCTGCTGAAGAATAGGTAGAAGAATGGCAACGACAGGGCAAACGAGCCCCACATCACCACCGGGCGCCCAAACCGGTCACTGAGCGGGCCCCCGAATAGGACCCCCACGGCGCCCGCCAGGCGAAAGACGAAGATAGCCGTCGCCCCGATAGCGATGGCCAACCCCTTGGCCTCCAGGTAGACCGGCAGCATGGTGCTGATGCCTACCGACGCCGCCGACCGCAGGGTCATCACCGCCAGAAGCAGGAGCAACCCGGCGCCCGCCCCATCGAACGCCCCCCGCAGTGACACCGACCGGCGGACGGTCGCCATCTCGGCCAGGGGCACCCGCATGGACCGGTTGACCAGCCAGGCCACCGCCAGCCCCGGTACCGACAAGACCACCAGGCTCTCGAGCCCCCAGGACTCCACCACGAACACAGCCACCACGGGCCCCAGGGCGTGGCCGATACTGCCGCCGGTGGCAAACAGCGACATGGCCGTGCCTGCCTTGCCCCCGGAGAGCATGGCCGCCATAGCCGCGCCCTGCGGGTGATACAGGGCCACCCCCAGGCCACCCACCACGATGAGCGCCGCCAGCACCCACCCGTTAGGGACCAGCCCCATGAGGCTAAACAGGATGGCGGCTATCACCAGGCCCCAGGCCGCGTAGGGACGCGGCTGCCGGGCGTCAACCAGGTAGCCCAGCAGCGGCTGAATGAGCGACGTGGCAAAGGATTGCAGCGAGGCTAGCCCACCGGCCACCGTAAGGGAGAACCCCAGCTTGGCGATGAGGTAGGGCAGCACCGTGGGCAGGTAGCCGGGGTAGAAGTCCGCCGAGGCATGGCCGAAGGCCAGGGTCAGCACCGCCCTCATGCGGCCGCTGCTGGCAGTCCCCACCACGGCCCCGGGCCCCGGCACGACACCCTCCGCCGGCCGGATGGACGCGGCCGATTCTCGCGGGCCCGTCACTGTGACTGGCGCCCGGATGGCCGGCTGTTGCCCGCCAGCACGAAGATCCCCGTCTCAGCGCGAAGGTTAGGGAACAGGTACCGCCGCTGCCCCATCTGGCCCCCTAGGTAGACCTCTCGAAGGATGGCGATGCCCTGCTCGGCGCAGAAGGCGCGGAAGTCCTTCACCGTCAGCAGACGGGTGGCAGGGGTATCGTACCAGCGATAGGAGAGGTTCCGGTCGGCCGGCACCCGCCCGGTCACCAGCAGCTCCAGCCGGGCTCGCCAGTGGCCGAAGTTGGGGAAGCCCACGATGACCCGCCGGCCCACCCGCCGCATCTCCTCCAGCACCAGCACCGGCTTGAGCAGCGACTGAAGCGTCTGGTTGAGGATCACCCAGTCGAAGGAGCCGTCCTGGTAGTCGGCCAAGCCTTGGTCCAGGTCACCCTGCACCACACTCAGCCCCCGAGCGATGGCCGCCTGCACTCCCGCCTGGGACAGCTCTACTCCCGCCCCCCGGGCTCCCTTCTCGGTGATGAGCCGCCATAGCAGAAGGCCATCACCACAGCCCAGGTCCAGCACCCGTGACCCCGGCTCCACCAGGTCCACGATCACGTCATAGTCTAGCCTGTGGACGGCTACGTCTTGAGCGCTCTCTGCCGTGATCATGCTATGCCGCTCTCCCTCGCCACGGCGGTCAGGAAGTTGCTGATGAGGCTCTCCTGCTCTTCCACCTCCAACAGGAAGGCGTCGTGCCCGTAGTCCGACTGAATCTCGCAGTAGGACACATCCACGTTGTTGGCCTTGAGGGCACTGACGATCTCTCGCGACTGCGAGGGCAGGTACAGCCAATCGGAGCTGAAGGCGATGACCAGGAACTTGGCCCGCACCTCCCGGAACGCCTCCGTCAGCGAGGCCTTGCCGTTGGTGAGGTCGAAGTAGTCAATCGCCTTCGTTATGTAGAGGTA
Organism: Anaerolineae bacterium; assembly: GCA_050945695.1. Lineage (GTDB taxonomy): Bacteria > Chloroflexota > Anaerolineae > DRVO01 > DRVO01 > Ch71. The sequence goes on along the minus strand of JBMNTK010000031.1, from coordinate 6,951 downwards.
GGTGTTGGCGTCGAACCTCTGGGTGAACTTGTCGCCCTGGTAGTAGAGGTAGCTTTCCACCTGAAACTCGGTAGCGAAGTCGTACCCGTAGCGCTCCCGGTCCTGCAGGCGCCGGCCGAACTTGCGCCGCATGGATACCTCGCTCAGGTAGGTGATGTGGCCCACCATGCGGGCCAGCGCTAGCCCATCCACCGGCGGGTCGTTGAAGGTGTAGTAGTTGCCCCCGCGCCACTTCGGGTCCGACATGATCGCCCGCCGGCCCACCACGTCGAAGGCGATCCCCTGCGCCGACTGCTGGGCGGCCGTGGCGATGGGGATGACACTGCGGACCATGTCCGGGTAATCCACCGCCCACTGCAGCGCCTGCATGCCCCCCATGCTCCCGCCGCTCACGCACAGGAGGGACTCGATGCCCAGGTGTCGCACCAGTTCCCGCTGCACGCGCACCATATCGGCGATGGTGACCACGGGGAAGGCCAGCCCATATGGGCGCCCCGTCCGCGGGTTTATCGAGCCCGGGCCGGTGGTGCCCATGCACCCACCGATGACGTTGGAGCAGATCACGAAGTAACGGCTAGTATCGAAGCCCTTGCCCGGCCCCACCATATCGTCCCACCAGCCGGGCTTGGCATCGTCCGGGCTGTGCCGGCCGGCAGCGTGGGCGTCACCGGAGAGGGCGTGGCAAAGCAGGATAGCGTTGGAGCGATCAGCGTTCAGTTCCCCGTAGGTCTCATAGGCCACGGTGATGGGCCCCAGCTTCTCCCCGCTGTCCAACCGAAGCTCGTTGGGCGGCTCGAAGAGGCTCACGTACTCGGTTCGGACGATACCAACACTGCGCTCACCCATACGAAGCACGACCTCTATGTACGACAGTGGAGCCGAGGGCCGTGTCGGCGCCGATCGGCTCCACTGGTGATTCTGACGACTGCTTGAAGGGACAATGTAGGATCGCCGCCCCGGGTTGTCAAGGTAGGCCCCCCAAGGCTGCCGGAGCGGGCCTTTCAGTTATGCGCCACTGCTGCTATCCTAACCGATAATCAGTCCTGAGAGCCACAACCTGGGCGGATCGCCCGGGACCGGCCAGGCAAGGGAGATCGCAGTGAGCTTCACCATACCTAAGGGTGACGTTATCGGCGCCCTGGCCCTCATGGCCTACTACCTGATCATCGTGGTGCTCCTGCCGACCCTGCTTAGGGTGGGGGCGAAGCTGCCTACCGAGCTCACCCGGAAGATACAGCACATTGCCTACAGCCTGTCGGTGTTCATCCTGCTCGGCCTCTTCAGCACCTGGTACTACGCCGTGGCCGCTGCCTCGTTGCTCATCGTCCTGGCCTATCCCGTTCTCATCGTTGTCGAGCGCTGGCCTCGCTACCAGGAGGTGTTCGTGGCCCGCACCGCCCACGGCGGCGAGCTCAGGCGGCAGCTCATCTACGTTCAGGCCTGTTTCGCCGTGCTCATCACCATCTATTGGGGCCTGCTGGGCAGTGAATGGCGTTACGTGGTGGCAGTGGCGGTCATGGGCTGGGGCTGGGGCGATGCCGCCGCGGCCATCGTGGGCAAGCGGTTCGGCCGCCGGCCCTTCCCCACCCGGTTCGTTGATGGCCCCAAGACGCACGAAGGCACCTGGGCCATGATGGTGACAGCGGGCACCGCCCTCTTCTACACCTTGCTGCTGTACGCCGGTAAGCCCTGGTACGTTAGCCTCGTGGTCTCGATGGTGGTAGCCCCGGTCTGTGGCATCGTGGAGCTGTTCTCCCATCGGGGGACGGACACCCTCACCGTGCCCCTCTCCGCCGCCGCCGTGATTCGCCCCCTGCTGCAATTGCTGGCGCTTCTGGGCTGGTAGCAGGGGCACGCCGGGACCGCCCTGGCGCCGGCGTCATCACTCTCGAGGCTCTCGCCTATGACGGAGACAGACCGGACCCGCCTGGTCGCCTTTCGCCTGGCCGCCCATCATCTCGATGGCCGGCTGCCCCGCGGTTCCCTTCTGCAGGCGGCCTCCCTGGCGCCCTTCCGGGGCGTCGCCAACGTCGAGGTTCAGTTCAGCGGGGGCGGTTAGCCCGCCCCCTAAGCAAGTTGCGTTACCGCCAGGGCGCAGCGGTGGCTGCGGGCAGGACTTCGCCCTCCAGCACCACCCAGCGGGGAACCAGGGTCCGCTCCGCCAGGCGCTTGTTGCCAAAGCAGTCATCGAAGCGGAAGCGCCCCTCGATCTCCTGGAGAAGGGTCACGTCGGCACGGCGGCCTGGCGCCAGCGAACCGGCCACGTGCTCCAGACGCACCGCCTTAGCCGCATCTACCGTCACCCGGCGCACCACCTCCTCCAGCGACATCCCCAGGTACAGGAACTTGGCCATGGTGGTGGGAAGGTCATAGACCGGGCCGTTGACGCTGTAGACGTGGAGGTCGGAGCTTATGGTGTGGGGCAGGAAGTCCTGCTCCAGCGCGGCCTCCATCACCGGGAAGGAGAAGCTGCCGGCACCGTGCCCCACGTCGAAGATGATGCCCCGATCAGCCGCCTCCCACAGTTCGGGATGCACCTGGCCCCCGTCGTCCAGGACCCCGCTGGACCAACCGTGGAAGGAATGGGTGATGATGTCGCCGGGCCGAAGCAGCTGGGCCAGCTCGGGCATGGGCGCCGGCAACCTGCCCACGTGCACCATCACCGGCAGCCCCAGCAGCTCCGCCGCGGCCACCGCCCGGCGCAGAGGCTCCAGCCCGTTCTCGCCTACCCGGGCCAGGTCCTGGCGCACCTTCACGCCCACTATCCGGTCCCGGTTTTCCTTGGCGATGGCCGCACATGCCGCTGCGTCCAGCCAGCGAAGGTCCGAACCCTCACCCACGTAGTCGCTCAAGAGCCCGGAGCCACTTATGTTGAGGAAAGCGTAGAGGTTCATGCGGGCTGGGTCCAGTTGGTAGCGGCGCATGGCGGGCCAGGTGCAGCGCCCGACCGTCCCCGCGTCCACTGCCGTGGTGACACCGGTGCCCAGGCAGGCGCTGTCGAGGTCAATCCCATAGTGACCCACCCCTGGCAGCCCGTGGACGTGGATGTCCACCAGCCCTGGGGTGACTATCAGCCCCGAGGCGTCCAGCTCTCGCCGGGCAGCGGTGCGCAGCCCCGGCTCGACCGCCTGCACCACCCCCTCGCTTACGGCCACGTCGGCCTGGCGGTGTAGACCCTGCGAAGGGTCCACCACAGTTCCCCCGCGAATGATGAGATCGTACATGATTCCCACCCTCTCCTAGAGCATCCAAACCGGTCCCTGCATCTGCCCGGGCACACAGGCAAACAGGGCGGGGCCATCGCGGCCCCGCCCCAACACGAGTCTAGCCGTTCTCGATCCCTCGGGCGTCTCCGCAGGCCTCCGTGTCTAGGCCTATGCCGAAGGCAGCCAGCTCCACCCGGATGGTGCGGATCTCATGCGGACGCAGCGACAAGGTGATCTCCTTGTCCTGCCACTCCACCCGTCCCTCCGGCCGGGGCTGCTCCAGATGGTCGGTTTCCTCGACTAGGGCCACCGGCTCCGGGAACCGGATGCGGGCGGTTGTCTCCTGCCCGTGGGCCTCGTAGACCCGCAGGATGAGCGCGCCCTTGGTCCACTGCCCCTGCTCCAGCTTGAGCGCCGTGAGCACCACGTTGGCTGGCTCGATCTCGACCAGCCCCAGTGACGGCGGCAAGGCAGCCTTGAGGCCCGGCGCGCCCCAGGGCGAGATGACGCCGGAGCGCTTCATCTCCCGCCGCGACAGGAAGGGCAGGTTGAACTCCATGCCCCGGCGCACCACCTCTCCCATGCGCCAGTCGCCGTCGTGGGGGTACAGGGCGTAGACGAACTCGTGCTCGCCCTCGTCCGCCAGCGGGTCCAGGTCGCTGATGCCCCGCCGGAGGGTGATGCGCATGGTACCGTCCTGGGCATCGTGGCCTAAGGACCCCCGGTTGAGCAGGGCGGCGCCGCCCGCGGGCCCGCTCCAGTCAGCCCAGCGATGGGCCGGCACTTCCAGCCCATCCGCCGGCCTCTGGCTGGCGCCGAAGGGGACGTCATAGGTGGCCACTGCGTCCCGGGCGTTGAGCCGGAAGGCCGTCTTCAGCGCCACCTCCCGCTCGTGCCAGTGGCAATACAGCCGGAAGAACACCATCGGCACGCCGCTGCACAGCGTCACCTGTCGCTCGAAGAAGGAGTCGCGCCAGTAGGAGGCCGCGCTCAGGGTGGCTACGGCCGGCCCCTCTTCTACCACACTCACCTCATCGGCGCGGTCCAGCTCCTCCATCTCGCCCGTCGGCCAGATCACCCAGGCGCTCGCCTTAGTGGGGTCCTCGGCCAGAAGCTGCAGGGCGTTGCTGGGCCCGGAGAGGACCTCAACACCCCGGCGCTTGTCGAAGACGCTGGTGACGTTGCCCGTCTCGGCGTCCACTGTAACCCGCAGGAACTCGTTCTCGATAGTATCGTCGCAGACCTGCACGTCCGACTCCGGTTCCTCGGGGACGTCCTCGAGCACCCGGAAGAGCCGGAACCCCACCGACGGCACGTCCTGGGCGGTGAAGGCCACGTCCACCATGTGCCAGGGCCCCTCGTCGTAGTGGGACACGATCTGCGCCGGCACGAGGTTGCCCGTCTCGTCGGCCACGGCCAGCCGATCCGGCTCCTCGGCCAGGCGGATGGTGGCCACCGCCGGCCCGGTCCGCTTCCAACCGGTCGGGTTGAACACCACCACCGGCTGCCCTTCGCCGCGCGTATCCAGCCGCGCACCGATCTCGCCCATGGCGGTGACGGTCATGTCCTCGATCTCTTGCCGGATGCGCTCGAAGTCGCGCTCGTTGTCCAGATAGACCGGATGGCGCGAGGTCCCGGGCACGTCGTCGTGGAACTGGTGGATCAACAGCGACTGCCACGTCTGGTCGAAGTCCACCCGCGGGTAGACCGGCTTGCGCTGCAGGAGGGAGGAAAGCGAGGCCAGGCGTTCTGCAGCCAGAAGGTCGTGCTGGAGCTCGACGATGCTGCGCTTGTTGCGAGACTCGGAGGTGTAGGCGCCTCGCGACACGTCCAGCAGTTCCCCTTTGAACACGTAGGAGCGGCCCTCCCGCGCCGATACCTCCGCCATGCGCTGCTCCAGCGTCCGGAAGAAGGGCTCGGGCAGGTCGTGGACGAAGTTGGGGGCGCCGGGCTGGGCCCGCATCTCGGCCAGCGCGTCCAAGTCTCCCTGGCGGGGGCCGCCGCCGTGGTCGCCCATGCCATACAGCACCATGACGTCGGTCAGCCCGGTGGCCTCCTCCCATTGCGGGAGCATCTCCAGCACGTCCGGGGACAGGGCAATCCCGTAGCCCATCGGCGCCTTGGCGGTCAGCACCCGCGAGCCATCCGGCCCCTCCCACCAGAAGGCCGGCATGCCCTTGGGCGTAGCCCGGATCATGAGCAGGTACTTGATCCCGCAGCCCGCCAGGATGGTGGGCAGGGTGTGGGGATGCCCGGAGAAGGAATCGGCACACCACTCCACCACCAGCTCGTCGGCCAGCTCCTCGGCCTGCATGAACTGGAGACCGAGAAGCAGATGGCGAATGATGCTCTCGTCGCCCGTGAGCATGTGGTCCCACTCGGCCCAGCCGCCCACTGCCGCCCAGCGCCCATCGGCGATGGCCTGCTTGATGCGCCGGTACAGGTCCGGGTCGTGTTCCTTCATGGCCTTGTAGAGGGCCATCTGGCTCTGCTCGAAGGTCAGGTCGGGGTCCACCTCCATGAGGTCCAGCACCCCCTTGAAGGTATCCGGTCCCACCCTCTCGACAACCTCGTTCAGCCGCCACCGGTAGACTAGATCAATGTGAGCATTGCCTATCAGGTGCACGGTGAAGCGAGAAAGGTCCTGACCCATTTGTTCCTCCCTAGACACAACCCCGTTGTAGGCGAACCCGGCGCGGCTGTGCGTTTGATCGCAGATGCCGGCTATCATACTGCCTGTCAGGGACACGCGAAAACGGCGCGTGGTACGGGGGTGAGATGTGCCGCCGGAAAGAGAGACCGACCTATACCCGCCGGTGCGGGACTACCTGGTCGCCCAGGGCTTCACCGTCCAAGGCGAGGTGGCCGGGTGCGACCTGACCGCCGTGCAGGCCCAGGACCCCAGTGACCAGGGCCTGGTCGTGGTGGAACTCAAGCGCCATCTCTCGGTGGACCTGCTGGCCCAGGCCGTTCAGCGCCAAGCCCTGACCGACTCGGTCTACGTGGCCGTGCCCAAGCCTTCCGGCAGCCTACGCCGGGGGCGATGGAAGGCCATCATGGGGCTACTGCGGCGCCTGGAGTTGGGCCTGATCCTGGTGAACGTGGAGACGGGAGCGGTGGAGGTGGCCTGCCACCCCCTGCCCCACCAGCGTCGGCGCAGCCCCACCCGCCGCCGCGCCGTCTTCCGGGAGATGCGAGGGCGTTCGGGCGATCACAACCGAGGCGGCAGCCGAGGCCGCAAGCTGGTGACCGCCTACCGGGAACGGGCTCTGGAAGTAGCGCTGCGGCTGGAGGAGCAGGGCGAGTGCACGCCCCGCCGGCTGCGGGAGCTGGGCTGCTGCCCCAAGACCCAGCGCATCCTCTACGACAACCACTACGGCTGGTTCGAGCGCCTGGGACCGGGCCTCTACCGGCTCTCCGAGAGCGGCCGGCAGGCGCTAACCCAGTACGCCCCGGTGGTGGCAGCACTGCGTGCCCAGCTGGAGGCGGGGTCAGATCGCGGCGGAAATGAGGCAGGGGACAACTAGCTCGGTCCTGGCGAGGGAGCACAGGCGGGAGTGCATGGGAGTCGAACCCACCGGGGCAACCTCTTGGGGCGCCCCCGACGGTTTTGAAGACCGCGGAGCCCACCGGGGCCCATCCACCCCCTCGTCACCTCTACTCTACGGTAGCAACCCCTTTTCGTCAACCACGTTATGACTACTTCTTGGAATTTCCACCAGCCACATAACGTGGCATACTGATC
>JBMNTK010000030.1:0-24449 GCA_050945695.1 Anaerolineae bacterium | reverse complement strand
GGCCAACACGACGAAGGCATCTGGTTGGAGCCCCATCCTTTCGCGTAACGCCTGGCCGGCGTCCGGGTCGGCGCGCAGCTGCTCAGAGTCTACTCCGTAGACGATGAGGTCAAAGCGGTCGGGGTCGGCGCCCAGCCCCAGGGCCACATCACGCAGCTCCTGGCTGTTGGCGGTGATGAGACGGGCTTGGCCGAGGGTGAACCGGGCCATGAGACGGGTCAAGGCGTTGAGCCGGGCCACCAGCAGGTCGGATCCCGGGAGTGAAACGGCCAGGGGAATGCCGGTGAGGCGGCTCACCAGAGCACCGATCAGCCCGTTGGGGAGCAGCCAGTGAGCATGAATGACGTCAGGCTGGAGACGGCGTGCCTCTCGCAGGCATGCAGCCGCCCCGAAGAGGATGGTGGCCGGGGTAGCCAGGAGGCTAGCCGGCCGAGGCCGCAGGTCACCGGCCATGCTGCGCATGTATCCGACGGTCTCGAACGAGCTCGGCCAGGCGTAGCGATAGAGCTTGAGGCCGTAGTCTCGCTGCATGGGAGGGCCGTAGTCGCTATCGTGGGGCGCCAACACCTGTACCTGAGCGCCATGAGCGCTCATGGCGCTCGCGAGAGCGTCAATGAAGGTGCCACTGAAATCCCCGGGGAAGCGGGGCAGGTTGTGGGTGAGCTCCAGGATGCGCATGGTCTAGTCGCGGTCCCGGCGCCTGAGCTCGCGCAGCACCTGCTCCAGGTACTCGGTCTGGGTGACGATGAGTTCGGCCAGGAAGCCCACGAGGAACAGGAGCAAGCCCGCGCCGATCAGCCCCAGCGACAGGTTGAACAGGGGCCGTCGCTGCGTCTGCTCGAGCAGGTACAGGCCGGCCAGGTACACGCCCAGCCCCAGTCCGGCAGCCTCCAGCGCCAGGCCGATGCCTCCGAAGAAGAGCATGGGCTTGCGGCTGAAGGTGAGCAGGAACTTCACCACCAGCACGTCGAGGAAGGAGCGGGGTATGCGGCCAATGCCGAACTTGGAGCGGCCGGTGGGACGCGGCCGGTACGAGGTCTTGACTTCACCTACCCGGTAGCCCTGGGCGGCCGCGATCATGAGGATGAACCGGTGCCAGTCGGAGCGGAGGTGGATGTTCTCGATGACGTCACGCCGGAAGGCCTTGATCCAGTTCATGTCGTGGGCGTGGACGCCGAACAGCCGGGCGGACACGTTGTTGTAGATCCAGGAGGCGAAAACCTTGCGGTCGCGCCGGCCCTGCCGCCACCCGGCCACGACGTCGTAACCCTCATCGAGCTTGCTCAGGAGGGCGGGAACGTCCTCTTCTGGGTCCGATTCCAGATCGGACGGTATGAAGACCACCACCTCGCCCCGTACGGCCTCGAACCCGGTGCGCATGGCCTCGGTGAGGCCGGCATTGCGCCGATGGTGAATCACCCGCAGCCAGGGGTAGATCCCGGCCGCACGGTCCAGAATGGAGGCGGTGTCGTCGGTGGAGCCGTCATTCACGATGACCACTTCCGCCGACACCCCGAGGCGCTCGATGGTTCGGTCGAGCTTCTCTAGAAGGAGGGGAAGGTTGCCGCCCTCGTTATAGGCCGGGGCGAAGATGGAGACCTGTACGGTGGCTGTCTCCTCTGCGACCATCATGACTCCGACAGTATTTCGCGTAGCGCACGCAGAAGCGCATCGGCGATGAACTCGACCTGCGACGGCTGGAGCTCGGGGTAGAGCGGCAGGGATAGGACCGAGGCCGCCATTGCCTCGGCTATGGGGAAGGCTCCCTCCCCATACCCCAGGTTGGCGAAGGCAGGCTGCAGGTGGACTGGGATGGGGTAGTGGATTCCCGTAGCGATGCCGGCCTCGGCCAGGCGGGCCTGAAGCGACGCTCTCGTCGCCGGCGGGACCTGGACCACGTAGAGATGGTAGACGCACTCACCCCAGACTGGAGGGCGCAGCGGCCGCGCCAGGGAGCCCGCCAGGAGGGCGTCGTACTGGGCGGCGCGCTCCCGCCGAAGGGCATTCCACTGATCGAGGTGACGGAGCTTCACCCGCAGGATGGCCGCTTGCAGGGCGTCCATACGCTGGTTGGAGCCCACCTGGGCGTGTTCGTACTTGCTTCCCGGTGCCCGGCCGTGGTCGGCCAGCATGCGCACCCGATCGGCGAGGTTAGCGTCCGAGGTGACCACGGCGCCGGCGTCCCCGTAGGCGCCCAGGTTCTTGCCCGGGTAGAACGAGAAGCAGGCCGCGTGTCCCTGTGAACCCACGCGACGCCCCTGGTAGGTGGCTCCATGTGCCTGGGCTGCATCCTCGATGAGGAAGAGGCCGTAGCGCTCACACAGCTCCAGGAGGGGCCCCAGATCTGCGGGGTGGCCATAGAGGTGAACCGGCAGGATCGCTCGGGTACGGCCAGTCAGAGCCAGTTCCACCTGCCGAGGCGAGACGGTGCCCGTATCGGGGTCCACGTCCACCAGCACCGGTCGCGCTCCTACCTGGGCAATCGCCTCGGCGGTAGCCACGAAGGTGTGGGTGGAGGTGACTACCTCGTCAGCGGGGCCGATTCCGCAGGCGGCCAGGGCCAGGGTGAGGGCCGCGGTGCCCGAGGAGACCCCAACGCAGTGATCGGCCTGGCAGAAGGCGGCGAACTCCGATTCGAATGCGGCCAGTTCCGGCCCGCCGATGAAGCGGGTGCTGTCGAGGACGCTCTGGATGGCGGCGTCAATCTCGCCGCGAATGGCCAGGTACTGCGCCTTCAGGTCCACCAATGGAATCTGGGACATGTCCGCTCCCTTCTGCGGCTAAGCCGGGTCCTCGTAAGGGGTGGCCATCAGCTTGTAGGGGCAAGTGAGAAGGTCAATGCTGCGAACCACACGGGCGGGGTTGCCGGCCACCACCGCTCGGGCGGGGACGTCGTGAGTAACGACCGAGGCCGCCCCCACGAGGGCCATCTCGCCCACCTCGAGGTCCGGCAGCACGGTGGCGTTGGCCCCGATCTTGGCCCCCCGGCGTATGCGCGGGCCACGCAGGCAGTCTTTGGCTCGAGGACAGCGTGGATGGAGGGCATTGGTGAAGACAACGTGGGGACCGATCCAGGCCTCGTCCTCGAGCACCGAGTACTCGGGGATGAAGGCACCCGTGTGGATGCGCACCGCGTGGCCGATCTCGACGTGATGCTCGATCACGGAGTGGGTGCCTATGCTGACGTCGTCACCGATCCGGTTGAACTCCCTGATCATGGTGGCGTGGCCGGTCTGGAAGCGCTCGCCGATCTGATTGCCGGCATAGATGACGGTGTGCGAGCGGATGATGCTGCCGGCGCCCACAACAGTCAGGAGCTCGCCGGGCGTAGCGCCACGCGGGGGAACGCCGACCACCGCATACTCCCCTACGGTGACGCCTTCCCCCAGCTCCACGTTCGGATGGACGACTGCAGTGGGATGAACAAAGGTCCCCATACCGCGGCGATCATAACATACGGGCACCTCCGCGGCAACGGGTGAGCCATGCGCCGCCGCTGCCCCCGTCCGGGCCTTGAGCGCGCTTCTTCGACACGGGCGCTGGGCTGTGACATAATCGGGCGACATTCCCGCTTTGCGCAGACAAGGTTGAGGTGGAACCATGCGTTTGGCATCTCGTATGAGCAAGTTGGGTACGGAGACGGCCTTCGAGGTGTTGGCCGCGGCGCGTGCCCTGGAAGCACAGGGTCGCGACGTGATACACCTCGAGATCGGTGAGCCGGACTTCGATACGCCCGCCAACATCACTGAGGCCGCGATCCGCGCCCTGCGCGCCGGCCAGACCCACTACACTCCGGCAGCCGGAATTCCAGAGCTGCGGAAGGCAGTGGCGGCAGAGGTCTCCGCGACCCGTGGCATCTCGGTGGAGCCCGAGCAGGTAGTTGTGGTCCCAGGCGGCAAGCCCATCATGTTCTTCGTCATCACCGCCCTCATCGAGGACGGCGATGAGGTCATATACCCTAACCCCGGCTTCCCCATCTACGAGTCCATGATTCGCTTCGTGGGTGGGACGCCAGTGCCGTTGCCACTGCGCCAGGAGAACGAGTTTCGCCTCGATACCGACGAGCTGGCATCGCTGGTCACCGACCGGACACGGCTCATCATCCTCAACTCGCCCGCCAACCCGACCGGCGGGGTCCTGACCCGGGCTGATCTGCAAGCGGTGGCTGACCTGGTGCGGGACCGGGACATCATGGTGCTCTCGGACGAGATCTACGGCCGGATCATCTACGAGGCCGAGTTCGCCAGCATCTCCAGCCTACCGGGAATGGCCGAGCGGACAGTGATTCTGGATGGGTTCTCTAAGACCTACGCCATGACTGGCTGGCGACTGGGTTATGGGGTGATGCCGGTCGAGCTGGCCGAGCACGTTACCCGGCTCATGATCAACTCCAACTCCTGCACCAATGCCGCCACTCAGTGGGCGGGGGTGGAGGCGCTTACCGGTCCGCAGGACTCAGTGAACGCGATGGTGGCAGCCTTCCGCGAGCGGCGGGATGTCATCGTCGAGGGGCTGAACTCCATTCCGGGCTTCCGGTGCGTGAAGCCCCTGGGCGCGTTCTACGCCTTCCCTGACATAAGTGAGACGGGGATGTCGGGCAAGGAGATGGAGCAATACCTGCTCCACGAGGCGGGCGTGGCGACCCTGGCGGGCACTTCCTTTGGGGCCTACGGGGAGGGGCACATTCGTCTGTCATACGCCAACTCGATTCCGAACATCCAGAAGGCGCTGGAGCGCATCGAGGCGGCCGTCAAGGCGCGGTCATAGGATCTTTCGGCCTCATGCAAAGGCGCAAAGACGCCAAGCCTTCTGCGGCTCGGCGTCTTTGCATGAACGGAGTTCGGGGCTGCGGCCGGCTGTAGGTCCCTCGCTTCGCTCGGGATGACAGAGGAGGACGTCTCGGGACGACAGTCATTACGAGGAGTGCGCGCCCCTACCGGTGACACGTGACCCGTGACGCGTGACCCCGTCCGCCCTGTGAGGCAGCCCGCGCCCCTGTCCGGCGTCCGCGCTGGACGGTCACGGCAAAGCCGTGACCCTGGACGCCCGGCCGAAGGCCCGTTAGCCCCGAATTCCATTCCAGGGCTTTCCGCTGGCAGCAGACTCCTCGCTTCGCTCGGAATGACACGTGGGGTGCATGTGCTCGCCAGGGCCCTCGGAATACGAGCGCGTCTGCCAAGGGCCTCACGCCAAGCCGCAGACACGCGAAGGCAGTGCCTTTCCCCTCTGCGGCTTGGCGTCTTTGCGTGAGGCGATAGGCGCGGGAAGGGGCCACAGCTCCGTCCAAGTTGCCACCGGTATGCTGGTGGTGTTAGGATAGGGGTTAGTCTAAGAGCTCAGCGACTGTGACGGAAACGAGTAGTCGGCCTGTAGCGCTCAGAGAGCCCGCGTATGGTGAGAGGTGGGTGCGTGAGGGTCGGCGAAAATCCTTCCCGAGTCGCCAACCGAAAGGGAGTACCGAGTAGGCTTGGCCGGAGTCGTCGCCCGTTACCGCGACGCGGCTATGAACACGTAGCCGATAGAGTGAGCGGTTACTGCTAAGCAGGGTGGTACCGCGGGGGTTTGACTTTCTCAGGCTCTCGTCCCTGGAGGACGAGGGCCTTTTCATTTGCCTACGGGAGTAGGAGGACTGGCATGGGGCAGTTGTTTGGTGAGGTGAGCGGACGGGCGAACCTCCCCGAGATGGAGGAACGCATCCTGGAGTTCTGGCGGGAAGCCGACGTGTTTCGTCGCAGCTTGCGGCCCGACAGGGAACCCTGGGTGTTCTACGAGGGTCCACCTACGGCTAATGGCCTGCCCGGCACTCACCACGTCATTGCCCGGGTGTTCAAGGACCTGTTCCCGCGCTATCACACCATGAAGGGCCGCTATGTCCTGCGGAAGGGTGGCTGGGACACTCACGGTCTTCCTGTCGAGCTGGAGGTGGAGCGGCAGCTAGGCTTCACCGGGAAACAGCAGATCGAGGCCTATGGAGTGGCGGAGTTCAACGCTCGCTGCCGGGAGAGCGTGTTCCGGTACGTCGAGCAGTGGGAGCAGATGACCGAGCGCATCGGCTTCTGGATCGACATGGACGATCCCTACATCACCATGACCAACGAGTACATCGAGTCGGTCTGGTGGATCCTGAAGCAGATGTGGGACAAGGAGCTCCTCTATCAGGGGTTCAAGGTGGTCCCGTACTGCGCTCGCTGTGGCACGCCGCTCTCAGACCATGAGGTGGCTCAGGGCTACGCCGAGACCGAGGACCCTTCGGTGTACGTGCGCTTCCCGGTGGCCGATGAGGAAGGCACCTACTTCCTGGTCTGGACGACGACGCCCTGGACGCTGCCGGGCAACGTCGCTCTGGCCGTGCACCCCGATGTCGAGTACGTCGTGGCCGAGAGGGGCGAGGACGGTGAGCGGCTAATTCTGGCCGCGGCCCTGGCGGAAGACCTGCTGGGCGAGCACAAGGTCGTGCGCCGGATGAAGGGTAAGGACCTGGTCGGACGCTCCTACCGACCGCTCTACACCTTCCTGACACCCAAGGAGCGCGCGTACTACGTCGTCTCCGCCGACTTCGTCTCCACCGAGGAGGGTACTGGCGTCGTTCACATGGCTCCGGCCTTCGGTGCGGAAGACATGGTGGTGGGGCAGCGCTACGGCCTGCCGGTGCTGCAGACGGTGGACGGTAATGGTCAGTTCATCGAGGCAGTCACCCCCTGGCAGGGGATGTTCGTCAAGGACGCTGACCCGCTCATCACTCGGGACCTCAAGGAGCGAGGGCTGCTCTTCAAGGAGACGCGCATCCGGCACGTCTATCCCTTCTGCTGGCGCTGCGACCGCCCGCTGCTCTACTACGCCCGCTCCTCCTGGTTCGTCCGGACTACTCGGTACCGAGACCTGCTGGTGGAGCTCAACCAGGGCATCAACTGGGTCCCCGAGCACCTGCGTGAGGGACGCTTCGGCGACTGGCTGAAGAACAACATCGACTGGGCCATCAGCCGGGACCGCTACTGGGGCACGCCGCTGCCTGTGTGGCGCTGTGATGCGTGCGAAGAGACCGAGTGCGTAGGCGGGATCGAGGAGCTCCGGAACAAGCCCGGGAGCATGTTCGACCAGGTCTTCGCCGATGGCATCGACCTGCACCGGCCGTACGTGGACAACGTGACGTACCAGTGCCGGTGTGGCGGCACCATGAGGCGGGTGCCGGAGGTCATTGACTGCTGGTTTGACTCCGGGTCCATGCCGGTTGCCCAGTGGCACTATCCCTTCGGGGACAAGGCCAAGTTCCGAGAGCAGTTCCCGGCTGACTTCATCTGCGAGGCGGTGGACCAGACCCGAGGTTGGTTCTACAGCCTCCATGCCATCTCCACCATCCTGTTCCAGCAGGCCTGCTTCAAGAATGTGGTCTCGGTGGGGCACATTCTGGACGAAAAAGGCCAGAAGATGAGCAAGTCCCGGGGCAACGTCGTCCGGTGGGAAGAGGTGGTGTCTCAGCACGGGGCCGACGCGCTGCGCTGGTACATGTACACCGCCGCACCGCCCGGCAACCCTCGCCGCTTCTCGATGGACCTGGTGGGGGCGGGGGTGCGCGAGTTCCTGCTCACTCTCTGGAACACCTACGCGTTCTTCGTCACCTACGCCAACATTGACGGGTTCAACCCGCTGGAGCACGAGGTTCCGGTGGCGGAGCGGCCCGAGCTGGACCGCTGGGTGCTGGCGGAGCTGCACAACCTGGTCGCTACGGTGGACGAGGCACTCGCCCAGTACGACGTGCCCGGTGCCGCGCGGCCCATCGAGCGCTTCGTGGACAACCTGAGCAACTGGTACGTCCGACGCAGCCGGCGTCGCTTCTGGAAGTCCGAGGCGGATGAAGACAAGGCGGCGGCCTACCTGACGCTCCATGAGTGCCTGGTGACGGTGGCAAAGCTGCTGGCGCCCTTCACCCCGTTCATCGCCGAGGAGATCTATCGCAACCTCGTGGCCGGGTTGGATGCGCAGGCGCCGGACAGCGTCCACCTGTGCGACTTCCCGACGGCCGACCTGAGCCTGGTGGATGAGGGCCTACGCGCGGACATGGCGCTGGCCATGCGGGTGGTGAGCCTAGGCCATGCGGCCCGCAACAGTGCCGGCATCAAGCTGCGCCAACCCTTGAGCCGGGCGGTGGTAGCTCTGCGCTCGCCGCAGGAAGAGGCCGCACTGCTGCGGCTGACCGATGTGGTGATGGAGGAGCTCAACGTCAAGGCCATCGAGGTGGCGGCGTCGGCGGCGGAGCTGGGGTCTTACCGGTTCAATCCCCTGCCGGCGAAGCTCGGTCCCAAGTACGGCCGGCTCTTCCCGGCGATCAGGTCGGTTGTCGCGGGCCTCACCGACGCCGAGGCGGCGGAGGGGCTCAAGCGCGGCCAGCCGCTGGTGATCGAGGTCCAGGGGCAGCAGGTGGAGCTGGAGCCGGATGAGGTAGAGGTCATCATGGAGCCGGCGGCCGGGCTCTCGTTGGCGGCAGAGGCCGGCTACGCTGTGGGCGTGGACACCGAGATCACCGAGGGACTGCGCCTGGAGGGCCTGGCGCGGGAGGTCGTGCGCAGGGTGCAGAACATGCGCAAGGACGCCGGCTTCCGGATCGAGGACTACATAGTGACGTACTACCGGGCTGGAGAGGGGCTGGCGCCCGTCTTTGAGCAGTACGGGGCCTACATCCAGCAGGAGACTCTGAGCCAGGGCCTCGAGCCGGGAACCGGGCCGGAGGGTGCGTACCGGGAGAGCTTCTCTCTGGACGGGGAGGAGCTCAGCCTGGCCGTGACCAAGGCCTAGCGGGAACCGCCCGACATCTGACTGAGGAGGGGAGCAAGGGTCGCCTTGCTCCCCTTACTTGTGGGACGGTAGAATGCCCGTGAGGTAACCTGATGACAAGAACCCGCGGAGACCTGTCCCTGAGCAAACGACCGCCCTTCCTGCCCTGGGCGACAGTCTTGGCCTTGGCGATCGTGATCATACTGGACCGCCTGACCAAGATGTGGGTAGTGGAGAACCTGCCCTTCGAGACGCCGGTCACGGTCATCAAGGGACTGGAGAACATCTTCACACTCACCTACATCCATAATAGCGGTGCTGCGTTCGGGCTCCTGCCAGAGGCGGCCACGCTGTTTGCCATCGTCAAGGTCGTGGTGGTGATCGCCTTGGCGGTCTGGTACGATCGGCTCCCGGTGCAGCACTTCCTCGTGCGCCTGTCCATCGGCATGATCCAGGGTGGGGCCCTGGGCAACCTGGTGGATCGCCTCACCACGGGCTACGTGGTGGACTTCCTACACGTCCACTTCTGGCCCATCTTCAACGTGGCCGATAGCGCGGTCTCCGTCGGGGTGGTAATCCTGGCGATCTACCTGCTATTGGAGGATCAGCCAGAGGTGGCGCCCGAGGCTCCTTCCACCCTCAGCAGCGAGCAGCCGCCCTGTGGTTGATGCCCCCGGGCAGACCAGGCAGTGGGTGGTGGCCGAGGGCGGCGAGAGGCTCGATCAGCACCTGGCGGCGTCGGTCGAGGCGCTCTCCCGCACCCAGGCGCGTAAGCTCATTGAGGCCGGCGAGGTCCTGGTCAACGGCCGTACGGCCAAGCCTTCGCTGCTCCTGCAACCCGGTGACCGGATCGAGGTCACCCTCCCGCCTGTGCCTGACCTGGCTGTGCGGCCAGAACCGCTGGAACTGGTGGTGGTATACGAAAGCGCGGACGTGGTGGTAGTGGACAAACCGGCCGGCGTGCTGGTGCACCCGACGAGCCACGACCGCAGCGGGACCCTCGTCAACGCCATGCTCTGGCGCTACCCGGAGATCCAGGGCGTCGGCCCTTCCGAACGTAGCGGCGTCGTGCACCGGCTGGACCGCGACACCTCTGGCCTGGTGGCCTTCGGACGCACGCATACTGGGCTGCGAGGGATGCAGGAGCAGTTTCGACGGCACGAGGTCTGGAAGACCTACCTGGCCCTGGTGGCAGGGGCGCCGTCGCCAGAAGCGGGCATCATTGACGCGCCGGTGGGGCGGCACCCGCAGCATCGCGCGCGCCAGGCCGTGGTCCGGCAGGGTGGGCGGCCCGCGCGCACCCAGTACGAGACGCTGGAGCGCCTATCGGGCTATACCCTGATTCACGCCCATCCGCTCACTGGCCGCACCCACCAGATCCGGGTGCACTTTGCGGCAGTGGGCCACCCCGTCGCCGGGGATCCGGTGTACGGCCGGGGGAGGAGGGACCTGGGCCTGGAGCGTCAGTTCCTGCATGCTCATGCCCTCCGGTTCACGGATCCGGGCACCGGTGAGACGGTGTCCGTGGAGTCGCCGCTGCCCGAAGACCTGGAGCAAGTGCTCAACCAGTTGCGCGGGCACCTGGCGGGAGGTTAGGCGTTGTTCGTTGGTGTGTGCGTTCTCGAGTTGAGGATTCCGGGCTCCTTTTCGCTCAAAGACAAGCGTCAGGTCGTGCGTTCCGCCGTCCAGCGGATGCGACAGAAGTTCAACGTTTCTGTGGCCGAGGTAGGGGAGCTCGATCTCTGGAACGTGGCTTCGCTGGGGATCGTCTGCGTGTCCAACGAGAGGGCGCGCGCCGAAGCCGTCCTCAATAAGGCGGTGGCCTGGCTCGAAGAGGAGCGGCTGGACGCCGAGATCGGGGACTTCAACATCACTGTGGAGCAGTGGTAAAGGCGGGCTGCTCAGGGCATGGCGAGCGTACGAGAGGAACTGAGCGAACGCGAGAAAGAGATCCTGACGCTGGTGGCGACTGGTGCCAGCAACAAGGAGATCGCGGCCAAACTAGACATAAGTGCCAGCACGGTCAAGGTGCACCTGCGTAACATCTTCGCCAAGATGGAAGTGCGGTCCCGGACCGAGGCCACTATGGTCGCGATCGAGATGGGTCTGGTGCAGCCGCCTGCCGGCTCCGAGCCCCGAGCGTCGGAACCAAGCCAAGAGGCGGCTCCCGAGGCTGGACCGGCTATCCAGGCCGTGACGGTACTGTGGTGGCAGAAGGCAACCATGGTACTGGCGCTGCTCGTTGCCGCAGCGGCGATCGCCTGGCCCGGGCGCCCGGCCGCGCGCGCCTCTGACGCGTTACCGGACCCCCTGCGGGAGCAGCCCGCCGCCGGCGTGGCTGGGACACCGCGCGAGGAGGTCGGGCGCTGGTCCGAGGCGGCCCAGATGCCCACTGGGCGCCATCGCTTTGCCGCGGCTGCTGTCGGCTCGGAGATCGTGGTGGTGGGGGGCGATAGCGCCGAGGGGATCACGGGCTCCCTCGAGGTGTACGACTCGGGCACCAACACCTGGCGCCTGGGGACGCCCAAACCCATACCGGTGAGCAACGTGGGCGCGGCCACCGTGGACGGGCTCGTGTACGTGCCCGGTGGGCTCACGGCCGATGGCCAGGTGACTCGCCTGGTTGAGGTGTATGACCCGGCCACCGATAGTTGGAGGCGTGGTCCGGCGCTCCCGGAGCCGCTTTGTGCTTATGCGATCGCCACCGACGGCCAGAACGTATACATTGCCGGCGGGTGGGATGGCCGCGAGTACCGAACTGATACCTTGGTGCTGGAGCCCGGGGCCGACACCTGGCGCCGGCTGGCGCCCCTGCCCCATCCGCGCCTGCACGCGGCGGCGGTGTGGGCCCAGGGCCGCCTGTTCGTCATCGGGGGCTATGACGGCCGGCAGGTGCTAACCCGGGTGGACGTGTTCGTCCCCGAGGAAGGGGGGCAGGGGCGATGGGAGGCCGGCCCGCCACTGGTGGAGGCCAGGGCCGGACTGGGCGCGGTCGCCATCGGCGACACCATCTACGCCGTTGGCGGTGGCTGGACTGCGGCGACCGCCTTCTGTGAGCGCCTGGCGGTAGGTCAGACAGCGTGGCAGCAGTGGGAGATGCCCGTCACGGGCGCCTGGCGGAACATGGCCGTGGTGGCGGATGACACCACCGTCTACGCCATGGGCGGCTGGGAAGGAGACATCCGGGCGGAGCTCTACCGCTACCAGGCTGTCTACCAGGTGATGCTGCCCATCACTCGCTGATCCGGCGCCGCATGGCCGGCCACGTATGGGGGCTGATGCCCAGCCGGTCTACCACCGAGCGCCTATCCTCGCCCTGGCGCAGCAGCCGGGCGGCGGCGGTGGTTCGCAGTATGCGAAACGAGGGATTGCGGCTCAGCCCGGCGCGGCGCCCCACGCTCGCCAAGACGTACTCGAGGTTGCGCCCGGTGCAGTCGAACAACCGTCCACCGGAGGGGTGCGACTGCCGGTAGCCTAGGTAGGCCTCTCGCACCTCGGCCGGTAGGGGGAGCGTCCGGCTGCGCGGTGGCTTGCCGATGGTGATGGTGTCGGCCTCGAGGTCCAGGTCCTCGGCGTTGAGCCCCAGGCACTCGGTCTTGGACATGCCGGTGCTCAGAAGCAGGGACACCAGCAGCAGCGGCCGCCAGTCTCCATCGGCCGCCTCGGCACGCGCCGCCTCCTGCAGCGCCTCGACCTCGGCCTCACTCAGCAAGGACGTGGAAGCGGGTCTACGGCTGACCGGTCCCGGGGCCGTGGACTGGACCGGATTGCTGGCCACCACCCGCTCCTCCTCCAGGAAGCGAAACAGGGACTGGACGGCGGTCAGCCTGCGCCTAAGAGTGGCGGGGCTACAGGGTACGTCGCGCTCGGCGGTCAGGAACTCCCGGAACTGCTCCACGTGCTCGGGCTTCACCTTTCCGACAGGCGTGTCGGCTCCGGCGCTCTCGGCGAAGAGCCTGAGATCGGCCTCGAAGGCGGACACGGTGTTCTGGCTGGCACCTTCCTGGGCCAGAGCCTCCGCGTAGACCGAGACGGCCGTGAGCAGGGGCGAATTGGCCTGGAGGCCGGCGGAAGTGACCAGCGGCCGATGCGGATCGAGCTGGATACGGTATGATGCTGTCATAGTGCCGTGTATGTTATGCTTGCCAAGGAGGGTTAGTCAACACTATGCACGAGCTCGTCGTTACCGAGGAGGTGCTCCGGCTGGTCCTGGATGAGTCGCACAAGGCCGGGGCGCGCTCGGTGAAGGCCGTGAACCTGGTTCTGGGCGAGCTCTCCCCGGTAGTGGCGGACTCGGTGGAGTTCTACTGGAGCTTCCTCACCCAGGGGACCATCGCCGAGGGGGCCCGGCTGGAGTTCCGGCGGGTGCCGGCCGTGGCCCGGTGCCGGGGCTGTGGCGAGCTCTACCGGCCGGAGGCGCGCGACTACCGGTGCCCCCGCTGCGCCGAGGTGTTCGCCGACGTGCTGGAGGGCGAGGAGTTCCGCGTCGAGTCTATCGAGGTGGAGTAGGAGATTCCGTTGGCGAAAACGATCGTGGTTGGACGGTCCGTAATGGCAGGCAGCGCGGAGACAGCGGCCGCTAACCGAGCGCTCCTAGATGAGGCCGGCGTGCTGGCGGTGAACATCATGGCCTCACCAGGTGCGGGTAAGACTACCCTGATCCTGGCCACCGCTCGAGCCTTGGCCGGCGAGCTGACCTGCGCCGTGATCGAAGGCGACATCGCCGGCGACCTGGACGCGATGCTGGTGGAGGAGGCGGGGTTCTCTGCCGTGCAGATCAACACCGGTGGCGGCTGTCACCTGCGGCCCGGCATGCTGGCGCCGGCCCTGCAGGAGCTGGACCTGGCTGCCACCGACATCGTCTTTATCGAGAACGTGGGCAACCTGGTGTGCCCGGCCGGGGTGGACCTGGGCGAGCACCTCCGTGTAGTGGTATCGAGCACTCCCGAAGGCGACGACAAGCCGGTCAAGTACCCGGCAGTGTTCCGGGAAGCCGATGCTGTGGTAGTCAGCAAGTGGGACGTCGCTCCCTACGTGGGGTTCGACCTGGACCGTTACCAGGATGGGCTGCGCCGCCTCAACAGCAAGGCCCCTCTTCTGTGCCTGTCGGCGCGCACGGGAGAAGGCATGTCCCCCTGGCTAGATTGGCTCCGGGAGCAGGCCGCTCGTGGGCGAGGAGACTAGGGCTCGCCGACTAGAGGTCTTCGGCACCGTCCAGGGGGTGGGCTTCCGGCCCTTCGTGTATCGCCTGGCCGCCGAGGGTGGCCTGGCCGGTTGGGTGCAGAACCGCTCCGGGGACGTGGCCATTCACATAGAGGGGCCAGAGGCAGCGCTGGATGAGTTCGAGCGCCGTCTGCGCGCTGAGTTGCCCCCGCTGGCCCACGTGGACCGCTTGACGGTAACGGCAGCGCCTCTGCAACGTTGTCAGGGCTTCGCGATCGTGGCGAGCCTGGACGAGGGCGGCTACCAGCCCGTCAGCCCCGACGTGGCCCTGTGCGATGACTGCCGGCGGGAGGTGCTCACTCCCGGCGACCCTCGCTACCTGTATCCGTTTACCAACTGTACCAACTGCGGGCCGCGCTACACCATCATCGAGCGCGTGCCCTACGACCGCGCCACCACCACCATGAAGTCTTTCGCCATGTGCGAGCTGTGCCGCTCCCAGTACGAGGACCCGCTCGACCGCCGCTTTCACGCCCAGCCGGTGGCCTGCGCCCGGTGTGGGCCCAGGGTCTGGTTGGAGCGGGCGGACGGGACGCGGGTGGACGGTGACGCGGATGTCGTGCTCCGAGACGCGGCGGAATGCGTTCGACGGGGGGAGATCCTGGCCATCCGGGGATTGGGCGGGTTCCACCTGGCGGTGGACGCCACGGACGACGCGGCGGTGCTGCGCCTGCGGCAGAGGAAGGCCCGGCCAGACAAAGCATTGGCCATCATGGTTGCGGACGAGGCCATGGCCGAGGCCTACTGCCAGGTGGGCCCAACGGCGCGGAGGCTCCTCACCTCGCCTCAGGCGCCCATCGTCCTCTTGCCCCGTGCCGGCGATGACTGCCGGCCACTGAGTTCGCATATCGCACCGGACTGTGACACAGTTGGGGTGATGCTCCCCTATACGCCCCTCCACCTGCTCCTCATGCGGGAGGTGGGGGGCCCCTTGGTCATGACCAGTGGGAACCTGTCCGAGGAGCCGCTGGCCGTGGACAACGACGAGGCCCGTCAGCGCCTGGCCCACATCGCTGACGCCTGGCTCCTTCATGACCGGCCCATCCACATGCCCTGCGACGACAGCGTGGTAGCCACCGTGGTAGGGCCCGAAGAGGAGGTGCCTCAGATCATCCGCCGGGCCCGGGGCTACGCTCCTGCTCCCCTGGCCCTGCCTATGGATGGCCCTCAGGTTCTGGCGGTTGGGCCGGAGATGAAGGCCACTGTCTGCCTGGCCCGCGACCGGCTGGCGTTCCCCAGTCAGCACATCGGAGACTTGGACAATGCCGAGACCTACGAGCATTTCCTGCGGGTAGTGGCCCAGTTCGAGGAACTGTTCTCGGTCAGCCCGGAAGTGATCGCTCACGACCTGCACCCCGACTTCGCGGGGACGCACTATGCGCGCGAGCGCGCGGCTCGCGAGGGTCAGGCCCTGGTCCCCGTGCAACACCACCACGCTCATGCCTTGGCCTGCCTGCTCGAGCACGGACTTCTGGGGGAGCCGGCGCTGGCGGTGGTGCTGGACGGAACCGGCTATGGCACGGACGGGCGCATCTGGGGTGGCGAGTGGCTGTTGGTGACCGGTGGGGACTACCAGCGGATGGCTCACCTGGGCTACCTGCCCCTGGTGGGTGGCGATGCCGCCATCAGGCGGGTGGATCGCCTGGCCGCGACCTACCTAATGGCCCTGGGCGAGGGCGAGCGGGCCCACAGCCTGCCCGCGCTCCGGCACCTTCCGGCCGGCGATTGGGAGGTCTTGGCTGCCGGGATCCGAGGCTCGTGGGCCGTGCCCACGTCCAGCATGGGCCGCCTGTTTGACGTGGTGGCGGCGCTCTTGGGGCTGGCCCGCGAGGTCACCTACGAAGCCCAGGCCGCTATCCGGCTGGAGACCCTCGCCCGACGCGCGCCCTCGGCCCCGGTGCGCACGTATCCCTGGGAGCGGCAGGGGGGCGAAGTGAGCGTGGCTGGGGTGCTGAGGGCAGTGCTGGATGACCTAGAGGAAGGGGTCCCGGCGGAGCAGGTGGCGCTCGCCTTTCACCGAACGGCCGCCGACATGGTGGTGGGCGTGTGCGGAGCTCTGGCCCAGGAGACAGGAACCAAGCGCGTTGCTCTCTCGGGCGGCTGCTTCCAGAACCGGCTGCTCCTTGCCCTCTGCGCGGAGGGGCTGCATCGGGCCGGGCTGGAGCCACTCCTACACCGTGAGTTGCCCCCCAATGATGGCTGCGTGTCCGTGGGCCAGGTGGTGGCAGCGCGGCTCAGCGCCGGCCGGTCCGGCTAACGGCGGGGGTGAGAGGCAGTCAGCGGCGCGCGGCTGCTAACTGAGCTCGCCGTCTAGGCTCTCCGAGAGGCTAGTGATCTTGAGTTCGGCCTCGTTCAGGCAGCTGGTGCAGCGGCGAACGAGCAGCATGCCGCGCTCGAAGAGAGCCAGGGAGTCCTGGAGGGGCAGGTTCCCTTTCTCCAGTTGCTCGACCACCTGCTGCAGCGAGCTGTAGGCCTCTTCGAAGCTCATACCGTCGAGTGGCGCAGTGGATGCCATCAGCCCTCATTCTCCTCTTCTTGCATCTCCGGCAGCGGTCGCTCGACCTTGGTCAGAGCGCCGCCTTGGGCCAGCCTGATGGCCAGAGCATCACCAGGGCGAAGCCCGGTGGCATCGGACACTACCGGGCCCTGGAAGCCTCCGGCATGGACAATGGCGTATCCCCGCTTCAGCGTCGCCTCCGGGTCCAGGGCCACCAGGCTGGCGTTCAGGCTGTCTACTTGGGCTCGCAAGTGGGCCAAGCGGTTCTCCATGGCCCGATGCAACTTGCCTGCCAGCAGGCCTTGTCGCTCTCTGAGTGGTTCCGTGCGCGGGACGCAGGCGCGCAGCCTCCGGGCGAGGGACTGCACCTCGGCCCGGCGCGAAGGGACGAGGTTCGCCCCGGTGCGCAGCAGTCTCCCGGACATCTCCTCCGTGGCTTGCCGCCAGGTACCGGCGACGTAGGCCGGTGAGGAGCGCTGAAGCACCCGCGTCAGGTGCGACACCTGCATCCTGTGCCCCGAAACCAGGTCCTGCACGGCGTCGAGGAGCCGTCGCTCCCAGTCCTCAACGGACGCCAGCACCTCGCGGCGATCGGGTACGGCGGCCATGGCGGCTGCTGAGGGGGTGGGCGCCCGGAGGTCGGCCACGAAGTCGGCGATGGTGAAATCGGTCTCGTGGCCGATCCCGGTGATAACCGGGACAGGCATGTCCGCGATGGCCCGCGCCAGCCGTTCGTCGTTGAAGCACCACAGTGCCTCTTTGTCGCCTCCGCCGCGAGCCAGGATGATCACGTCCACAGCTTGCGTGGCCACGGCATGCAGGGCCGCCACCAGGCTCTCGGGGGCGCCATCGCCCTGCACGCTCGATCCGGCCAGCACGACCTCGACGCTGGGCCAGCGCTGGCGAAGCACGTTCTCGATGTCGCGGCGGGCGGCCCCGTAGGCGGAGGTCACCACCCCGATTCGGCGGGGGAAGGCGGGAAGCGGGCGCTTTCGCTCCTGATCGAAGAGCCCCTCGGCTTCCAGCTTGGCCCGGACCCGCTCGAACTCGAGGTAGGCAATGCCCGTCCCCACGGGCATCGCCTCGTCCACGTAAAGCTGGTACACGCCCTGTTGAGGGTAGAGGTCCACCCGGCCGTGGACCAGTACCTCCTGGCCATCGGTCAGCTGAGAGCGCAGCCGGTAGGACAGCGGAGCCCAGACCACGCCCTTGATGAGGGCGTCCGAGTCTTTGAGCGAGAAGAACAGGTGCCCGCCCCGGGAGAGGCTCGCCCCCGAGACCTCACCGCGCACCCAGATGTCCTGCAGGATGTCATCGCGCAGCAGCACCGAGCGTAGGTGCGCGGTGATCTGTCCTACAGTGAGGAACGCGGTCCCGGGCAGGTCCAGATACATCGCCTGTCAGACCCGCGTCAGGTATGAGCCATCCCGAGTGTCTATCCGGATGACGTCGCCCACCTCGATGAAGAGCGGTACCTGGACTACCAGCCCCGTGCTCACGGTGGCCGGCTTGGTGGCGGCGCTAGCAGTGTCGCCCTTGAACCCGGGTTCGGTGTGAGTCACTTCCAGATCCACGGTGATGGGCAGCTCGATGTCCAAGGGCTCGCCCTCGTACGTGGAGATCTCCAGGGTGAGGTTCTCGATGAGGTAGTTCACCAGGTCGCCGAGAGTCTCCTTGGAGAGGGCGAACTGCTCGTAGGTCTCGGTGTCCATGAAGTAGTAGAAGTTGCCGTCGTTGTACAGGTACTGGACGGTGCGGTGGTCGAGGCGAACGTCCTGAATCCGGTCCCCAGACACGAAGGTCTTTTCCAAGGTGGCACCGGACCGGAGATCGCGGACTTTGGTGCGTATGTAGGCGTTGCCGCGGGCTGGCTTATGATGGTGGTACTCGAGCACGCGGTACAGGTTGCCGTCGGACTCGAAGACGGTTCCGCGACGTAGTTCGGTTACGGAGATCAACTTGGTTTGCCTCCCAAATCAGAGTGACAGTGGGATTTAGCAAGCGTAAGCCATATTACCCGGGCTGCGTCCTGTTCAGCCACAAGACGACCTTTTCCGGAATGCTAGCCATAGTCCCCTCGAAGAAGGTGCAATCGGGGAGGGAGCGAAGGAAGCTGTTGCCGTAGGTCTTGGTGCGAATGCGGCTGTCCAGGATCACGAAGGCGCCGCGATCGGCCTGCGTCCGGATGAGGCGGCCGAAGCCTTGTCGGAAGGTCAGTATGGCTTCGGGCAGTAGGTACTGGCTGAACGAGTCCGAGTACTGCTCACTGCGGGCAGCGACTATGGGGTCGTCAGGGACCATGAACGGCAGCTTGGCCATGACCAGGCACTGGAGGGCATCGCCGGGAACGTCCACCCCTTCCCAGAAGGACCGGGTGCCCAGCAGGACCGCCCGCTCTGCGGACTTGAACCCTTCTAGGAGCTGGTTGCGGCCGCCTCCCTCCGACTGGGAGTAGAGGAGTATGTTCTCCTGCTCCAGCAGATGGCTGAGCGAGCGGGTGGTTGCCTTGAGCTGGCTGTACGAGGTGAAGAGGGCCATGAGCCTGCCGCCGATGGCTCGGGCCAGGTGCAGGATGGCGTCCTCCACCGCCTTCTGATGACCGGGGTTGCGCGGCTCCGGCACGTCGCGGGCAATACAGACCAGGGCGGAACCGCGGTAGTCGAAGGGAGAGCCAATAGTGAGGGTCCGCACTGAGTCCAGCCCTACCTGCTGCAGGTAGTAGTCGAAGGTGCCGGCCGTGGTGAGGGTCGCCGAGGTGAGGACGACGGTGCGCTTCTCACTGAACAGGCGGTCCTGGAGGCTCTCGGCCACGCTGATAGGCGCACGGTTCAGGGTCACAGGGCCGCCTGTTTCCCTGGCCGACAGCCAGTACACGTGGCCCTCCGTGGGCGCAGCTATGACCTGCTCGAAGCCGTCCACCAGCTCCTGGAGCTCGCGACTGCCGGCTCCCATCGCCTGGATGGCTTCCATGAGGTCCTCGTCCAGCCTCAGGGTAACCAGCTGCCGCTTCACCTCATCCAGCTGCCGCAGCACGGTGGAAGCGCTGTTCTTGGCCGCAGCCCAAGCCTCGACCAGCCCTGTCCACTCCGCGGAAGCGCGCTCCCGAGCGGTGAGTCGGTGCTGCTGGACGTAGGTGCGGCCGGAGCTGCCCAGTAGACGCTCGGCGCAGACATCCAGAGAAGCTGAGGCGGCGCTCAGGTGGGACCGCAGGGAGGCCAGCGCATCGCTCAGGCGCTCGCAATCCTGCAGAGCTCGGGCTGCCCTGGCTTTGATGCGCCGAAGCGCACGCAGGACGGCGGATAGGGCCCCACTTTCGGAGCCCTGTTCGCCGGAGAGCAGGCTGTCGAGGATGTCGTTGAACTGGAAGAAGGTCAACTCCAGCTTCAGGGCGTTGGTGCACGCGTCAGGAAAGTGGTGGGCCTCATCCACGATGAGGTGCTCGTACTCCGGCAGGCTCCCGGATTCCATGCACGCGTCCATGGTCAGGAGGGAGTGGTTGACGATCACCACTTCCGCCAGCTGGGCCGCCTGGCGAGCCCTGTGGAAGTAGCACCGGCCCTGCTGGCGGTAGCGGCAATTATCGCCGTCGCACCAGTTGGGGTCGGCACAGACCTGCTGCCATACGCCCCGCTCAGAGGGCGTGTTGAGGAACAGCTCCGCCCGATCACCGGTGGCGGTGCTGGGCGTCCATACCAGGATCTTGGCCAGGGCCAGGGCCTGTTCGGGGTAAAGCGACGGGCGGCCCTCCAGGGCGTGCAACCGGGCAGGACAGAGGTAGTTGTTGCGTCCCTTGAGGAGGGCTACCGAGGGCTCGGTGCCCAGGGCGCGCGCCAGTTGGGGGATGTCCTTGGTGTAGAGCTGCTCCTGCAGGTTGATCGTGTGGGTGGAGATGACGACCCGGTCATGGTTGGTGTGAGCGAAGACCAGCGCCGGCAGGAGGTAGGCGAGGGACTTGCCCACGCCCGTGGCCGCTTCCACGACCAGGTGGCGACCCTCGTTGAGGGCTTGGCAGATGGCGGCCAGCATCTCCAGCTGCTGCGGCCGGCGCTCGTATGCCCCCATGGCCTTGGCCACCCGACCGCCGGGCTCCAGCGTTGCCACCAGCTCCTGCACGTCCAGTGGCGTGGGAGGCCTCTGAGGCTCTGCCGCGGGCCCCCGGCGAGCAGGCTCGACACCGGCCAGCAGGGGCCCCGCGCCCAGCCCGCCCTTGGCAGCCAGCTGCTGGGCGATGCTGTTGCGGACCGGGCTGCGCAGCTGCTCCTTGAGCACGTCTTCGAAGAAGCTGGCCTGAGCCCAGTTGCTCCGCCGTCCGAGAGACACGACCCGCTCTAGCAGCTCGATGGGCAGGCCCAGGGCGGCTTCGCGTAGCGCCTGGAACAGCCGCATAGCAGCCTCGGCGTCGTCCAGGGCGCGATGGGCGGAGTTGGAGGCCAGGTCCAGCTCGCCCACCAGGTGCTGGAGGCTATGCCGGGCCATGTGGGGGAGCAGGATGGTAGAGAGCTCGAAGGTGTCTATCGCCCGATTGCGCTGAAGCAGCCGGTACCGGGACAAGAACGCGGTGTCGAAACCGATGCTGTGCCCCACCACCACGTCGTTGCCAACGAAATCGGCCAGCTTCCGCATGACGTCCCAGGGCTGGGGAGCGTTGGCCAGATCCTCGGGAGATATCCCGGTCAGGTGCTGTATCTTAGCGGGGATGGGGCGGCCGCCGGGATTGACGAAGGAGGAGAAGCGCTTCATCGGGCCGTCGTCGCCAAACCGGACGGCACCCACCTCGATGATGACATCGCGCTGTGGGTCGAGGCCGGTAGTCTCTAGATCGAGAGCGACGTATTGGCGCGGCATTGATTGCTACCCCTCCTGAGCGCAACGATTCTAGCATGCCCTAGGGAGCGCGGCCAAGAGTGGCCCAGGCGGCCAGGGCTTTCGCGCCTTTGGGCGCGCGACTCGGCCTTGCCGGGGGTCCCTGCGGGGCCTAGAATCGCTCCGACCGCGACAAGCTCAGACTTGCTTGAGGAGGGTGTAATGCCTTACGACCTTGCCGTCTCCACCTGGAGCTTCCACAAGCACATGGGGACCATTCACCGCACCGAGCTAGACGACCGGGGCCAGCACGTGTTCATCCCCAGCCACGAGTTCCCCGAGGACGTTTCACTGCTGGAGTTCCCTGCCTTCGCTCGCGAGCGCTACGGGCTGAAGCACCTGGAGCTGTGCCAGATGCACTTCCGCAGCAGCGACAAGGAGTACCTGGACGAGCTGCGCGGACGGTTAGCGGAAGCGGGCAGCTCGGTGGTGAACGTCCCCATCGACGTGGGCAACATCTCCGAGCTGGACGAGGCCCGTCGCCGCCACGACCTGGAGAACATCAAGCTGTGGATGGATGCGGCCGCCTACATCGGCTCGCCCTGCGCCCGGGTCAACAGCGGCCGCCAGCCGGAAGGACAGGAGAACCTGGCCATCACCATAGCCTCCTACAAGGAATTGGCTGAGCATGCCGGAAAGCTGGGGATCACCCTGCTTCTGGAGAACCACGGCGGTCTCTCTGCCGATCCGGCTAACATCATCCGGATGGTAGAGGGAGTGGGGAGTGAGCGGTTCCGCCTGTGCCCCGACACGGGCAACTTCCCCGAGGAGATCCGCTACCAGGCGCTGGAGATGATGTTCCCCTATGCCCGCATGGTGCACCTCAAGACCTTCGAGTTCAACCCGGACGGCACCGAGGCGCGCTATGACCTGGATCGGTGCATGGGGATCGTGGCGCGGTCGGGCTACCGAGGGCCGCTCTCGATCGAGTTCGAGGGGCCTGGGGACCAGTACGAGGGAGTAGCCAAGAGCGTGGAGCTGCTGCGCCGGTACTGATCTGCTATCGCTTCGCGTAACACAGAGAGCCGCCCTTCGGGGCGGCTCTCTGTGTTACCTGGGGACATCTAGGGGAGGGTGATCCGGCCCACCTCCACCAGCCCGTCCGGGGCCTCCAGCGGAGTACCGTCAAGGGTTGGCTGGAAGGTCCGGAGCTCACCTTCAGGCAGGGAGTACAGCCCCAGGAGGACCGTGTACTCACCGGGCTCGGCGTCATCCGGCAGCCGGAGGCCCAGGGGGTTGAGTATGACCAGAGGGCTTTGCCGGCTGGGGGCGTCGAGTACCAGGGCGCCATCGGTCTGAGCCCGGGTTGCCCCCGAGGCGTCACTCAGGCGCAGGGTGTAGTGCACGATCTGCTCTCCGCTGGCGGGCAGTCGCTGAGCGTGTAGGTAGACGGGTACGCGGCCTCGCTCGGGGGCGCCTACTTCGGCGCACGTGGCCACGTGGCCCTCCCAGTCGAGAGGGTCGGTGCAGGGCAGGTCTATCAGGGCGGGCACGAAGGCCTGCAACCTGCCATAGCTGGGGCCGGCGATAGGGATGTCCGCCGTCTGCACCAGCGTGTCGTCCAGCCAGCTCCTGAGGGCGCCGGACGGATCGGTCACGGTGTCGTAGAGCCGGAAGACCCACAGGCGTCGGTTGGCGGCGAGGGCCCGCTGCAGGCCGGCCGTCATCTCCCCGGGCGTAGTGGCGTAGAAGTCCGAGTCAGGGTGTCCCCAGCCCAGACCCGGATCGGCGCCGAGACTTCCCCCTTGCAGGATCACCGGGCCAGAGGCGGCCTGGGCGTCCGCGTAGTCGGTGACCCTCTGCACGAGGATGCCCGGGTCGGGCCAGTAGTACTCCAGGGCGGTGTAGGTGTAGCCAGCGTTGGCGAAGACGACGTCCCCTGGCAACCATCGGTCCGCCAGCTCGCCGACCGCACCCCGAAGGTCGTCGGCTCGGAACTCGGGCAGCGTCCAGGCCCGATCGAGCGAGGCGAGGTTGCCGGCCAAGAACGCGACGCCCACCGCAACGCTCGCCGGTAGCCACCTCCTGCCAGGCAGGGCCGTGGCTGAGGCCAGGCTGGCGAGGAGGAAGGGCGAGAAGGGAAAGAGGTAGCGGGGGTGGAACAGCGGCTGGACGAACGAGACCAGGACGATCAGCAGCCAGGGTGCCGCAAAGCCCGCCATGGTGAGCCGCGCCTGCGGCTTTCGTGTAGCACCAAGGGCCGGCGCTAGCAGCGCCACTAGCACTAGGGCGACGGCAAGGGGCCACCAGTCCGGCGGGGCCGCCTCGCCGAAGGTCAGGGCTATCGATCCCTGCCGTAAGCTCTCGAGCCAGGGCAGGGGGGAGCGCCAGGGCGGAACCGGAGGATCGAGCGCTTGGCGGACGGCGATCGGGAGCCAGGGCAGGTACAGCAGCGCCATGACCAGGTGTCCGCCCAGCCAGCGGCGTATGGCGCCAGCGCGGTCGGGGCGCTGCGCCCGGGCCTGCAGCAGCCAGTAGAGGCTGAGGACCGGCAGGAGGAACAGGCTGTAGTACAGGGTGTAGAGGGAGGCGGCTGCCGTTGCTCCCCAGAGCAGCCACCATCCACGGGGTCTAGCAGCCTCCGCGACCCGCATGGTCACCAGCGCTAGTAGACATAAGAGGACGGCCGCCAGCGTGTACATGCGGACCTCTTGCGCATACCACACGGAGTAAGCAGAGAGGGCGGCCAGCCCGGTAGCTAGCGCGGACGCGCGGACTCCACCCACGCGGCGGGCCAGAGCGCCGGTCAAGGCGATGAGGGTGACCCCGAAGATGCAGGAGAAGAAGGCGAGGGAGAACTCACTGGTCCCGGCCAGATCGGTCCACAAGCCCAGGGCCAGGTAGTAGCCGGGGGGATGGATGTCGAGGGCCGTGCGCGCGATGGTCTGAGCGGGCGTGAGCGCGGCAAGATGCGCGCTCACGGTCTCGTCGTACCAGAGGCTCTCGGCGCCCAGGCGATGGAGCCTGATCCCGAGGCCCAGGGCACAGAACGCTAGCCCCACTAAGGATGCCAGGGGCAGGCGGATCGCGCCGTGGGACGGGGCAGATGGCTGTGGCTGATCGTCCGTGGGCGAGATCAATGCTCCGCTCCCGGAAA
>JBMNTK010000029.1:0-24743 GCA_050945695.1 Anaerolineae bacterium | reverse complement strand
CTCCTTCGGCATCTTCCGCCGCATCCTGCTGCCGCAGTCCCGGCCGGCGCTGGGTGTGATCGCCATCCTCCTGTTCATGGGTCACTGGAACGACTTCTTCGGCCCGCTGATCTACCTGAACTCGGCCAGCAAGTACACCCTGGCCCTGGGCCTGAACCTGTTCCGGGGCACGCAGTACACCGCCTGGCACCTGCTCATGGCTGCTTCGACGATGACGGCCATACCGTGCATCGTGCTCTACTTCGTGGCTCAGCGGTACTTCATCCAGGGCATCGTCTTCACCGGGATCAAGGGATAGCCACAGAGACACATTCCTCTGTGTCTCTGTGGCTTCACGGGAGGCTTCGATTGGACGAGATTCGCATCGCTGTCGTTGGTCTGGGGGGCCGGGGCATTGGCACTTGGTTCGGCATTCTGCAGTCCATGCCGGGCTACCGCATCACCGCCATATGCGACCCGCTGGAGCAGCTGCACGAGAGGGCAGTGTCGCGGCTGAAGCGCCCGAACGAGGTCAAGGTCTACAGCCGCTATGAGGATGTCCTGGCTGACGACAACGTGGACGCCGTCGCCCTTACCGTGCGCTGCCCGGAGCAGGGGGCCCTGGCGGCCATGGCCCTGGAGGCAGGCAAGCACGTCAACAGTGAAGTGCCCGCTGCTCACAGCATCGAGGACTGTTGGCGCATCGTCCTGGCCCAGGAGCGGTCCGGCAAGGTCTATCAGTTGGCCGAGCAGACCCGCTACTGGGGCTTCGTGGAGGCCTGGCGCCAGTTAGTGGCGGAGGGGCGCTTGGGCCACGTTACGCTATGCGAAGGGCAATACTTCCACTACTACGTGAGCAACCACTTCCGTGACCCCAAGACCGCTGCTCTCGTACACCCCAGCCAGCTGGACAAGTACCCGGAGGCGGTGGGTACCTGGCTGAACGCGATGCCTCCCATACACTATCTGCCCCATGAGCTGAGCCCCATGCTCAAGGTGCTGGACGACAGGGTAACCCAGGTAGTGGCCATGAGCACCCGCCCGCAGAGCTATGCCCACCCGCAGATCCAGACCGCCGACATGCAGATGGCCCTCATGAAGACGGAGAAGGACGCCATCATGCGGATGGGAGCCTCCTTCTCCCAGCCCCATCCCGAGGCCAACTACCACTGGTACCACATTCAGGGAACCGGCGGCCAGATCGAGTGGAAGCGTGCCGAGCGCGACCGGCCTCGGATGTGGCTGGCAGACGCACACATGCACGACCTGGCCGAGGTGGACTGGCGCTACGAGCGCACCGATGCCCCGCCCGAGGCGCGCGGCAGCGGGCACGGTGATGCTGACTATTACGTCCACGCTGCCTTTAGGGATGCGGTCCTGTATGGCAAGCCCTTGGAGTTCGACGTGTACCGGGCCATGGATACGGCCGCGCCGGCCATCCTGGCCGCCGAGTCCATAGCCCAGGGCAGCATACCGCTGTCTGTGCCCGACTTTCGGCCCGGTCCGGCCCGACCTAAGGGAACGGCACTGAGCTAAGCACAGGCCCAGGAGGGCGCGCTATGTCCGAGTATGGTGTAAGCATCTGGGGGGCCGGCTGGGTGGCGGGAGAGCACGCCCGCGCCTACCAAGCCAACCCGCGCACCCAGGTGGTGGCGGTGGGCAGCCGTACGCTGGAGGGTGCCCAGCGGCGGATCCGAGAATGGGGCATCCAGGGCGCTCAGGCGTACGATGACCTGGAGGAGATGCTGGCCCGCGACGACGTGGACATCGTCTCCGTCTGCACGCCCAACTACCAGCACGCTGCGGACGTCGTCACCATCGCCTCCGCCGGCAAGCATATCCTCATAGAGAAGCCGCCCGCCACCGACCTGGAAGGACTGCGGGCCATGCGGGATGCCGTGCGGAAGGCGGGCGTCAAGACCCACGTGGGTTTCGTCCTCCACTGGCACCCTTTGTTCCAGGCCGTGAAGCGAGTGATCGCTGAGGGGCTGCTGGGGCGGGTGATACTGGCCCAGCTGGACTACTGGCATCGGCTGACCGCCGAGGATGAGGTGCCCCTGTACTCCTGGCTGGTGGACAAGAGCAAGGCAGGGAGCGTCTTCCTGGCCGGCGGGTCCCATCCCATGGACGCGGTTCGCTGGTTCTTGGGCGGCGAGATCGTGGAGGCCTACGGGTACTGCACCCAGCCGTCGGGCGACTACGATCACCCTACCACCACCATGGGGATGCTTCGCTTCGACCACGGAGCCATAGCCAAGATCAGCGCCTGCGTGGAGGCCTACATCCCCTACACCTTCAACATAGACCTCCTCGGTGAGGAGGGCACCCTGCGGGACGAGAAGGTCTACAGCCGCCGGTTGGGGGATGGCCGGGAGTGGGTGGACCTGGGCGTGGCCGCGCCTCGCAGCGGTGAGGTCAGCGCTCACCCCTTCCAGGGAGAGATTGACTACTTCGTCGAGTGCTTGGACAGGGGCGTTGACTCCGAGATCAACTTGGAGGATGGCGTCAAGACCACCGAGGCCTGCCTGGCGGTAGACATGGCCGCAGCATCAGGCAAGCCGGTTAAGCTGCCCCTGCTGTGATACGACTGAGGCTGCCAGAGGGACCCGGAGCAACTCAACGACTGCGTGAACAGTCCGACTGACTCGATAGCGGAGACTGAACGATGGGGAAGAAAACCTACGACGACCGCGATCTGGAGTACATCAAGCGGGTGCTAGATGACCCGCAGGACATCACCGGTAACAAAATGGTGGCCGAGTTCGAGGAGAAGTTCGCCGAGAAGGTCGGCTCCCGCTACGCCGTAGCGGTGTGCAACGGCATGTGCGGCCTGCACACCCTGCTGGCGGCCGCCGGGGTGGGCCCAGGGGTCGAGGTCATCGTGGACCCCATCGTCCAGTTTGGGGCCCTGTCAGTGCTCTACAATAATGGCGTGCCCATCTTCGCCGACATAGACCCAGCCACCCACAACATGGACCCCCGCTCATTTGCGGACCGCATCACGCCCGATACTAAGGCGGCGGTGGTGACGCACCTGTGGGGGTTGCCGGCTGAGGTGGAGCAGATCCGCTCCATCGCCGACAAGCACGGCATCGTGGTGGTGGAGGACTGCGCCCACGCCCTGCTTGCCGAGCACAAGGGCCGGAAGGTGGGCACCTGGGGACACGCGGCGATGTTCAGCTTCCAGGCCTCGAAGCACCTGAGCACCGGCGACGGGGGGATGCTGACCACCAGCGACGAGGGGCTGCTCAAGGAGATCAGGTCTCTGATGAACTGGGGGGCCGCGCCCGACCGGTTGGCCTACAACTTCCGTATGCCGGGGGTGGTGGCGGCGGTGGGACTGGCCCAGCTGGAGCGGGCCGAGGACTACGTCCAGCAGGACATAGACAATGCTCAGCTCTACTACCAGGCCATTGAAGGCTGCGACTGGCTGGTGCCGCAGACCATCCCCCCTTACAGCACCCATTCCCAGCACATCTTCACGGTCGCGTTCCGGGGCGACGAGAAGGGCATAGACTACGAGGAGTTCAAGCGGGTCAGCCGGGAGGAGAAGGCGGGACTGGGGTTTGGCTACACCCAGCGTACCTGGAGGGAGGCCCAGATCGTGGCCGCCTACCAGTTCCCGGTCTTCAACCTGCCAGTGGCCTACGGCAAGGGCTGTCCCACCCGCTGTCCCCACTACACCAAGGAGCTGCCCTACCGGAACGGGTACTGCCCCAATGCCGAGGACCTGATCCCCCGGCTATGCCTGCGGGGCCTAAGCAGCTCACTGCGCGACGACATCGCCTGCGCGGCCGAGGGGCTTCGGCGTACCATCGAGCGGATGAGCTAGCAGGCTGCTCGCGCCTAGAGGGGGAAAGCCGTGAGACTGGGGATCGCCGGGCTCGCTTCTGTGTACTACCCCCATGCCTTTGCCGGTGCTGCCAGACGGATCGAGGGTGTGGAGTTGGTGGCGGCGGCCACCGCGGGCCGATCAGAGGCGGCGATCCGGGCGGGCATTGGCATGGGCCCGCAGGATTACGCCGCCAAGTACGCCCTCAAGCTCTACGACGATCCTGTGGAGATGGTGCGCCAGGAGGGCCTGGACGGGGTCTTCATCTGCGCTGAGTTCAGCCGCATGTACGAACTGGCGGAAGCGCTGGCGCCGACCGGCGTACACCTCTACATCGCCAAGGCCATGGCCAACACCGTAGAACGGGCGGAGCGCATCGTGAGGGCCTGCGAACGGGCCGGCATCGTGGCGGCCACCGGCCCCACCATGCGCTTCGACGCGGGGCTGCGGACGGCCCATCGCCGCATCGCCGACGGCGCGATCGGACAAGTGGTCTGCGTCCGGGTCATGCACCAGCACGGCTCGCTGGTGGGCTGGCCGGAGGGCGACTGGTACCTGAACCCCGAAGAGGGGGGACCGGTCCTCTCGCTGGGCTGGTACGTCTTCGATGCCATCCGCTGGCTGGGCGGAAGCGAGATCGTCCGGCTCTTCGCCGAGTACGACAACGTCGTTACGCCTCACAGTCCCTTCATGGATAACGGCAAGGTGGTGGCCCGTCTGCAGTCCCGAGCCATTGCCTCCGCCGATCTGTACTTCTCCACCCGATGGCCCTTCCCCGCCTGGGAGATCGAGGTGATCGGCAGCGACGGTGCCATCAAGACGATGCAGACCGGCTACGAGGTCATGCAGTTTGGCCCATCGGGGGTGGAAGCCTTCCAGCAGACTCGCAACGACATGGTGCTGGCGGAGGTAACGGACTGGGTGGACGCCTGCCGGTCAGGCCGCCGGCCGGAGGTGCCCGTTGCCGACGCTGCCCTCACCCTGGCGGCCTGCCTGGCGGCCAGGGAGTCGGCCGCTTCCGGCAGTCCCGTGAGCCTGGCTCAATGATGTCTGAGTCCGTGACCAGGGCTGATTTCGTCGCGGGCCTGCGCGCACTTGGCCTGGGCGGCGGCGACACCGTGATGCTGCACTGCTCGCTGAGCAGCCTGGGCCGCGTGGAGGGCGGGGCGGACGGGCTGATAGACGCCGTGCTGGAGGCGGTCTCGCCCGATGGCACGGTGATGATGCCGGTGCTCCCTGACCTCTATCAGCCCTTCGACGTGCACACCTCCCCGTCCACGGTGGGCCTGGTGAGCGAGGTCTTCTGGCGGCGTCCCGAGGCCCTCCGTAGTCTCCACCCCAGCCACTCGGTGGCAGCGATAGGGGCCCGCGCCCGGTGGCTCACCGAGGGACACGAGGACTGCGACCCTCACGGCATCGGCAGCCCGTACGACCGGCTGCGCTCCCTGAACGGCTGGATCGTGCTGCTGGGGGTGGATCACGACCGCAACACCATGCTGCACCTGGCCGAGGCCCTGGCGGAAGTGCCGTACCTTCGGAGCGCCGACCTCCAGGTGGTCCGGGACGGCCAGGT
This sequence comes from Anaerolineae bacterium, assembly GCA_050945695.1. Lineage (GTDB taxonomy): Bacteria > Chloroflexota > Anaerolineae > DRVO01 > DRVO01 > Ch71. Next base: position 19,359 of record JBMNTK010000029.1, on the reverse strand, counting down.
CCGCACGGTGGCCGTCCGGAACATGGCCTACGGGCACCGCCAGTTCATAGGGCTAGACCGGCGTCTGACTGAGGCCGGGCTGCAGAGCCTGGGCCAGATCGGCCAGGCCACGGTACGCCTCATGCGCTCTGCCCCGCTGATGGCTTACTGTGTGAACCTGCTGCGTGAGGATCCGGGGGCGCTGCTGTGCTCCAAGCCGAGCTGCATCTTCTGCCGCTGGGCGCGGGCCCGCATCGCCGAGCACCGGGACGGGATCGCCGACCACACCGATTGGCGAGCCGTGACCGAGCGCGAGGGCTGCGGCGATCCGCATTGCGAGTGCTGTGTTGTCTGAGGGGCGGCAATGTCGCTAGGTGACAAGGTGAAGGGGCGGCTGTGTGCGCCGCTTCCCGCGGCGAACTGGCAAGAGACACTGGGCGCGGTCCGGTCCCTGGGGCTGAGGGCAGTCGAGCTGGAGTCTGACTGGCTCGACGATGCCTGCCTGGCTGACGGTGTGGCAGCCATCCGCGAGCAAGGGGTCCTGCCGTTGGCGCTGCAGGTGTCGTTCGCTCAACTGGAAGGGACCGAACCGTCGAGGCTGGAACGGCTCTCTGGCCTGGGCCTGCAGTATCTCATCGTTCGGTCCTGCCAGAGATCCGATAGTGAGCTGGATCGCCTGAACGCCAGGGCAGGACGGCTGGGACTCACCGCGCTGCTGGAGAACGACCCGTACCGTTGGCCAGCCGACGGCCCTTCGCTGGGGCGCGCCGCCAGCGACCCCCGACGGCCCCACGTGCGCGCGTGCTACAACCCAGCGGCGGCAGTGGCCCTGCGCCGGCACCCGTTCCTGGCTGACATGATGCCGGGCCCTTTGAAGCGGGCAGTGCGCATCGTGCGGCTGGCCGACGCGCTCTTTGCCGACGGGAGCCAGGTCCTGCCAGACCAGGGCAATGCCGAGCTGAGGGAGATCGTGTCCGCCCTGGAGTGCCGCGGCTACCAGGGCTGGTACAGCCTTCACCCCTTTGGCTCCGGAGACTACCCGGAGCGGCTGGCCCGAGCCCACGCGGCGGTCACGCGGATGCTTGACGAGCTATAGCAGCCCACGCCCCCGATTCCGCTCTCTACAGCGGCCACAGGAGGTAGCGACAATGGAGATCGTCGTCCTGACCCGTCCTCAACAGCGCATCAACGCCTACGGGCGCTACACCGGCGAGATTCTGAAGGCCGAGGGCCTCCACGGCTTCCGGCTGCAGGAGTGGCTTCCCGGAACGGAACCGGACATCGGGGACGCCTCGGTGGTCATCCTGACGCCGGTGATCTTGCAGTACCCAGAGGTGGACTGGCTGCGCGCCTACGTGGAGGGTGGCGGCAGGCTCATTGCCTTCCAGCCCAGGGCGCACCTCCTGGCGGCCTTCGGAGCCCGGTCGGAGAACAAGGCCCTGATTGATGCCTACGTGCGTCCTGTCGGCTTGTACAGGATCGGGCGGGCCATCGGCGGGGAGAGCGTGCAGTTCCATGGCTCGGCCACCAAGGTCTCACTGCCCGATGGCTGGGAAACGCACGCCTGGCTCTACTCGGCCCCTGAGGAGCGGACCCCCTACCCGGCAGCCGCCACCTGCCGGGTGGGCAAGGGGACCTTCACCTACTTCGCATACGACCTGCCGGCCACAGTGGCGGCGATCCGGCAGGGCGACCCGCGGTTGGCGTACCAGTCTACGGCCGGGTTCGCCTCCGACCACCTGCAGCGCCCCAACGACCTCTTCACGGGGCACCTGGACCTCGGGCGGGGCCACATCCCCCAGGCTGACGTGCACTGCAACCTCCTCACCCACGTGATCAACAGCCTGAGCGAGGCGCCCGTTCCCAGGCTGTGGTACTTCGAGCGCCCGGAGCTGAAGAGTGTGGTGGTAATGACCAGCGACGATGATTGGTCTACGCTGGAGCACTTCAACGCCCTCATCGCGGCAGTGGAAGAGGTGGGCGGCCACATCCACGTGTTCATGGTGGAGGGATCGCGGCAGTCGCCGGAGCAGGTGAGGGAGTGGATTCGCCGGGGGCACTCCTTCTCCGTCCACACCGATCCCCGCATCCGGGAAGTGGACCCCTACTGGCACATGACGGAGTCCGTCCGTCGTCACAAGGCCCAGGTGGAGGCGGACTACGGCATGCCTTCCCGGGTCTACCGCTCCCACTGCGTGCACTGGCAGGGGTACGTGGAGTCGGCCCGTATCCTGGCGGACATGGGCTTCCAGATGGACAGCAGCATCATCAGCCTGCTGGACAACTGGGGCCTCTACACCAATGGCTCCGGCCGGCCGATGCGCTTCGTGGATGAGAACGGTGACATCATTGACCTGTTCGAGCAGTCGGTGAACTTCTATGATGACGGCTCGGTCATGAAGGTGTTGACAGAGGAGCCGGAGACGGAGATCGCTCGGGCGGTGTTGGCCCTGCGGGAGGCCGCCGATCGGTACCACACACCCTTCGGGTTCCTCTCCCACCCGGTGAGCTTCTTCACCTACAGCAGCCGGTTCGTCAAGGGGGTGCTGAAGGCGGCCCACGATATGGGTGTACCCGTCCTCAGCGCCGACGAATGGCTGGAGTTCACCTTGGCGCGAGATGCGGCCGGCATCTCCGATACGGCCTGGGATGGGCAGACTCTCGCGTTCAGCGTCACCCGAGGCCGGGACGGCAGCGGCCTAACCGCGATGGCACCGATCCCGGAAGGTAGAAGCGTGGCTGAGGTGACCTTGGATGGGCAGGCCGTTGAGCCCACGGTGCGCGCCGTGCACGGACGGGACTACGCGCTGGTGCCCCTGGCCGCTGCAGAAGTGGGCACCGTGACCCAGGTGCAGGTGCGGTACGCCTAGGGACACCGCCTGAGAGGAGTGCGGAATGGACATGTCGAAGCAGGGCTACATCATGGAGTCTATGACCGTACGGGACATGGAGGAGGCGCTGTCAAAGACCAAGACGGTGATTCTCCCCATGGGGGTGGTGGAGCAACACGGCTACCACCTGCCGCTCTACACCGACGTCTACAACTGCTACGAGATCGCCAAGCGGGTGGCGCCGGTGGCCGGGTGCGTGGTGGCCCCGCCCATCGTGTACAGCTTTTCCGGGGGCGAGCTGCCCGGCACCACGGACATCAGTCCCCAGACGCTGTCGCTGGTCACCATAGACATCATCAAGTCGCTGGCGAACCAGGGCTTCCGTAACATCATCGTCTTGCTGGGGCACGGGGGCAGCGAGAACCAGCAAGCCGCTCTGGACGCGGCCGACATGTTCTACCGGCGCAACGTCCGCTATCGGGACGTGCGCCTGGCGACGGTCACCTTCACCGACCTGGCGCCGTCGGTGAAAGAGTGCTTTGCCGTCAAGGACTTCCACGCCGGATACCTCGAGACCTCGCTCATGCTCTACTGGCATCCGGAGCTGGTCCGGCCCAAGGAGTTGTGGGTAACCGACACTCCGGAGATGATGGAGCTGTTCCGGCAGGACCAGGATGCCTACCAGACCAAGACCAAGCTGGTGGACCACCCGCTGGCGGTGCCGATCGTGACCCAGAACCCGGGCATGAAGGTCGGCGTCATGGGCGATCCCACCAACGCCAACGCCGAGTTCGGCCGAAAGGTGTGCGAGGAGGCGGTGGCCGGCCTGGTCGAGCTGATCAAGAAGATGGAGAGCGCCGAGTAGAGAACCGGGCACGCACCGCCACACGACGATAGTGGCGGCCTATGGAGACAGTGGTGAAGGATGCCAAGACTGGCCTGAGCGGGTTCGAAGCCGCCGCCCTATGTGTGGGTCGGGCGGTACTATGGCTGGTGGCAGGTGTGGTAGGGTGGTTCGCTCTGGCACGGGTGGCCAAGCGGTTCATCACCCTTCCTGCGCCAGCGTTCATTGGTGGCCTGCTCGACACCCCTTTCCGCCGAGCGCTCCAGCCGCCCGAGGAAGTCCTGGCGCCCATGGGGGTGGCCCCGGGGATGACGGTGCTGGAGGTCGGACCCGGTCCCGGCACGTACACCATCGAGGCGGCGCGCCGAGCCTCGCCCGGGGGCCGAGTCATCGCCGTGGACCTGCAGCAAGGAATGGTGGACAGGCTCTGCCGTAAGATCCGACGCCTGGGAGTCACGGGGATCGAACCTCGGCTGGCTGATGCTTACCACCTTCCCCTGCCTGACGAAAGCGTGGACGTGGCCTTCATGGTGACGGCCCTGGCCGAGATTCCTGACCCACGGCGGGCCCTGGTCGAGGTCAGGAGGGTGCTTCGGCCAGGTGGGGTGTTGGGGGTGAGCGAGTTCTTCCCTGATCCGGACTACCCCCGCCGGAAGACGGTGCGCCGCTGGGCCCTGGACGCCGGGTTCCTGCCAAGGAGTGAGGACGGCGGCTGGCTGTGGTATGTGCTCACTTTCAGCAAGCCAGGCCACTCAGGTGGCTGAGCGCAGGGGGTTGCATGGGCGATAGAGAGACCGAGGTAAGCGCCATCTGGGACGTGGGCCGGGTGATTGACCTGAGTGGGGACATCTACAACGGTATGTGGCACCTGCCCCCACCCTATCCGCCGGTGGAAGTGAAGGAGATCCCGCTGGCGGGACGCTTGCCTGGCCTGAGCTACGACGTGTATGCCCAAGAGGTGCGCTTCGCCGTCCAGGCCTCCACCTATCTGGAGACCGCCGCCCACATGTACCCCGAGCGTGAGAAGATAGACGAGCTGTCCCTCGCGAGGTTGATGCCGGAGGCGGTTGTCCTCCAGATTCCACGCGGGGCCGGGGAGGTGGTCACCGCCGACGACCTGGAGAAGGCCCTGGCTGACACGGGCGAGGAGGTGAGGCCGGGCGACGCGCTGCTCATCGCCACCGGTTGGGATAGCCACTGGGACCAGCCCGACTTCTTCAGCGGCTCGCCCCACTTCCGCTACTCGGCAGTGGAATGGGTGGTGGAGTGCGGCTGCGGCATCCTCGGGTCCGACGCGGCCAACTGGAGCGACGTGGAGGAGAAGCCATCCTTCTTCCCCATGTTCTTCCAGTCCTCAACCCTGCTTCTGGCCCCGCTGGTGAACCTGACCAAGGTGCCCGTGCCACGGGTGCAGCTGATCGTGGCCCCGCTGCGCATCCGCGGGGCCTGCGCCTCACCCTGCCGGGTGCTGGCGCTGGTGCCGGGGCCAGCGAAAGGCTGAGCCCCCGCGCCCGGGCACCGGCTTCGCTCACCCTCGGCAATTGCCGCATTGGCGCCGCGCCACTAAGATACGGCCATGTTCCCAATCAACCTTCAGCGTCTTGGCCGTATCGTCATTGCTGTGGTGGCTCTGGGCATCACGCTCCTGAGCCTCGTCGGCTGCGCCCAGGAAGCGGTGCTCCTGGGGGTGGACGCCCAGCCGCGGGTCATCACCCCCAACGCCGACGGGGATACTGACGCCACCCGCATTAGCTACTCCCTGCGCCGCCCGGCCCTAGTGTCCATCTACCTGCAGGACGAGGCCGGCCAGAAGCACTACTTCCGGCAGGACGTGCGCCGCTCTCCTGGTGACTACCAGGTGGATTTTGGGGGCGTGGTGGCAGGGCGCTGCCTTCCCGATGGTGTCTACACCCTGGCCGTGGAAGCCCGACCCACCGATGGCGACGGACCTACTGCCCTCGCCGAAGTAGAGCTGTCCATCGAGGAGGCCGACACCGACTACCCCCAGATCATCGGCCTGACGGCCTTCCCCCCAGTCTTCACTCCCGACCGGGACGGCCTGGGCGACAGGGTGCGCATCACCTACGACCTGACCAAGCAGGTCACGCGGGTGTCGCTCTACCTGGAAGGGGCGGACGGACAGCGCTACTTCGTGCCTGAGGACAAGATTCGGGAGTTCGGCGCTGCCGGCAGGCACGAACACGACTACGACGGCGGCATTGACCTGGGAGCGGTGCCCCCGCCGGCCGGCACGTACCGGGTGGTGCTCCAGGTCGAGGATGCGGTGGGCAACAAGGCCGAGGCCGAGACCGAGCTGGTGGTGGAGGAGGGAGGAGTACCCCGGGCCACCATCGTCAAGTCTGGGACCGGTATGGGGGTGGAGTGGAGCGCTACCGCCGTGCCGCTGGGCGAGGTCTTGTACTTCACCCTCACGGTGCAGAACATAAGCAGCGTGCCCATCCGCACCCAGGGCCCTGAGCCCGGCACCATCTACGACAACAACCAGAACTACAACACCCTCGGCTACCACGTCAGCTCGGGTGCCTTCCGCATAGGGGTCAACTACGAGGGCAACAGCGCCGGCGACCCCTACCCCTACCGTTGGCAGCTGGGGGCCTCGTCGGAGCTAACCAAGGTGAACTACAACGGCCAGGACCACTACTACCTGATGCCCGGGCAGACGGTCACGGTGCACGGTGGCATTCGCATGGTGGAGCCCACGCCCCGGCGCCAGCCCCACTTCTGGGTAGGGCTGATACACGAAGACGTGGAATACGTCCCGGGTGAGGACTACGTCAACCCCACCGCTATCACCATCGGCTACTAGGCCCAGCCCTATGCCTGCTCTTGACCTGGAAGTCGCGGTTGTAAGCTACAACGTGCGCGAGCTCCTGCGCGCTTGCCTGGAGAGCCTCTACTGCTGTGCCGCTGACGAGGGGCTCCAGATCCGCGTCTGGGTGCAGGACAACGTCAGTGCCGACGGAAGCGCCGACATGGTGGCGCAAGACTTCCCGGATGCCATCCTTCGTCGCAGCGGCGCCAACCTAGGCTTCGCCGGTGGGTCCAACGCCATCTTGGCAGAGGCGGCCGCGAGTGGTGCCCCGGTGTTGCTCCTCAACCCCGACATCGAGGTCCGCCCCGGGGCGCTCAGCTATCTGCTGGAGGATATGCGGTTGCTGCCGCGAGCGGGGATCGTGGGGCCGGGACTGATCTATGCCGACGGCTCGCTTCAGCATTCGGCCTTCCGCTTCCCTGGGCTTGCCCAGACCTTTCTCGACTTCTTCCCCGTAAACTGGCGGCTGCAGGAGAGCGCCCTCAACGGCCGCTATCCGGACGAGGAGCGACGCCCCTGGCCCTTCCTGTGTGACCACCCCTTAGGCGCGGCCATGATGCTGCGGCCGGAGATGCTGCGGGAGGTGGGGGCCATGGACCAGAGCTTCTTCATGTACTGCGAGGAAGTGGACTGGTGCTGGCGGGCCTGGAAGACCGGCTGGGAGGTCTGGAGCGACCCGCGCGCCACCATCCTCCACCATGCTGGACGCAGCACGAGCCAGGCGCGCCCGGCCATGTTCGTCCAGCTCTGGCGCAGCCGCTACCGGCTGTTTGGCAAGCATCGGGGCCGTGCTTACACGGGCCTGGTCCGCCAGGTAGTGAGGGCCGGGCTGGCCCGCGAGCGCCGGCGGCTGGATGAGGAGTGGCGCCAGGGGCGGCTCTCCCACGCCGACTGGCGACAGGGTCGGGTGACGCTCGATGCCGTGGGGAGGCTGTAGGGCATGACCATCGAGGCGGTGGTGCTCACCTACAACGAGCGCGCGAACCTGCCCGACTGCCTGCGCAGCCTCCTTTGGGCCGATTCCCTGATGGTGTTGGACTCCGGCAGCCAGGATGGCACCCAGGAGGTTGCCCGGGCGTTGGGCGCCCGGGTGGTGGAGCATCCGTTTGCCAACTTCGCCTCTCAGCGCAACGCTGCCCTAGAGGCGGCGGAGGGCGACTGGGTCTTCTTCGTGGACGCAGACGAGCGTTCAACGCCCGAACTGGCCGCCGAGATCCGGGAGGCGGTGGAGGGCCCGGCCGCCGGCTGGTGGGTGCCTCGCGACAACTACCTGTTTGGGCGGCTCACCCGTTACGCCGGCTGGTATCCGGACTACCAGCTGCGGCTGTTGCGCCGAGGTCGGGCCAGCTACGATCCCACGCGACCGGTGCACGAGACCGTGCTCCTGGACGGGGAGCAGGCCTGGCTGCGCAACTGCCTCGTCCACTACAACTACGCCTCTGTGGGCCAGTTCATCGCCAAGCAGGGCCGCTACGCCCGGCTGGAAGCGACCGCGCTGGCCGCCCAGGGGACGCCCCGTCGCCTGCGCTCACTCCTCTCGAGGCCCGTGCGGGAGTTCCGGCGCCGATTCGTGCAGCTGGAGGGCTACCGCATGGGGCTGCACGGCCTGCTGCTTAGTGGGCTCACCGCCTACTACAGTGGCCTAGCTTACTGGCACTACCTCCGGGCTCCGGATCACCGCGGGTAGCGCCGGCCGGGGCGCTCGAGGGATTGTAAGGCGCGTCTTGGCAGCGTATAATGGCCCAAGTCATGCGTCCGGTGAGACATGAGTCCCATACTTACCCCTGATGATCTGGATTTCACCAGCCACAGCGAGGAGCAGACGCGTCGCCTGGGGCATCGCCTCGGCGAGCTGCTCCGGGCCGGCGACGTCGTGTGCCTGCAGGGCCCGCTGGGCAGTGGCAAGACACGCTTCGCCCAAGGGGTAGGGCGGGGCATGGGCGTGCTGGGGATCATATCCAGCCCTTCGTATACCATCGTCAATGAGTACCACACGCCTGATCGCCTGGCGCTGTATCACATTGACTTCTACCGGCTCGAGGCCGGGTGCTTCCCTGGGTTTGACCCGGAGGAGTACATCGGCGGGACCGGGGTGGCCCTAGTCGAGTGGCCGGAGAAAGGACTGGAGTTCATCCCAGAGGAACACCTCTGGATCACCTTCCGGCACGTGGACGCGATGAAGCGGGGCATGTTGCTGCAGGCCCGCGGTGACCGCTACCGCGAGCTGCTCCGGGAGTTCAGGCAAGCGGCCTTCGGCGTGTGAAGCCGATGGTAGTAGGCGACTCCTCTGCCGGAGTTCACATCCGGCCTATCGTGCTCAGCGACCTCGATGCCTGCCGGCGGCTGGATGGCTCGGTCGTCAGCGAGTACGTCTGGAACATGCAGCAGTCCACCCAGCGCGGTGACGTCAGCGTCCTCTTCTCTCAGGTGCGTCTCCCCCGGTCTCTCGAGGTAGCCTACCCGGCTGCCCGGGACGACCTGGTGATCCGGCTGGACCGGGGCGACCTGATGCTCATCGCTGAGGACACGGAGCCGGTGGGCTGGATCTCGTTCTCGTACGACGCCGGTCGAGGGTTGGGCACGGTGGACCACCTGATAGTGACGCCGGAGCGGCGACGGATGGGTGTGGGCACCGAGCTCATGCGTCAGGCGGTGGACCACGCTCGGCGGCTGCGGGCGCGGGTGGTGCTCACCTCCTGCCTGGCCAAGAACGGGCCGGCCGTAGCCTTCTTCCGCCACCTAGGGATGGAGTTCTGTGGTTACAACGAGCATCTCTACTCCGAACACGAGATCGCTCTCCTCTTCGCATATCGGTTGTAATGCTTCAGGCGCTGGGCCTCGCTGATCTGGACCTTACCCGGGTGCTGGTGAGCCTGGACGGGGCGCTGGCGGCCGCGGTGCTGCTCACCTCGTTCTCGCTCATGGTCTACGTGCTCACCCACAACGTCTACAGCCCGGTGGGCCGTGCGTTCACAGCGCTCATGGCGTTCGTGACCGTGGTGTACGTGGGCGATGTGGCGGTGATCAACTCCGTCAGCCCCGAGGCGACCTCCTTCTGGCTCAGGTTCCAGTGGTTGGGGATCGCCTTCGTGCCCGCTGCCTACCTGCACCTGTCCCATGCCCTGCTGCGCAGCGTCAACCGGCGGGCATTCGGGGGCTTCGCCTCCGTGGCGGCGGGCTACGGGATCGGGATGGTGCTGCTGGCCCTCACCGTGTTCACCGACCTGCTGGTGTGGGACGGGGTCTTCGGGGACACTGCCGCCCACCTCAAGGCCGGCCCCCTCTTCTGGGTCTTCTCCTTCTACTTCGCTGCCACCACCGTGCTGGGGGCGGCCAACATCGCCCAGGCGCGCCACAGCGCCGTGACCACAGACCTGCGCCGGCGCCTCACCTACCTGGCCCTGTCCTTCGTGGCCCCGGCCTTGGGAGTGTTCCCCTTCCTCATCGTGGCCGGCATGCCGGGGCAGGGCACCGCCTGGGTGGTCCATGCCCTGTCTGCTGCGGGGAGCGCCGCGGTGATGGGGATGCTGATCGTGATGGCCTACAGCGTCGCCTATTACGGGGTTCTGGCCCCGGAGCGGGTGGTCAAACAGGAGTTCACCCAGTACCTGCTGCGTGGCCCCCTGATGGGCGTGCTGGTGCTCATGGTCATGCTGGCCGTGCCCCAGGGGATGCAGGTGATGGGCCTGCGTCGCAGCGCCTTCCTGGTCTTCGCCGTGGTGGGAGTGGTGGTGATGCTGCCGGTCGTGCTGGGGCTGGCCCAGCCCCTCCTGGACCGGTTCGCATATCGCCAAGACCGAGCGGAGGTGGCGTGGCTGCGTGAGCTGGAGCGGCGCCTCCTCACCACCACCGACTTCCGACAGGTCATGGAGAACATCCTCATCTCCGCTTGCGAGGCGGCCCGCGCCAACGGGGGCTTCATCGCCGCGCTGCCGCCCGGGGACATCGGTGAGCTGCAGGTGCAGGCGACCATCGGGGAGGCGCCCGAGGTCCCCGAGCTGCCGGAGGTGGCGGGCTGGCTGCAGGAGTGCAGCAGTGCGTGGGCTGCCGACGAGGAGGGGGAGGGGCTGAACCGGGCGAACATCCTCAGCCTGCGCGGGTACTGGCTGATGGGCCTGCTGGACCGGAACGAGGGCCTGCCGCTCGGTGTGATGGGCCTGCTCAGCCGCCGGGAGCCCGCTGAGCTCGAGGATGAGGACTTGGCCCTGTTGGACCTGCTCGTCGCCAAGGCCTCGGCGGCCATAGAGGACATGCGCCTGCAGCGCCAGGTCTTTGCCGCTCTGCAGCGCCTCCTTCCCGAGATCGCCAGCGTCCAGCGCTGGCGGGATGACGCCACCTATGGACACACCAGCGCCATGCTGGCCAACCCGGTCCTCAGCCCGGAGTTCCCCAGCCTGGTACGCGCGGCCCTGCGCCACTACTGGGGTGGGCCCGAGCTCCGCGAGAGCCCCCTCCTGCAGCTTCGGGTGGTGCGGGAGGCTATGCGGGAAAACGGCGGCAACCCTATCCGGGCCCTGCGCGCCGTTCTGGTGAAGGCGATCGAGGCGCTGCGCCCGGCGGGCGAGCGGGGCATCTCCTCCGAATGGGTGCTCTACAACGTCCTCGAGATGAAGTACGTGCAGGGCCTGCGCGCCAAGGAGATCGCCCGCCGGCTCGCCGTCAGTGAGTCGGACCTCTACCGCAAGCAGCGGGTGGCCGTGAAAGAGATGGCGAGGGTGCTGGCGGAGATGGAGATCCGGGCATCGGAGCCCTCGGAATAGCCGTGGACCGGGCGGCGAGGCTTGCCTCAACTGTTCGGGGCACCGTCCTCTTCGTAGGCGCTTCCGACACCGGCAAGACCACCCTGGCCCAGGCCGTCCTCGCCGAACTCGAGTCCAAGGGCCGCGCGGTAGCTTACCTCGACTGTGACCTGGGCCAGACCACCGTGGGCCCCCCTACCACCATGGGCGTCCGCTGGCGAGGGCCAGACGGCCAGCCCGAGACTCACCTCTACTTCGTGGGCGACACTTCTCCCCGTCGCCACTTCCTCCCCGTCATCGTCGGCGCGAGCACGCTCCTGGAAATTGCGCATAACGCCGGCAACGATACTGTGCTCGTGGACACCAGCGGACTGGTGGACCCGGCAGCCGGTGGGGTCGCCCTGAAGCTCTGGAAGAGCGAGGCCCTCAGAGCAGACTACTTCGTGGCCCTGCAGCGCGAGGACGAGCTTCGGCCGATCCTGAATGGAGTGCGCCGTCGGCTGAGGGGCAGGCTGATCGTGCTCGACCCCGGCCCCGACGTGCGGCGCCGTGAGCGCCGTGAGCGCACCGACTATCGGCGTGAGCGCTGGGCGCAGTACTTCGCCCATGCCCGCCAGGTCTCGCTGCGGTTGGCGCACCTGGACGTGTGGGGCGGGTATCGGCTGGAACCGTCTCGGTTAGTGGGGCTCGATGACGCCCAGGGGCTGTGTCTGGGGCTGGGGGTGCTGATGGAAGCCCAGGGCGGGGCGATCAGGGTGCTCACCCCGGTGGAAGACGTGGATGCGGCCGTGCGGTTGCGTCTGGGCAGCCTCCTGCTCGACCCCGACTGGAGAGAGACCCGTTACCCCTGAGCGCTCGCTCTCTTCTTTGGCAGTCCGCTTCTCCGCTTCTGACAGTTTCTGACAGTTCTACCGCCGCATAATGCCCTGGCGACCCGGGGGCGGTCCCCCTAGCTATCTGGCGCATGCATGTCCGCATCAGTATCATTAATCGGTTGGCCTGGATACCTATGAGCGCTACCTCGCGTCTGCCACAATTCTACGCCCTCAGCCCGGATGAGCGTCTACGACGTCTGGCTGAGGCATCGGGCTTGGCCCTGGAGGAGCTAGAGCCTCTGCGGGCCGGGCTGAGCTTGGGCGTGGCCGACCGGCTGGTAGAGAACGTAGTCGGGGTCTGGCCGCTGCCCCTGGGCATCGCCACCAACTTCGTGGTGAACGGCCGCGAGGTGCTGGTGCCCATGGCCATCGAGGAGCCCTCGGTGATTGCCGGGGCCAGCAAGGCAGCCAAGGCGGCACGGGCCTCCGGCGGCTTCAGCGCTCAGGCGCAGCCCAGCCTGATGATCGGGCAGGTGCAGCTGCTGGACGTCCCGGACCTAGAGGCGGCCGAGACCGCGATCCGGGACCGGCGCGACGAGGTGCTCGCCCTTGCCAACTCCCGCTCCTCTACTATGGTTGCGCTGGGTGGGGGAGCGAAGGACCTGGAAGTCCGGGCAGTGCTGGAGAGCCCGGTCGGGCGCATGCTGGTCGTCCACCTGATCCTGGACACCCGCGACGCCATGGGGGCCAACGCGGTGAACACGGCCGTGGAGACGGTGGCGCCGCTGCTGGAAGCCATCACCGGTGGCCGGGCGAACCTTCGCATCCTGTCCAACCTGGCGGACAGGCGGCTTGCCCGGGCCTCGGTTAGGATAGCCCCCGACGAGCTGGCGGGCTCCCTGGTGGCGGAGCGGATAGTGGAGGCGTATGCCCTGGCGGCGGTGGAGCCCTACCGGGCAGCCACCCACAACAAGGGCATCATGAACGGGGTGGACGCCGTGGCCCTGGCCACCGGCAACGACTGGCGGGCCCTGGAGGCGGGCGCTCATGCCTATGCCGCCCGCTCGGGAGCGTATCGCCCTCTGAGTGAGTGGGCGGTGGGCGCCGACGGGTATCTGGAGGGGCGCCTGGAGATGCCCATGCCGGTGGGGACGGTCGGGGGAGCCACCAAGTCGCACCCGGCGGCGAGGGCCTGCCTCCGCCTGATGGGCGTACAGACGGCTGCTGAGCTGGCGGAAGTGATGGCGGCCGTGGGGCTGGCTCAGAACCTGGCAGCTCTGTGGGCGCTGGTCACCGAGGGCATACAGCGGGGACACATGGAGTTGCACGCCCGGCAGGTGGCCCTGGCGGCTGGGGCAGTCGGCGACGAGGTCGAGGCCGTCGCGGCAGAGATGATTCGACAGGGCCAGATTCGCCCGGCGACGGCGGAGCGACTGGTACAGGAAATGCGGGGTAGATCTCGGGAGACGTGAGTCTGACATGGCGTTGATGAAGACCCAAATCCCAGTGGGGGTGGTCGGGTACGGGGCCTACGTGCCGCGCTACCGTCTGCCTGCCACCGAGGTAGCCAGAGTGTGGCAGGGGGGACGCGACCACCTGCCCATCAAAGAGAAGTCCGTGCCTGGCCCGGACGAGGACACCATCACCATGGCGGTAGAGGCTGCGCAGAACGCGCTGGCTCGCGCCGGGCTGGAGGCGGAGGCGCTGGGTGCTGTCTGGGTGGGGAGCGAGTCTCACCCTTATGCGGTCAAGCCCAGCAGCACCGTCGTGGCCGAAGCATTGGGCGCCACCCCGAACGTCCTGGCCGCTTCGTTCGAGTTCGCCTGCAAGGCGGGGACGGAGGCTCTGCAGGCCGCGACCGGGCTGGTGGGATCGGGGATGGTGGGCTATGCCCTGGCCATCGGTGCTGATACCGCCCAAGGTCGGCCCAGCGACGAGCTGGAGTACACCGCGGGGGCGGCCGCCGCGGCCTTCATCGTGGGGCCGGCTGAGCACGCGCTGGCGACCATCGAGGGCTCCGTCTCCTACGTGACCGACACTCCCGACTTCTTCCGCCGGGCGGGGCAGAAGTACCCTCGCCACGGTGGCCGTTTCACGGGCGAGCCGGGTTACTTCCAGCACGTCCTCTCGGCCGGGCGGGCGCTCATGGAGGAGTTGGGCTACACTGCAGAGGACTACGCCGCCGTGGTGGTCCACCAGCCCAACACCAAGTTCCCTGCCAAGGCCGCAGCGGACCTGGGGTTCACGCCTGAGCAGATGCGAGCGGGTCTGCTGGTGGCCCGCATCGGCAATGCCTACGCCGGCTCGTCGCTCCTGGGACTCACCGCTGCTCTCGACCAGGCCCGGCCGGGCGACCGGATCCTGCTGGTGTCCTTCGGCTCCGGTGCTGGCAGCGACGCGGTGTCCCTGCAGGTGACAGACCGGCTGGAAGAGCGCCGAGACCTGGCGCCCAGCACGCTGGCCTACGTAGAGAGACGCAAGCCTATTGACTACGCCATGTACGCGCGCTTCCGCGGCAAGCTGGCGGTGTAGCAGAAAGCGACTATGCCACATTCGCAGTCAACCGAAGTCTACATAATCGGAATCGGCCAGGTGCCTGTCGGGGAGCTCTGGGACCAGTCCCTGCGAGAGCTGGCGGTGAGGGCGTTGCGAGGCGCCGTGGCCGATGCCGGGATTGAGGCGCCTGAGGCGCTCTTCTTGGGCAACATGCTGGGGGCCCTGCTGAGCGATCAGCAGCACATGGGAGCCCTGATTGCCGACTGGGCTGGCTACCGAGGGATAGAGGCGGTGACGGTGGAAGCGGCCTGCTGTTCGGGCGCCTCCGCCCTGCGGCAAGGCTACCTGGCCGTCAAGAGCGGTGCTCACCGAGCGGTCGCCGTGCTCGGGGTGGAGAAGATGACGGACAGCCTCAACGGTGCCACCACGGCAGGGCTGGCGATGGCGGCCGATGCAGAGGCCGAGGCCGCGGTGGGGCTGTCATTCCCGGCGATCAACGCCCTGCTTATGCGCCGCTACATGCACGAGTTCCAGCCCCGTCGGGAGGACTTCGCCGCCTTCGCCATGAACAGCCACGCCAATGCCGTGGGTAACCCCAACGCCATGTTCCGCAAGGCCATCAGCGAGCGGGTCTATCTGGAGGCTCCCGTCATCGCCGACCCCGTGAACCTGATGGACTCGGCCCCCATGGCAGACGGGGCAGCGGCAGTGGTGTTGGCGGACGCCGAGACGGCGGAGCGCCTGGGTAGGCGCCGGGTCAAGATCACCGGCTCCGCGGTGGCCACTGACGCCCTGGCCCTCCAGGACCGGCGGGACATGCTGCGCCTGGATGCGGTGGAGGCCTCGACTGCCAGAGCACTGGCCATGGCGGGCAGGACGACCGAGGACGTGGACTTCTTCGAGCTCCATGACGCCTTCACCATCATGTCTATACTCTCGCTGGAGGCGGCCGGGTTTGCGCCCAAGGGCGAGGGCTATCGGCTGGCGGCAGGCGGGGGGATCTCACTGACCGGCCGTATCCCCATCTGCACCATGGGCGGGCTCAAAGCGCGGGGGCACCCCGTGGGCGCCACGGGCGTGTACCAGGCGGCCGAGGCTGTCCTGCAGCTGGAGGGGCGTGCCGGCGACTGCCAGGTGGCCGGGGCCCGGGTGGGCCTGATTCAGAACATCGGGGGCAGCGGCGCCACGGTGGTCACGCACGTGCTGGAGGCGGACTAGTATGGCTCTGCAACTGCCCAGAGAGTGGCGGCGCCGAGGTGAGCGCTACCGACTGCTCGGCGGCCGGTGCCAGGACTGCGGCCGGGTTACCTTCCCGGCGCGTCCCGTGTGTCCGGGCTGCGGCGGCGAGCGCGTGGAGGACACGGCGCTTTCCGGCCGAGGCGAGGTGTATTCGTTTGCGATCATGTACAAGGCGCCGGCCGGCTTCGAGCAAGACATCCCCTACGTGGTGGCCCTGGTTCGACTGGAAGAGGGGCCTCTGGTCACGGCTCAGGTCACCGATGTGGACGTGGACGACGTCCAGGTCGGGATGCCAGTCGAGAGCGTGCTTCGGCAATGGAGCCAGCACGGGCCAGATGGGTCCATAGTCTACGGGTTCAAGTTCCGCCCGGTGTGGTAGCCTGGGGGACTAGGCGGTTACCGGCCCCGCGCGTCCTTTGACTCTGAAGGACTCGCGGGGCTATTGTCGTCAATCACCGTGATCAAGCGAGCTTCGGAGGGGGAATGAACGACCGCGAGCGGTTCGTGCGGACCATGCACTACCAGGATGTGGACCGGATCCCGTTCTGGGACTTCGGGTTCTGGACGGAGACATTGGACGCCTGGTATGAGCAGGGGCTGCCCCGCGACGTCTGGCTCAACACCTACTTCGGCATGGACCGACAGCACGAGCACTTCCCCATCAACCTGGGGATGATCCCCAAGTTCGACGAGCAGGTCATCGAGGACCGCGGGATCAGCGAGATCGTCATTGACTCTCAGGGAGTCAAGCTGGAGCGCCGGAAGGATGGCAGCTCCATACCTCACTTCCTGGAGTTCCCGGTGAAGGACAGGGCCTCCTGGGAGCAGGTGAAGAAGCGCTACGATCCCTCCTCACCCATGCGTCTGCCGGAGTACTTCGACGACGCCGTCCGGGCCCGCAAGGACCGGGACTACCCGTTGGGGATCTCCTGCGGCAGCATCTATGGCTGGGCCCGCAACCTGATGGGGGTTGAGGGCATATCCATGGCTGTCTATGACGACCCTGGGCTGGTCAAGGACATGATGCGCCACTTCGCCGACCTGGCCATCGCCGTCATCACCCCGGTGCTGGAGGCCTTGCCCATCGACTACGCCACCTTCTGGGAGGACATGGCCTACAACACCGGCCCGCTGCTGTCGCCCAAGCTGTTCCGGGAGATGATGGTGCCGGAGTACCGCCGCATCACCGACGTGCTACACCGGCATGGGGTGGACGTGGTGTACGTGGACTGCGACGGCCGCATCGATCAGCTGCTCCCTCTGTGGTTGGAGGCAGGGGTGAACTGCATGTTCCCCTGGGAGGCTCGCTGCAATGAAGACCCCTGGGAGATGCGCAAGAAGTACGGCCGCGATCTCCTCATCATCGGGGGCATAGACAAGATGGCTCTCATCGCCGGGCGAGAGGCGATCGACGCCGAGGTGGCCCGGCGCAAGCCCCTGATGGACGATGGCGGCTACATCCCCACCGTGGACCACCGCGTGCCGCCGGACGTCACCCTGGACAACTACAAGTACTACCTCGAGGTGCTGCGCAAGGCCATAGAGCGCTGAGCGCACTGGCCGCCAAGAGCAAGAGAGCCATCCGTAAAGGACGGATGGCTCTCTTGCGTCAGACGTTCCGAAGGCAACCGCTAGCCCAGCTCGGCCACCGGCTGGTCCTGCTCCTCCTCCCTCTCCAGAGGAGCCTGCGCCTCGCAGGCGATGCAGCGGGCGGTGGAACGACCCTTCTGCACCATGAGCGAGCCACAGCTGGGGCAGCGCTGCTTGAGCGGGCGGGTGTGGGTGGCGAAGCTGCACTTGGGGTAGGCCTCGCAACCGTAGAAGACCTTGCCGCGGCGGCTGCGCCGCTGCACTAGCTGCGAGCCGCACTCGGGGCACGCGACGCCTACCTTCTCCAGGAAGGGCTTAGTGTTGCGGCACTCGGGGTAGTTGCTGCACCCGATGAACTTGCCGAAGCGACCGTACTTGATCACCATCGGCGCCCCACAGACCTCGCACTCGACCCCGGCCTGCTCGTCTTGCAGCCGGATGGGCTTGAGCTCCTTGCGCGCGTGCTCCAGCCATTGGCTGAAGGGGCGGTAGAACTCATCCACCACCGGCACCCATTCCTTCTGCCCCGCGGCCACCTCGTCCAGGTCGTCCTCCATCTGGGCGGTGAAGCCCACGTCCATGACCTGGGGGAAGTACTCCACCAGCAGGTCATTGACCACGAAGGCGATCTCGGTGGGGACCAGGTTGCGGTCCTGCCTCTCCACGTAGCCTCGGGAGATGATGGTGGAGATGATGGTGGCGTAGGTGCTGGGCCGGCCGATGCCCTTGCTTTCCAGCTCCTTGATCAGGCTGGCCTCGTTGTAGCGGGGTGGCGGCTGGGTGAAGTGCTGCTCAGGCAAGAGCTCCAGAAGATCCAGCGCCTCACCCTCGGTCAGGTCCGGGATGTTGGGTTCCTCATCCTTGCTGGCGGCACCTTCATACAGGGCCAGGTAGCCCGGGAAGGCCAGCGATGAGCCGCTGGCCCGGAACAGGTATTGGTGCAGCCCGTCGGGAGTGTCCGCCGTGACCTCAACGGTCAGGGTGTTGTAGACGGCCGCGCTCATCTGGCTGGCCATCAGACGGCGCCAGATCAGCCGATAAAGCGCGAGCTGCTCGCGGGTCAGGTAGGGCGCCACGCTCTCGGGCGTTCGACGCACTGAGGTGGGGCGGATGGCCTCGTGGGCCTCTTGGGCGCGCTTGGAGCGAGTGCGATACCTTCGGGGAGCATCCGGAAGGTAGTCGTGCCCAAACCGCTCTTGGATGAGCGCCCGGGCCTCGTTGAGCGCGGGCTCGGCCACGTGCACGCTGTCGGTACGCATGTAGGTGATGAGGCCCACCGACCCTTCCGGCCCTAGGTCCACGCCCTCGTAGAGCTGCTGGGCCACGCGCATGGTGCGTGCGGCCTGGAAGCGCAGTATCCGCGAGGCATCCTGCTGGAGGGTGCTGGTGGTGTAGGGCGGGGGCGGTGTGCGCCGACGGGTGCCCCGCTTGACGCTGGCCACCCGAAATGCCGCGTCCCGAAGGGCCTCGCACGCTTGGTCAGCGCGCTCCTGGTTGGGCAGGTCGGCATCTTGGCCATCCACCTTGATCAGGCTGGCCTTGAACTGCTGGTCGTGGCTTTGGGGCCGGGCCAGCAGAGCATCCAGGGTCCAGTACTCCTCGGGGGTGAAGGCCCGAATCTCGCGTTCGCGGTCCACGATCAGGCGCACGGCGACCGACTGCACCCGGCCGGCGGACAAGCGGCTGCGCACCTTGTCCCACAGCAGGGGGGTGAGCTCGTAGCCGACCAGCCGGTCCAGGATGCGACGGGCCTGCTGGGCATCCACGAGGTTCTCATCTATGGCGCGGGGGTGCTCGAAGGCCTTGCGGATGGCGTCCTGGGTGATCTCGTGGAACACCACGCGGTGAGCCCGCTCCGGCTCCAGTTCGGTGGCTTCCATGACGTGCCAGGCGATGGCCTCACCCTCGCGGTCGAGGTCGGTGGCCAGGTAGACCTTGTCGGCGGTGTCCACCGCCTGCTTGAGTTCCTTGACCACGGCCCGTTTGTCGTTGG
>JBMNTK010000028.1:0-25059 GCA_050945695.1 Anaerolineae bacterium | reverse complement strand
TTTGGCGTCGGAGTCTCGTCCTCTCCCTCGCCGGCGTCAATAACTTCTACGGGCGGCGCCGGCATCTCCTCCAGAGGCAAAGGCTCCTCAGGAGGCTCCGGCTCACCCGTAACGATGCTGATCAGGCGGCGCATAGCCCGGTTGAAGAGCAGAGTGTTGCCCATGCGGCTCCGATACGACGGGCTGCGCAGAATGCTCTCCAGGGTAGGATCGCCCTGGGCGACGTTCTGGACCATCCGCTCGATCCGCGCCGTCAGCTCCTCGTCGGTGACCTCGATGCCCTCGGCCTCGATGAACTTGCGGAGCACCAGGCTTTCGCGCACGTTGCGCTCAGCCGTCTCGCGGAAGTTGGCGCGCTGCGTCTCGCGGTTGGTGCCGACGGCCTTATACCAGGCATCGGGGCTGATGCGGCGCGAGCGCAGGCTCTGCTCGAACTCCTCCACCATCCGGTCCTGCTCGGCCTCCACCAGCGACTGAGGGTACTTGATGGTGGCCCCCGCCACTAGCGCTTCCACTGCCTTGTCTCGCAGGTTGGCCTCTACCCGCTCCTTGGCCTTGTCCTCTTCCTGCTCCCGCAACGCCTTCTTCAGGCTCTCCAGGTCATCGTAGTCGCCCACCATGACCGCGAACTCATCGTTGACCTCGGGGAGCACTTCCGCTTCCGTCTCGTTGAGCTCGAAGGTCAGGTGCGTCTTCTTGCCCGCCAGGTCTTTGTTCGGGTAGTCCTCAGGGAAGACGGTGTCGAACTCCACCACGTCGCCCACTACCGCGCCCACCAGGTGCTCGGACAGCCCCGGTATGGCCTCCTGCTCGGGCGACGGTACGGTCATCTCCAAGTCTTCGTCTACGTGAGACGTGCCGTCCTCGAGCCGGTACTCAGCGCGGCCGATGATGATGTCCCCCACCTGCAGCGGGCGCTCGATGGGCTCGCGCTCGGCGCGGCGGCGGCGCAGGTCTTCTATGGCCTTGTCCACGTCCTCATCAGTGACCTCGGCCGACTCGCGCTCCAGATGGATCGAGCGGTAGTCGCCCAGCTCCACCTCTGGCTCGAGCGGGATGGCAACGGTCACCCGGGGCGGGTTGATCTCGAGAGCAGTGAGCTCGGGCTGGCCGTAGGGCTGGATCTCCTGCTCCTCTATGGCCTTCGCCACCAGCTCAGGGGCCAGGTCCTCAAGCGCCTCCTGAGTGAGGTATTCCTCACCCACAAGCCGCACGACGACGTCATACGGTGCCTTCCCCTTGCGGAAGCCGGGGATCTGTAGGCGGCGAGATGCTTCCCGCGCTGCTTTCTGCAGCGCCGGCTTCATTGTCTCTTCGTCAACCTCGATGGTGAGGTTGGTAACCCGTTCTTCGGTCTGCTCGGTGGTAACCTTCAACTGGTGTCGCTCCTGGCGGGATTCCTGGAAGATTATAGCACCGGCGTCTTTCGTGCCACAAAGGCACACAGCCCCAGCCCCGCAGCAGAAACGGGGCCCCGGCGCCCGTCGGTAACCCTAGGCCAGCGCCGTCTCCGCGAACTCCACGGTTGCCCCGGCGCCAAAGGGCTGCACGTGGTCAGGCATGAGGTAGGCTAGGCGGAAGAGCGAGTCCGCACCGGTGCAATGGTTGAGATAGAGCCGGGGCGAGCCCCAGGCCTTGAGCGTCTCCGCCACTTGCCGCAGTTCCCGATGGGTAGCTCCCGCTAGGTGCGTGCCCCCTATCACCGCCACCAAGGGGGTGTCGTAGGCCTCCCGGACCGCAGCCACGATGTTGAGCAGGCCGGCGTGGGCACAGCCCACCAGCAGGACCATGCCGTCTCGCACCCGTACCACCAGCGATAGGTCGTCCCGATAGGGATCAGGAATGAAGCCGTCTCCGTCCCGCACCACGTGGGACTTCCCCCGGCCCTCCGGGTACGGCCGCTGGCGGATCTCCCCCGTGGTCCATACCTCCGGCACCACTTCCACCGGGCCATCGCTCAAGCGCAGGTCGAAGGCCTGCTCCAGAACCTGGCGCCGGCCGCCGTCCATCCCGATGGACCGGCGGTCGGGTCCACCGAACCTCTCCCTGAACGCCTCCGGGTGGGCCACCAGGGGCTTGCGGCTCAGTGCCGGGGCCAGGACCTCCAGCCCGCCGACGTGGTCGCCGTGACCGTGGCTAAGCACGGCCGCGTCGACGCTCTCTAGGTCCACGCGCAGGGCAGCGAGGTTGTGCCGAAGCACGGTGCCACTGTCCCCACAATCCAGGAGAACCCGTCCTCCCTCAGCCTCCACCAGCATCGAGAGCCCGTGTTCCCCCCACAGGCCACCCTTAGCAACCAGGTTGTCTACAATGCACGTAACCTTCACCGCATATCCCTCACTTGCGCGCCACAGGACGCAGGCGCCCCAAGCTTAGCCGCAGACCCCGGGCGCATCAAGTGGCCCGTAGGTGCAAGCCACGGGCCACCGGCTCACCGCACCTTGGAGGAGTCCCCGCCCCCAGGCGCGGTTGGGCCGGCCTGCGCCTACGCACCCAACCCATCAGGGGCCTGGCCGACGCCCCGCCTCTGTAGCCCCCGATCCCGATTTCGGCTAGAATTCCCCGAGTCAACCGTCCGTGAATAGAACCCCCGCAAGTAAGGAGTTCCACCTGTGACCGGCAACCGCTCACCGTTAATCGCCCTGCTAGTGGTGGTGCTCGCCTGTAGCTGTGTTGCCCTGACCATGGGCTGCGCCGGGGTAGGCTACCTCGCGCTGCAAGACGGCGAGTCCTCGGGCCAGATACAGCGGCGCGCCACCCCCATCACCCGGGAACCCTCCGCCACCCGAACACCGGACGGTCGGCCCACCGGGGGTGAACTGCGCCTCCCTGGGGCCATGCCCCCCACCCTGGACCCGGCCCACAGCCAAGACAGCACCTCCGCCCAGTACATAGTCGAGATTTACAGCGGCTTGGTCACTGCCGGGCCGGACCTGGAGCTGGCGCCAGACATCGCCGAGGACTACGACGTGAGCGAGGATGGCCGCGTCTACACCTTCTACCTGCGCCGCAACGTCGTCTTCCATGACGGCACTCCCGTCACCGCCGACGACGTCAAGTTCTCGCTCGAGCGCTCCTGCAAACCCGAAACCGGCTCACCCATCGCCGCCACCTACCTCGGTGACATCGTGGGGGCTCAGGATATGCTGGCCGGCCGCGCCAATGAGCTGGCCGGCGTGCGCGTCATAGACGATTACACCCTCGAGATCGAGATTGACGCCCCCCGGCCCTCCTTCCTGGCCAAGCTGACTCACCCGGTGGCCTTCGTGGTGGACCAGCGCAGCCTCGATTCCGAGGACATCTACCAGCGCTTCAACGGCACCGGCCCCTTCGTCCTGAGCGAGGTCGTCCCCGGGAACCGTATCGTCCTGGAAGCCAACCGCAACTACTACCGCGATCCCCGGCCGGCCTTGGACCGAGTGGTCTACCTGCTCTCCGGCGGGGAGCCGGTCACCATGTACGAGAACGAGGAGCTGGACGCCACCCTCGCGGGCACGGCCAACCTTCCCCGCATCACCGACCCGGCCAGCGGGATCAGCACCCAGCTTACGGTGAGCGAGCAACTGGCCACCTTCTACATGGGCCTCAACTGCCAGACCCCTCCCTTCGATGACCCAGACGTACGGCGGGCTTTCGCCATGGCGCTCGATCGCCAGCGGATCGTGGACATCCTCTACCAGGGCACCGTGCCCGCCGCCAAGACCATAGTCCCGCCCCAGATGCCGGAGTACGACAACGAGGGCTTGTCCGCTCCTGACCTGGACGTCGAGGCCGCCCGGCGCCTGCTGGCAGAGTCATCGTACGGCAGCGACCTGCCTCCGGTGACCCTCCACGTGGCCTCCAACGCCCCCCAGACGGACGCCGTCGGCGAAGCCATCGCCCTCATCCTAGAGGAGAACCTGGGCGTCACCGTCGAGATAGAGCAGAGCGATTGGCCTACCTTCCTGGACGGGCTGGATAGCGACGCGCACCCCTACCAGATGTACATATTGGGCTGGATAGCCGACTACGCTGACCCGGAGAACTTCCTGTCCGTGCTTTTCTCTGAGAGCAGCAGCGACAACCACAGCCACTACTCCAACCCGGAGGTGGAGCGGCTGCTGGGTGAAGCCGGGCTGGAGATGGACCAAGAGGCGCGAAACCAGCTCTACGCGCAGGTGGAGGAGATCATCCTCTCCGAGGTCCCCGTGATCCCTCTGTACTACGACGTGGAGTACTGGCTCACCAAGCCCTACGTGCGCGATCTGCCCCACCCCGCCATGATCGTGCCCGTCCTGCAGTATGCCTACATCGAGCCCTGATGGGCCCGGGGAGGAACGCCTGTGGCATATGACGTGCTCATAACGGGAGGGCGGGTAGTGGACCCGGCCCAGGACCTGGACGCCCTCGCCGACGTGGCCCTGTCCGATGGCCGCGTGGCCGCCGTCGGTCCCGGCCTGAGCGCCAGCGAGGCCACCACCCGCATTGATGCCACCGGTTGCCTGGTGGCACCCGGCTTGGTAGACCTTCATACCCACGTCGCCTACCGCATGGATGCCCTCAGCATTGAGGCCGATCGCTACCTCTCCACCGGCGTCACCACCTGGGTGGACGCCGGCAGCACTGGGGCCGCCAACTTCGCCGGCTTCCGCCACTACGTCATCGAGCCCTCTCAGGCCCGCATCCTGCCCTTCCTCAACATCTCCGAGCCGGGGCTGACCTGCCTGGAGGTCGTCCACGGCGTAATCGAGCACTTGGATGCCGATTCCGCCTACCGCACGGTGGAGCAGAACCGGGACCTGATCAAGGGCATCAAAGTGCTAAGCTGCGCCATGCGCGTGGGCACCACCGGGCTCACCCCCCTGCGGGTGGCGCTGGAGGTCGGGCGAGCTACCGACCTGCCGGTGATGTGCCACATTGGCGCTCCCCCGCCGGGGCTGGGCGACATGCTCCCCCTGATGCGCCCCGGCGACGTCATCACCCACGCCCTCAAGGGCCGCAAGGGCTGCCTGACGGTCGCCGGCGACCGGGTTAGGCCCGAGGCCTGGGAGGCCCGCGAGCGAGGGGTCCTCTTCGACGTCGGGCATGGCGCCGGTAGCTTCTCCTGGCAGGTCGCCCGGGCAGCGCTGGAACAAGGCTTCCCGCCCGACGTCATATCCACCGACCTGCACATATCCAGCCTCAGGACAGGCGCTTACAGCCTGCCCTCAGTGATGAGCAAGTTCCTGCACTTGGGGATGAGCTTGAGGGAGGTGATCCGCCTGGCGACCGCTGCCCCGGCCGCCATCCTGGGGATGGACGGGCAGATCGGATGCCTGCGGCCCGGCGCCAGCGGTGACGTAACCGTTCTGCGGATAGAGTCGGGCCAGTTCCCGCTGGAAGACTGCGAGGGTGTCACCGAGACCCTAAGCGAACGCCTGGTGCCTGTGTGCACCATCCGGGCCGGGCAGGTCTTCAGCGCGGCCTAACCGCGAAATCAGCGAGCCACGGCCGTAGCCGTGGCTCGCGTTCATCGTATTGGACCTCGCCCTTCAAACGACTTCCTAACGCCCTTCTCGCCCAACTTGCCTACACTCACTGCTCGCGAGGCGAGGCCCTTCCAAACAGCCCCAGTGGACCTGGCGATCATCACCGCTGATGTCATGGCGGTCTCATCCTGGGAAACTGGTTACCTTCCCGTTCTCCTGCAGACCCATGTCTGGCTTCCGCTCTCCGTAGAAAAGAGGCGGGGAGCCCCCGGGGGAGGGGCTCCCCACAAGTACAGGGGCATACAGAGGAGGGGAATGGGGGGACACGTAGCAGTGGAGGGGATCACTGCAGGAGTGTGTTGATCTATTCGCTTGTTCCGAGGATGAGTATGCGCACGCAGGCTTAAACCGCCATAAAGCGTGACTTAGAGATGCATCAGAGAATTGAGAAGAACGCCGGAGCATGCGAGGAAACGGCCGGCGCTCGAGGTGAATGATGGGCGCTTGTGGAAGCGAGCGCCCATCACTCCGAGCTGCTATTCAGAGGAGACGAGAGGCAGTGTAAGCCGGAAGGTGCTACCCTTGCCCAGCTCGCTCTCGGCCACGAGCGTCCCACCGTGGGCCTCAACGATGCCGCGGGCTATGTAGAGCCCCAGCCCAGTACCACCGCGCTCCTCGCCGGTGGCGTTCTCCGCCCGGTAGAAGCGCTCAAACACCCGCGAGAGGTCCGCCTTCGGTATCCCGATGCCGGTGTCCCGCACCTCCACGGTGACCCGGTCTGCTGCCGCGCGGGCGGCCAGCACCACCCGCCCCCCAGGTGAGGTGAACTTGATGGCGTTACTGAGCAGGTTGTCCAGTACCTGCCCCAGCCGGCGTCCGTCGGCCTCCAGCGGGGGCAGCGGCCGCTCCACCTCCAGCGATAGCCTGATCCCCCTCTCGCCCGCGGCCGGCCGCACATTGTCAATGGAGGTGTTGATCACGTCCTCGAGCCGGATCGTCTGCTTCCTGAGGGTATAGCGCCCGGTCTCCATCCGAGACACGTCCAGCAGGTCGTTGATGAGCCACTCCAGGCGCTGGCTGCTGTCGTAGACCGTCTGCAGGAAGTCCCTCTGCAGGCTCGTCAACTCGCCTGGGCCCTCATCCAGCACGATCTCGGTGTAGCCCATGATGGCTGCCAACGGCGAGCGCAGCTCGTGGGAGACACTGGCCACGAACTCTGACTTCATGTGCTCGAGCTTGAGCCGCTCCGAGACGTCGCGCACGGAGCAGATGTACCCCAGGCGCCGGCCCTCGTCGTCCTCCAGCGGTGTCACCATGCGTTCGCTGGGGAAGATGGTCCCGTCGCGCCGCTTCATGGGGAACTCAGGCAGCATCAGGAAGCCACTCTGGCACATGGCCTCATCACGCAGACGGCAGAACCGGGCATGCGCCTCATCGTCCACGTGAAGCATGCACATGGTCCTGCCCAACATCTCTTCTCGCGTGTAGCCAAAGGTCTCCGATGCTGCCGGGTTGCAGTCCAGCACTATGTCTCCCTCGGCGCTCACGACGAAGATGGCGTCCCTCAGCCCATCGAAGGTCCGCTGTAGCAACCGCTGGGATTCCGCCAGCTTCCTCTGGGCCTCTGTGCGCTCCTGCGCCTCCCGGCGCAGGTCCTCATTGGCCCGGCGCAGCTCCTCTTGCGAAGCCTGCACCCGCTCCAGGAGCGCCTGCCGCTGACGCTCGACCTCCCGCAGGGCGGTCACATCCTGTACCACGGCCACCGCCCCGGTGATGCTCTCCCCATGGGTGCGGATGGGGGCGGTGTTGATCAGGAGGTCGCGCGCCACCCCCTCCGGGTTCACAAATCGAGCCGCGAATCCGCGGAGGGTCACCCCGTCAATGGCTGAGCGCATCAGCGGCCGGCCACGCTCGCTTATGGGCGTCCCGTCGGGGTTCTGCAGGGTCGGCAGGTGCCTCAGGTTGGCATTCTCCGTCAGCGACACCTCATAGATGTGCTCAGCAGCCGGGTTTGCCAGGACGATCTGGCCTTCCCTGTCCACCACGATGATCCCTTCGGGAGCGTTGTCTATGACAGCCCTGAGCCGTGCCCTCTCGTCCTCGATCTCCAGGGCCAGGTCCTGCAGCTGCTCCCGTTGGCTCAGCAGTTCCTCGGCCTGGGTCTGAAGCTCCTCGGCCTGGACCAGCAGCTCCTCATTGGCCTCCTGCAAGTGAGCTTGCGCCTCCCGCAAGGCAGTGATGTCGGCCATGGTCATGACCGCACCCGCCATCCGCCCCTCGGAGTCGCGGATGGGAGCGGCGCTCAGGGACAGCCAGCGGCGCCCGGGCGACCCGGCCATGCGTATGGACACCGTCTCCGAACGGACTGTCTCACCCCTCAGCGCCCGCGCCGGTGCTGTCTCCTGCGGAGCCATGGGGAAGCCTTCTGGCCCCCGGACGTCGAGGTACTCGATGCGGTTGAAAAGGGGATCCCGAAGGATCTCGTCGGGGTAGCCCAGCATCTCTCGAGCACTGTCGTTGACCCTCACGATCTCGCCTTGGGGCCCATACACGATCAGCCCATCCGGGATCGCCTCCATGGTCGCATCCAGCTGGCTGGCATGGCGCTCGAGCTGCCGAGCCAGGTCCTCCACCCGCTGGCGGGCCAGCACCGAGTCGGTCACGTCCATGAGGGAGAACACCAACCCCTGCACCCTGCCGCTCGAGTCCTTGACCGGGACGAGGATCCAATCCCAG
The DNA here is from genome assembly GCA_050945695.1 of Anaerolineae bacterium. GTDB lineage: Bacteria > Chloroflexota > Anaerolineae > DRVO01 > DRVO01 > Ch71. The sequence continues at coordinate 16,876 of JBMNTK010000028.1, read as the reverse complement.
TAGGTGACCCCACGTTCCGGCTGGTCGGCGAAGCGGAAGGGCTTCTCGGAGAAGCGAACGGCTACGCCCGTGTCCCTGACCCGTTCGAAGATGGCCTGGTTTTCCTCGTTGGGGAAGAGATCGAAATGGTTGCGGCCGAGCAGTTCCTCGCGCGAATGGCCGCACCCGCGCTCGTAGGCGGTGTTGACCAGCAGGAAGTTGAGGTTCGGGTCCAGGTACGCCAGCTGAGCCTGGGTGTTCTCCATGACGGTCTGGAGGACATCCCGCTCCCGGGCCAGGCTGGCAGCCAGCTCCTCGATCTGCTCCCCTGCCCGCACCCGCTCGGTTATGTCATGTATGGTGCCTTGCACGGCCACGGGCTTGCCCGTCACCGGGTCGGGAACGTTGCCGATGAACTCCTGCACCCAGCGGATCTCGCCGTCCTTGCGCACGATGCGGTAGCGCCGTTCCTCGCTGAACCCGGACTCAGAGATCATCCGTCCGACATTGGCGAGCGCTTGAGACCGGTCCTCGGGATGGATGATCTGGTCCCACCGCGGCGTCCCGGCCCTGAAGTCCTCCTCGGTGTAGCCGGTGATGGCTTCCACCGCCCCGTGGAAGAACTCGGGGATGAACTCCATGTTGCCCCGATAGGCGATGCCCTGGAAAGCACCCATGAAGCTCCGATAGCGCTCCTCACTCGCCCGCAGGGCCGCCTCGGCCATGAGCCGCTCCAGCCCAACGGCCAGGCTTCCGGATATCTCCTCCAGGAAGCTCACGGTCTCCGGGTCCAGCATGTTCTTGCGCTTGTCCGCCACGTACAGCAGCCCCACGGTCCCTTCCCGGGTGCGCAGGGGGACCAGTACCAGCGACTCCATGCCGGTCTCGATGCAGCGCCCGCGCAGGTGGGCGACTATGCTGCCCAGATCAGTGGTCCGCGCCACTTCACTGGCGTCACCGGTCCAGAAACTGCCGGCCTCGGTGACGCCGGGGATCCCGGGTGGGAGGCGCCCCTCGATCACGGACCCGCACAGGCACTCCAGAGGTCCTTTCCCGTTACCGTCGCGCCGAAGGTCATCCTCGGCCGCGAGGAACTCGGGGCTCAGCCCCTTGCAGGCCACGAAGCGATAGGCACCGTCGCCGCGCAAGCGAATGGCGACCGCTCGGCAACCGGTGGCAGCCCGGAGGATGGTGGTAGCCCCGCGCATGAGCTCCTGGACAGACGAAGCGGAGTTCAGCAGTTCCAGTAACTGGACGAATGCCGCCCGCTGATAGGCGAGGGCGTGCTGCGTAGTCACGTCGCGAACGATTGCGGCTACCTCCCGGATGTGACCAGAGCCAACCGCAATCGGGTAGTAGGACACAAGAAGGCGGCGCCGTCCGAGATGCTCGCTGTGCCGGACCACTTCGAAGTGGAGCTCTTCCCCCTGGAAGCAGCGGTCCAGCAACGGGCGTAGGGTCCGCTCGAACAGCTCCTGTCCCAGGACCTCAGCCACGGTATGGCCGACGACTTCGTGGTGTTCTCGCCGCAGGTAGCGCAGGCAAGCAGGGTTGGCCTGGGTAAGAACGCAGTCTCGCCCTACCACGGCCACCAGCTCGCGCGCGGCCTCCAAGGCCGCATCAACGTCTTGTCGGGCGCGAGGGATCGGGGGCTCGTGCTCGTCTCGGGCCAGGTCTAGGACACCCACCGGTGCGCCGTCATCGCCGAGGATGGGAGCGGCCGTGCGCACGACGGTGAGGGTCTCGCCACGTGGGCGGCTGAGCCGTGCCGGAGATTGCCCTTGGGCCAGGAGGTCGGCCAGGTCCGGATCCTGGTCTAGCTCTTGGAGGGCCACCAGAGGATGGCCCGGCAACACCTTGCCGATCGGTTGGCCGAGGGCCTCGGAAGCGGGGAGGCCATAGAGGTTCTCCGCTCCCCGGTTCCAGTAGGTAACGCGACCCTCCAGGCTGATGGCTACAGCCGCCTGCTCCAGCGCACCTACGAGATGGCTGGCTTCTACATCAGGCACCGGGTGAAACAGCCCGGAGTAGAAAGCCTCCCGCTCGTCCCTCCAGGCCGTGAGCTCCACGTGGGCCGGCACTCGATCGCCCAGGGGCGTGATCAGCACTAACTCGACGGAGCTCTTGCCGGTGCGCAGCGCTTCTTCCTGGGCTGCCACCAGGCGCTCCTCATCGTCGGTACGGAGCCGCTCTCCACGCAGATCCGTCCCTGTATGCCCATCCTCGCCTAACCCCACCAGGCGCGCGAAGGCGTGGTTGTGCTCCAGCACCTCCCCACTGCCTGACCAAGCGGCCATGGCTGTCGCGCTCTGGTCCAATATCATCCGCAGCAGCGTCAGACGGGCGTCGTAGCTAACTTGATCGCGTGTCTCGGTCACTTGGCTCCCCGTGCTTACTGCGCACTGACTACAATGGCGCTCGCTACCACAACTGATGGCTGATATCCGATAGGCTAGCGGACCTCTGGTAAGGTCCTGATCGGCCAAGTAGCATTATACACATACAACCCGCGTACCGCTTTTCCGTCACACTCTACTTGCACCTTCTTCCAGGCCCGCCGGCGTGTCCGGAGGGCCTCACGCAAAGACGCGAAGGCGCAGAGCCAGTCGTCCTTCCGCCCTTTCGCGGTGTGGCGCCCTGGCGTGAGGCCCTCGACTCAAGTCGGGGCTTCCCGTCGATCCCTCGCTTCGCTCGGGATGACAGAACGGGCTCTCCTCGGGCTGGGCCCATCAGGACCCCATCCCCCCTCACCGCCTTTGGCAACCGGGGCCCGGACCCCTACACTGGCTCTCACACTCCTTTCCACGGGGGGTACGATGAGCTACGACTTGGTTATCCGCAATGGCCGTGTCCTGGACCCGGCCACCGGAAGGGACGAGCACGCTGACGTGGCCCTGGCCGGCGGCCGCGTAGCACGGGTGGCCCCTGACATCCCCGCCGATGGCTCGCCTTCGTTCGACGCCTCCGGCTGTCTGGTCACGCCGGGCCTGATAGACCTCCATACCCACGTGTTCTGGGGATGCAGCTCGCTGAGCCTGGATGCCGACCAGCACGCCCCCGGCAGTGGGACCACCACCTGGGTGGACGCCGGCACCGCCGGGGCGGCCAACTTCGCCGGCTTCCGCCGCTTCCTCATCGAGCCCTCCACGGTCAGGATCGTCCCCTTCCTCAATGTGTCCACCCCCGGCCTCACCGCCTACGGTGGCGCCCACAAGAACGCCGAGCACTTCGACGCCGACGCCGCCTATGACACGGTGGAGGCCAACCGAGACCTGATCAAGGGCATCAAGGTCTTGGCCAGCGGCCTGCAGGTGGGGCAGAACGACCTCACTCCGGTGCGCGTAGCCCGCGAGGTGGGTGAGGCCACCGGCCTGCCCGTCATGTGCCACATCGGCGTTCCCCCGCCCGGGCTTTGGGCCATCCTGCCCGTGATGCGTCCCGGCGACATCATCACTCACGCCTACAAGGGCCGGCGGGGGTGCCTGGTCATCCACGGCAATAGGGTGCGCCCCGAGGCCTGGGAGGCCCGCGAGCGCGGCGTCCTCTTCGACATCGGCCACGGCTCCGGCAGCTTCTCCTGGGAGGTCGCCCGGGCAGCGCTGGAACAGGGCTTCCCGCCCGACTCCATCTCTACCGATGTGCACACCGGCAGCATCAATGGCCCCGCCTTCGGCATGGCCTCTGTGATGAGCAAGTTCCTGCACCTGGGCATGGACCTGAACGAGGTGGTGCGCCTGTCCACCGCCGCCCCGGCGCGGATGCTCGGCATGGAGGACGAGATCGGCACGCTGCGCGAGGGCGCCTGTGGGGACGTGGCCGTGCTCCGCATCGAGGAGGGCCAGTTCCCGCTCAAGGACTGCGAGGGCGTCACTGAGGTGCTGACGAAGCGCCTGAGCGCCGTGCTCACCGTGCGCGCTGGTCGCGCCTTGGAGGGAATCTAGCCAGGCCGCCCACCCGCTGGCAGGAGGCGTCTCGGCATAGTACAGTGCCCCCGGCCCTCTGGGCCCTAGGACCAACGAAGCCATAGACAGAGCATGGGGCCGGCAAGGATAGGCGGCCCCATGCTCCCCCGAGCGTGATGGAGATAGTCAACCATGTTTGTACCAGAGGACAACCTGGGCCTTTCGGCGGAACGCCTCGATGGGGCCTTGCGCCTGATCCGGGAACAGGTGGAATCGGGCTTCATCCCCGGAGCGACGGTCGCCGTCTTCCGCCACGACCGTCTCGTTCGGCTGGAAGCCTACGGCTACCGGGACCCGGAGACGCTGGCGGCGCCCATGCAGACCGATACCACCTTCCTCATCGCCTCCCTCACCAAGCCGATCGTCGCCGCCGGGGCGGTTCTCCTGCTTCAGGAGGGCAGGCTTAGCCTCAGCCAGCCCGTAGTCCAGGTCATCCCCGAGTTCGGGGCCCAGGGGAAAGAGGCAGTCACCCTACATCACCTCATGACCCACACCTCTGGCCTTCCCGATCAGCTGCCTCAGAGCCCAGAACTGCGCCGGCGACAGGCACCCGTGGACGAGTTCGTGCAGGCAGTGTGCGAGCTGGCTCCCCTGTTCGATCCCGGCACCCGCGTCAGCTACCAGAGCATGGGCATTCTCATCCTCGGGGAGATCATCGAGCGGGTAACCGGGATGGCGCTGCGGGATTACCTCCAGCAGCGGCTGTTCCTGCCCCTAGGGATGGACAGCACCGTCCTAGGGATGCCCCCCACCGGGCTGGAGTACACTGCCCTCTGCCTGCCGCTCAGCCTGCCCCCCGAGAGCAAGGACGTCGGGGACGACTTCAACACCATCTACTGGCGGGACTTCGGGGCGCCCTGGGGCGGACTGCACTCTACTGCCGCCGACCTGGCGCGCTTCCTCGGGCACGTCCTTGGCGACATCCCCGGCCCCCTCAGCCCCGCCGCCCGCCGGGCCATGGTCCGCGACCAGCTGGCCAACATGCCCGCGATACGGCTGGAGGAGGGGCTCAGCCGCCGCTGGGGGCTTGGCTTCATGCTGGGTGCCCCCTACTTCGGAGAGCTCGTCTCCCCCAGGACCTTCGGCCACGTGGGCTCCACCGGTACCATGTACTGGGCGGACCCTGAGACCGGGCTGGGCTGCGTCGTGCTCACCAACCAGCCCAAGGTGCTGCGCGATGAGTTCGGCCGGAGCGACTACCTGTTTCCTCGCTTCTCCAATGCCCTCGCGGCTGCCGTGGAGGAGTGATCCCCTTCCACGGCAGCTGCAGTTCCCATTTTGACAGGACGCCCGGGGGCAGTTAGAAAGGCGTTAACCGATCGGCTCCACCACCCTGTACCCTTGCCTCACACGCCGCATCGGACAGCCTTCGCGGGGGTCCCTCAGTATGGACGTGTACGCCGAACTGGGCGTTGTGCCTCTCATCAATGCCGCCGGAACGCTCACCCGCCTGAGCGGTTCACTCATGCCGCCCGAGGTGGTGGAAGCCATGGCCGCTGCCTCCCGTAACTTCGTGGATATGGACGAGCTGCACTTGGCCGCCGGCCGGCGCATCGCCGAGCTCATCGGGGTGGAAGCGGCCCACGTCTGCAACGGCGCTGCCGCCGGAATTGCCCTCATGGCCGCCGCCTGCATGGCCGGCACTGACCCGGCCAAGATCGCCCAGCTGCCCGACACCACCGGCATGAAGCACGATTTCGTCATCCAGCGGGCCCACCGCAACCCCTTCGATCAGGCGCTGCGCCAGGCGGGCGGCGTCTTCGTCGAGATCGGGCCGGGCGCCGCCGAGCTCGATAGCGTCCTAGACGATCGCGTGGCCGCCGTCTACTACACCCTCTCCTGGTTCTGCTTCGGGGAGGCCCTTCCCCTGCCCGATGCAGCCCGCATCGCTCACGATGCCGGCGTACCCCTCATCCTGGACGCGGCCGCCCAGGTGCCCCCGGTGAGCAACCTCTCCCTCTTCGTCGAGCAGGGTGCGGACCTGGTCACCTTCAGCGGCGGCAAGGCCATCCGTGGCCCCCAGTCCAGCGGGCTCATCCTCGGCCGCGCCGACCTGATCGAGGCCTGCCGGCTCAACGACAACCCCCATTCCGGGATCGGCCGGCCCATGAAGGCGAGCAAAGAGGACATCGTTGGTCTGGTGAAGGCGGTCGAGCTGTACGTCAGCAAGGACCATCAGCGGGAGGCCGAGGTCTGGGAGCGCCGGGTGAACTTCATCGTGAACAGCCTCGCCGACCTGGAGCACGTTACCGTCGCCCGCCGCACCCCCTACGGCGTGGGCCAGCAGGTGCCCCTGGCCGCGGTCAGCTGGGATGTGAATGCCATCGGCATGGACTACGCCGAGGTGGCCCGCCGGCTGCTGGCAGGGAGCCCACGCATCGCCGTGCGGGTGGTGACGCCGGACAACTACGCCTTCGCCGGCTTCACCCATGGGGAGATCCGCATCTACGCCGACAACCTCCAGGACGGCGAGGAGGAGATCGTGGCCCGGCGCGTGCGCGAGGTGCTCACGACCGGACGATAGGGACCCATCGGGGGAACCTGGCGTTCCCCCGTGTACCGCTCTAATACGCCCAGACGCGAGGCAGTGGCCGCTCCATCTCGATCAGGCGTCGCAGCGTCTCCCGCCGCAGGTCCGCCAGCACGTCGGCATACTCCGGCTGGCCGGCCACCTCCCGATACCCCGCCGGGTCCTCCCGGAGATCGAAGAGCATCTCTCGGCCATCGTCATGGATGAGGTAGCGCAGCCCTTCCGCCCGCAGCGTCTTGGCCCCGGCCGTTTCGGTGAGTGCAGAGCCCCGGGGCTCAGCCCCCGGCACCACGCTCGGCAGGGCCTGGCCCTGAATGTGACCCGGCACCGGCAGTCCCGCCAGCTGCAAGACTGTGGGCACGATGTCCACCGTCTCCACCAGCGCGTGCTCGGTGCGCGGGGTGATGCCCAGGCCGGCGGGGTAGCGCACGATCAGCGGCACCCGGCTGACACAATCGTGGCTGGGGTACCCCTTGCCGTAACGCAGGTGCTCGCCCAGCCATTCGCCATGGTCGGAGTGGAAGATCACCACCGTGTCCTCGGCCAGGCCCAGCTCCTCCAGGCAGCCCAGGATCCTCCCCACGTGATGGTCCACCTCGGTGACCATGGCGTAGTAACCCTGGCGCACCGAGCGCAGCTCGTCATCGGAGAAGAAGCCCTCGCGGCGCTGTTCATCCAATTCCGGAGGGAAGGTCGGCAACGCCAGCCGCTCGGGGTCGTACAGGTCCAGGTACTCCTGCGGCGCCACCCACGGTGAATGGGGCCCGTAGAACCCGGCCAGGCACAGGAAGGGCTCCCCTCGATGCTGGCGTAGATACTCCATGGTCTGGTCGGCCACAAAAGCGGCGTGAGTGACGTCGCTGCGGCCCCGGAAGGCCCGCGCCTCGCGCACGAACCGCTCCGGCGGATGAACGACGCCGTCATCCCAGCCCATCATCTCTCGGTACACCTTCGCCGCCGGCGGCAGGCCCAGGCTCACGTTGTCCAACTGGTCCGGGGCGACACGGCGCACCCAGGCTCGGTAGGCGTCCTCGTAGGGGCCAGGCTCGTCAGAGATCTCCAGGTGGTCGAACCCATAGGCGGGGTGAGGTTCGCGATGGTCGCGATTGGCATGGGGCAGGAAATGCAGCTTGCCGATGATGCCGCTGGTGTAGCCGTAGTTCCGCATCAGGTGGGGCAGGATCACCGTGTCCTCGCGGACCGGGACCCCGTTGTGGAGCACGCCCAGTGCCGAGGGGTACATCCCGGCTAGGATGCTCAGCCGGCTGGGCATACACACCGGGTTCTGCACGAAGCAATGGTCGAAGTTGACCCCCTCCGCAGCTAGGCGGTCAAGGTTGGGGGTGATGATGTCAGCGTTGCCGTTAGCACCAAGAGCATCCCAGCGCTGCTGGTCGGTGCTAATGATAAGGACATTGGGGCGCCGCACGGGCTCCTCCGCAGGTAGAGAGAAGGAGGGCCTCACCCCTGAGGCGAGGCCCTCCGAAAGGCGTGAAAGCTAGTCTAGATATGCAGGAACAGGTCTAGCCACTTGCCGATCCCGGTCTCGGGAGGCTCGTCGGGGACCTCGTACTCGATGGGGTAATCGCCCGTGTAGCCGATACCCTCAAGCGAAGCCACCACCCAGCGGTAGTCTATGATGCCGGTGCCCAGCCACACCACCCGCATCTTGCCCTCGATGGGGTAGCAGTCCTTGATGTGCATGTGGGTGATGTGGTCCTTCATGATCTCGAAGGCCTGCTTGTAGTCCACCCCGGCTACCATGAGGTTGCAGGGCTCATACAGCACACCGGCATACTTGCTGCCCACCTTGCTGTAGAACTCGGCCAGCAGCTCCGGGTTGCCACTCACCGGGCCACCGTGGTTCTCGACGCCCATGTAGACGCCCTTCTTCTCCGCGTACTCCGCGGCCCGCTGGTAGTAGGGCAGCACGCGGTCCAGAAGCTCAGGGGCCTCCGGGCGACCAAGGACGGTACGAATGGACCGGGCCCCACAGAGGGCGGCGGCGTCCAGCACCTTCTTGGTGTTCTCGAGTTCCTGCTCCCGCACGTCCTCGTCGTCACTGGAGAAGCCCGCGCCACAGTAGGAGCCGATGTTAGCGATCTTGACCCCGTAGCGCTCCGACAGCGCCATGACGGCGTCGAGGTCGTAGCTCGGGTCGGTCACGTCGAAGTGAGGCAAGCGGCCCAGGAGGTCCACCTTCTTGTAGCCGGCCGCAGACAGCGCCCGGAAGACGTGCTCCGGCTCCTTGTCGCGCATCGGATAGGAGCAGCAGGAAATGCGGTTGATATCCATGTGATCCCCCTTTTGTCTTAGACGGTTTCGACCAGCTTACGCAGGTCGTCACCGCTCTTCCGCCACCACTGGGACAGAATCACCAGGTCAGTGCCGATGCAGAAGTGCTTCACGCCCAGGTCCAAGAAGCGCTTGGCCTGCTCCACCGAGCCGATCTCGGCCCGGGGTGCCACGCCTGCTTCCAGCGCCATCTTGATCATCCGAACCTGAGTCTCCCACACCTCCGGGGACGACCCCTGCCCGGGCTTGCCGATGCTCATAGAGTAGTCGGTGGGGCCGAACTGCACCATGTCCACCCCCTTCACCGCCAGGATCTCCTCCAGGTTGTCCATGGCGCCCTTCTTCTCGATCATAAGGGCCACCACGGCATCCTCGCAGGCCTGGACGAAGGCGGGAGAGCCGGGCTCGAGCAAGTAGCCCACCGAGCGGCGCATGCTGGCCCCGTGGATGCCACCCGTCTGCGGGGTCTCCGCCCGCACGATGCGCACACACTGGCGGGCATCCTCCGCCGAGCGGACGTCGGCAAAGAGCATGTTCTGGATCCCACAGCCCATGGCCCGCTGAGCCAAGTACCCGCGAGGCTCCTGGTCTACCTTGAACATGGCGGAGAAGTCGTCGAACAACTCCACCGCGCGGCCGAAGTTCTCCAGCGAGTACAAGTCGTAGGGCGCGTACTCGCCCACGAGCTCCACGTAGTCGTACAGGCCCGTCTGGCCGATGATCTCTACCACGGCAGGCCAGGTACACTGGACGTGAGTGCCGATACTGGGCTTATCCTGGTCCAGGAGCTGGCGCAGGCGATTGGGTCTCATAGGATCTGCCTCCCCGTGCTAAAGGTGGGACGGGGCGAAGAATAGCCCCGAATGGCCCGCACTTCAAGGCCGCTCCGGTGACCAAGCCCTGTTCCTGGTCGCTGCCCTGACGTAGAATGGCCCCAGTCGACAGTCGGCTGCCGGAGGCTAGAGCGATGCGGTCCAGTCGCGGGCAGTTGGTACGCAGGCTAGGCGCGAGCCAGACAACCGGGATTGCCCTGGGCGCCATGATCGGTGCGGGTGTCTACGTCTCTCTGGGACAGGCGGCCGCCACCACCGGCGGCTCGCTTCTCGTCGCGGTGCTTATTGGCGCCCTGGTGGCCCTGCTCAACGGCCTCAGCTCGGCGGAACTGGGCGCCAATGATCCGCGCGCTGGCGGCGCCTACGAGTTCGGCCGCCAGCGGCTGCGCCCCTGGGTGGGCTTTCTAGCCGGCTGGGTGTTCCTCTTCGCCGCCGCGGCCGCCTCCACCACCTATGCCCTGACCTTCTCCGCCTACTTGCAGCCCCTGACGGGCGCCTCGGTCCGCTGGGTGGGGCCGGCCCTGATACTGGTGGCCGTCTCGCTCAATGCTGCCGGGGTGCGGGTATCTGCCACGGCCAACCTGGTTCTGGTGGGGTTCAGCCTCTTGGTGCTCGTGGCGTTCGTGGCCCTGACGCTGCCTGCCCTCACCCCCGCGGACCTAGACCCCTTCCTGGCAGGCGGGCCGGTGGGGCTGCTACAGGCGGGAGCACTGCTCTTCTTCGCCTACACCGGCTACGCCCGCCCGGTGACCGTGGCCGAGGAAGTGAAAGACCCTCGTTCGGTGCTGCCCCGGGCCGTGGTGGCAGCCGTGGCTATCACGCTCGTCCTGTACCTGGCCGTGGCCGCCGGTGGCCTGGGGGCCCTGGGCGCGGGCGGGTTCGGCGCCAGTGACGCCCCCCTGCGGGACGCCGTCGCTGCGGCCGGCCCGGCCTTCGCCGCCGCGCTCCTGTCGGTGGGGGCCCTGGTTGCCAGCACCACCGTCCTGCTGACCGAGGTGTGGGGGTTGTCGCGCCTGGTCTTTGCCATGGCCCGGAACGACGACCTGCCCCGGCGGTTGGCGCAGCTCACCGAGGACGAGAGGATTCCGCGCCGAGCCGTCGTGGCCGTGGGTGCCGTGCTCCTGGTCCTGTCGAGCCTGCTGGACCTGCGCCCCGCCCTGGAGGCCAGCAGCCTAGGGCTGCTCGTCTACTACGGCATCATGAACCTGTCGGCCTTACAGCTGGGGCCCCAGGAGCGGCTCTATCCCAGGGCCGTCCCGGTCCTGGGCGCGGCATCCTGCGCCCTCTTGGCCCTGTCACTGCCCCTGAGCACCATCCTGGTGGTGGCGGTCACCGGGGCGGCCGGCCTGCTGTACTACCGTCTGCGACGACGCTAGCCTGAGCCAGCCCTCACTCCCCTTCCATAATCCGCGACCGGTAGATCGTCCCGGCCGAGATGCCCGCCGCCAGAAGCAGCCCCACCACAATGAGCCCAGTCTGCACTGCCTCCGGCTCCAGGGGCCAGAGCGTTCCCTGCCGCAAGGCGAACAGCAGATCGAGCAGAGCCAGAAAGGCCATGGCCCCATTCGCCAGGAGGCACAGGAAAGGGCCCCAGGCCCGCCGGCGCACTACCCCCCAGGCGCCCAGCAGGGCGCACGCCGCCATGAGCCCATCGGCCAAGGGGAAGGCCCCCTCGTAGGCGAGGTACGCTTCCCGTCCGGGCGCACCCGGGGGCACCGATTGCACCGCCTCCGGGGCCAGGTACCAGGTCGCCCAGAAGCCCACCGCCGCCAGGGCGACGGCAGTGTTGACCGCTGCCACCAGAAAACGTGACCCGCGGCTGGCGGGCGGCGATGCTGAAGCCACATCACCCCTCGCGTACCGCGGGTCACGTTTCACAGTGCATCCGCCCTAGCGCAGCCAGGCTGGCTAGGCCAGGCCCAAGATCCTCAGAGCGTTTCCGCCCGTGATCTTGTCGAAGGCCTCCTGAGTGAGGTGCCCCTCGTCACGGAGACCCTTGAGCATCGCCAGGTGCTTCGTCCGCGACTCAGGGCTGTTGCTGGTGACGTCAGTGGCGAAGAGGACCTGGTCCTGGAACTCCTGTAGGAACCGGATGCCGAACTCCCGGTCTCGGGTGAGAGCCCGATACCCGCTTCCGGCCGACATGTCGCAGTAGAGATTGGGGTAGCGCCGCAGGAGCTTGGGCAGTGATCCCTCTTCGGTGATCGGGCCGGTGGGGTAGCCCATCTTCCCCTGAGGAGTCAGCCCGCCGCCTATCTCGGCCCAGAAGCCGGGACCATGGCCCACGATGATCGTGTCCGGTGCCTGCTGCAGGAGCCGCTCCAGCCGAGGAGAGCCAACATCGTCCTGGAGCCCGTAGGTGCCCGGGCCGAACCCCACCCCGTGGAACACCACTGGCATCCGGCGCTCGCCGATCTGGCGGAACATGGAGACCACCCGAGGGTCATCGAAGGGCAGGTTCGAGGTCACCTCACCTATGCCCAGGCAACCCTGCTCCTGGAACCAGTCCAGGAAGGAGCTGAAGTCACCGCCCAGGGCGTTGCCCGCCCAGCGCGGGTCCATGTTGCCGAAGCGGATGATCCGGTCCGGGTAGCGGGCCGCGTCCAGCACCTGATCGTGCACGGACATGCGGGGCTCGATGATGAAGCCCGGGTAGATAGCATCCGGCGAGACGTACACCGGCAGCAGGACTGCCTTGTCTATGCCCTCGTCGTCTAGGCGAGCGATCAGGTTCTCGAACGTGACGGGATCCCGGTCCTCGTGGCGAGTGCGCCCGAAGTTACCGACGTGTGTGTGGAAGTCTATGATCAACTGATCCTCCGTTACAGCGCCACTCTCACCGTGCGGCCGGTCTCCGCCGACTCCACGATGGCGGCCACGACTGCGGTCTGCTTCCAGCCGTCTTCGAGATTGGGCAGGGTGCCCAGGTGGGCAGCGCTAGTTGGTGTGAAGGTGTCTTCCAGGATGGCGTCCACGAAGTGGTTCACCAGTACGGTGAGCCCGGCCGTGGACTCCCCTCGGAACTCAAAGGATGGCGTCAGGTGCCCTCCCCCGGCAACCAACTGCCCGGTGGACGGGGCGGGCCGGTGCAGAAGCACCCCCACATTGGCCCCAGCCGTCAGCAGGCGCTGCTGGTGGGTGAGCGCAGCCTCGGTGCTCAAGTCTTTCCTCAGGTTGGCGCGCCAACCCATAGATCCACCAAACCCCGGCCGCGTGTTGTAGATGAGCGTGCCGTCGGAGCCAGACAGGCTGGTGTAGAACTCCACCAGCTCATCCATATGGCGGATCCACTCCGCCTTGACCCGCACGCGAGCACCGTTGTCGAAGGTCAGGAAGGCATCGTAGAGGTCGGGGGTGTACTTGAGCACCTCCCGCTGGGAGATGGCGAAGACCTCGGTGACCTCGGCCGGGGCCAAGTACCAGCGCAGGATGTCCACCACGTGGCTGAGCAGGAAGTGGGCGGTCGAGGATCCCCCGGCCCAGTCACGGGTGCGTTTGCCCCACATGGTGGTGGGAACACTTATGTTATCATCCAGCCTGACATCGCCATACACCACCTTGCCCAGCAGGCCCTCCTGCACGACGTAGCGCGTGGCTATGTCCATGGGGGTGGCCCGGTTGGCGAAGTTGATGAACACCTTCGCCCCCCGCTTCTCTGCCGCTTCGCGGATGGCGTCCGCGTCCTCACGGCTGGTGGCCAGGGGCTTTTCCATGATCAGGTTCGGGACGCCCGCCTCCAGAGCCGCCACTGCCGGCTCTCGGTGCAGGGCGTCGGGTGTAGCTACCGTCACTATGTCAAGCTGGTGCTCCTTGAGCATCTGGCGGTAGTCCTGGTAGGCCTGCGCCCCAACCCCGGCGGCTACGCTCTCAGCCACCTCTCCCCGCACGTCGGCCACGGCCACTACGTCCACGGCCGGGTTCTCGTGCAGCGTCTCGACATGCTTACTTCCCAGGATCCCCAAGCCGATCACAGCGGCCTTTAGTTTCGCAGCCACGTTTCCCTCCTTGCTACAGATCCCAACTCCAGGTCGCGCCAAAAAGCTCCCGGCCGGTGGCAGAGCCTCCGGTCGGGAGCTGGGCAACCGACCTCTAGAACTGCCGAGCCACCCAGCGGGCGACGAACTCCTCCTCGGAGAGTGCGCCCTGCACGAACTCGGCTACGTCCGCCAAGCGTGCACCGATCAGTGCCGCCGCATTGCCATCTGAGGTTGCGATCACCACCGCGACGCTATCCAGCTCCGCCCCCTCCGCCAACACCACCTGGTAGGCCGTCACGAAGATGGCCCCCAGGGGCAGCGTGAGCTCCTCGCCAGAGCTCTCTGCTTCGGCGGTGAGGTAGAGGGTGCCGATGGCCACGCGCGCGCCACCCTGCTCGCGGGCGTCGGCGATCACCACCCTCTTGATATCGTAGGTCGCCAGGGCCTCCTGCAGGGCCGCCGCCAGGGCCTCATCCTCAGGGCTACCGTTGATCTCCGCCGGGGGCGGCGTGCCCGTGGGTAGGGGCCCGGCTGTGGGAGACGCCGTCAGGCTGGCCGTCACCGTGGGGCTGGCACTCGGCGTCGCGGACGCCGTGGCCGTCAGGGTCGGTGAAGCGGTGGTGGTCGCGGTCAGAGTCGCCGTGGGCGTAGGAGTGGCGATGATGCGGCGCCTAACCGTCGGCACAGGGGTAGCCGAAGGACGTAGCGTTGCGGTCGGGGTGGGCACGGTGGGCGATGGCACTGCTGTCGCCGTCTCCGTCGGCGTGGCAGTAGCCGGTGGCGGAGTGGGCGTGGTCTCCTCCGCCGCCGCCAGCTCCACCGGCGTGGGGATCACCAACACCTGTCCCACCGAGATCCGGTTAGGATCCTCGATGTTGTTGAGCTCGGCCAGAGCCTCAACTGTCACCCCGAACGAACGGGCGATGCGGCTCAGGGTATCCCCTTGCACCACGACGTAGACGGTGGGCTCGGGGGTAGGGGTCGGCGGTTCTGTTGGGGGCGCAGCGATAGTAGGCGTCGCGACCGGTTGGGTCGCAGCGGCCGAGGCACCACACGCCACCAGTCCGCAGGCGACGACAATGAGCAGGCAGGCTCTAAGCTTCACCTTGAGAGGCTTCTCCGGTTTGAGCGCACGCCAAGGCCTACGGCCTCGGGTGCAGTGAGAGTGTGCGATGGTGCCCCTCTAAGGCCACACCCCCGTGAGCACGAGCACGATAAGTGCAATGAGACCCAGCAGGATCGGCGTCAGCAGAGTGCTCACCAGCACCCAGCCAGCGGCGAACGCGGCTCCCAGCTTGAACGCGGCCGCAGGCCGGATATCGTTCACTTCGCGGCCCAGACTCCACTCAGACACGGCATGCCTCCTAGATGGCTTGGGTTCAGCGCGAACGACCGTAGCCCTTCACGCCAAGGTCGCAATGATGGTACGCCACTCAGGTCCCGCCACTCTGCCTTGCCCCAATCCGGCCTAACCCCCTGTGGCAGGTGACGCTCGCTCACCCTGCCGGTACCCGGCGCAGCCACGCTGGTGGCGCCCCCGCACCGGATAGTGCTCCGCCTAGGTAAACGAAAGATCTGCTCCTGTCAACCGCGCGTGCTCTGACACCTATCGGGCTGCGCCCTAGCCCGCTCACTGCCTACAGTATGCTAGCATCCGGCGTGATTATCAAGGCCATCTGGCCTTTTATCGGACTCTATTGTCACCTCAGATTGCCCCGGCTCTCTGCCCAAGGGAATCAGGCTATCCTCACCCCCAGGCACACCGGGAGACGACACCGGGTTGACCTCCACGAACTGAGGGCTCCGCTCCCCCAGCGAGAACCCGCCAGCCCCACCGAGCACGGATCATCCCCAGCGAGTGCACGCCAAGCGGCAACACGCCATCCCAGGCAGGCAGATGTCTTCCCGAGCGGGAACACGTCACCCCGGGTGGGAACACGCCATCCCCAGCAGGCACATGCCATCGCCAGCGGGAACATGTCATCCCGAGCGAAGCGAGGGATCTCCCCCATCCCGGCTAAAGGATGCTTCACTTCACCGCGGATGACAAGGCCGGCGCGCCAACGATCGCCCTAGGTCACCATGGTTTACAGTCGCTTGGATTCGCGCTTTCTAGTACAATCACAATATTCCGCACTATCGCTCAGGAGCACGCCATGAAGGCGCTATCCATCCAATGCAACGGCCTGACCCGCACTTTCGGGGCCGTACGCGCTCTTGACGGACTGTCGCTCGAGGTGCCTGCTGGTAGCGTCTTCGGCTTCCTCGGGCCGAACGGGGCCGGCAAGACCACCACCATTCGCCTGCTCCTGGGCCTGATCGAGCCCACCGCAGGCGAGGCCACTGTGCTCGGCTACGACATTCGCACCCAGGCCGACGAGATCCGAGCGCGAGTCGGCGCCCTCCTGCAGAACCCGGGCCTGTACGAGCGGCTCACCGCCGAGGATAACCTGGAGTTCTACGGCCGCATCTGGCACATACCCGTCGCCGAGCGCAAAGCCCGCATTCGCGAGCTCCTCACCCACGTCGGCCTGTGGGAACGCCGCCGCGACCCCGTCTCCGCCTGGAGCGGCGGTATGCGCCAGAAGCTGGCAGTGGTGCGAGCCCTCCTCCACCGTCCGCAGCTGGTCTTCCTAGACGAGCCCACCGCCGGGCTGGACCCGGTGGCCGCCTCCGCTCTCCGAGAGGACCTGAGCCGCCTGGCGGAACAGGAGGGCGTGACCGTCTTTCTCACCACCCACAATCTGTCAGAGGCAGAGCGGCTCTGTCACAGCGTAGCCGTCATCAAGGACGGCCGGCTGATAGCGATGGGCTCGCCCGAGGACCTGCGCAGCCGCCGAGCAGCCCCTCGCGTGGACTTCATCGGGCGCGGCTTCACCGACCAGGTGGTGTCCGCGCTTCGCAGCCGGCCAGAAGTGGTGTCCGTGCACGTCCGGGAGGGACGGCTTGAGGTCGAGGTGCAAGAAGGAGCCACGACCGCTCCTCTGGTCAGCCAGGTGGTGGCGGCCGGAGGTGAGGTCGAAGAAGTGGTAAGGCCACGTGCCAGCCTGGAGGAGGTCTTCCTGACCCTGATGGAGGAAGAACGTGCTGAGTGACCTGTACACCATCATCTGGAAGGAATGGCGGGAATACGTCATTCAGCGCGGCAACCTGCGGGGTGGCTGGGTAGGGCTGCTGCTCGTGCTGGTGGTCTTCGGCATCTACCTGCCCTACCAGAATGGCCGCGACTGGGTGGATTCCCCCATCACCCTGGTCTTTTGGGCCTGGCTGCCCCTTTTCCTGGTCATCAGCGTGGTGGCC
>JBMNTK010000027.1:0-25068 GCA_050945695.1 Anaerolineae bacterium | reverse complement strand
TACGGGGGCGCCCAATGGGTGGGCGCCCCCGATTCATGATCGATCTCGACGCTTACTGAGACAGCGCCATCACTGCCAGGGCCGTCTCCTTCTTCTTGAGCTTGGCCAGCGCCTTGCCCTTGGTGCTCCGGCCCATCACCGGCACCTCCGTGGCCAGGATCACCTCGGTTGAGCCGAGCGAGCCTGCCACCAGGATGCTGGCCTCGTCCTTGGCCGGCGCAACGCCGACCACCTCGCCCGTCTTGTCGTCGGTAGCCATCACCACGATGCCGGCGCCGCCGCGCTTCTGAGCCCGCCACCCCCGCAGGGTGATCCGCTTCAGGTAGCCGTTGGCGCTCAGGACCACCAGGTGCTGGGCGTCGGTCAGCGTCGCCGCGGCGACGGCTCGCTCGCCCTCATTGAGGCGAATGCCGGCCACACCTCCCGCCGGCAGCCCCGTCACCCGTACCTGGTCGGCCTCGAACGAGATGGCCTGCCCGCCGGAGGAAGCCAGGACCACGGTCTCGCCGTCGCCGGCCAAGACGGCGGCTACCACTGTGTCGTCGCCCTCCAGCCGGAAGGCCGGCGTCCAACCGGCCCCTACGGCCGTCCAGTCCACTCGCTTGACTTTGCCCTGGGCCGTCACCAGGAGAAGCGATCGCCCCTCGTCGGCGTCCGTCAGCCGAACCGCGTCCACCACCTGCCCGCCGGCTCCGTTCGTGGAGGGGCCCAGCGGATCCGGGGCATCACCCGGCTGCCCCTCCGGCAGCCGGTGCACCGGCGTGATCAGGATGTTGCCGGCGGAGCTGACGAAGCCTATCCGGTCCCGAAGGTTGGCCTTGCGGGCCAGCACCACCCCCCGCGGAATCTTCAAGCGGCGGGGGACTGCCTGCTGGGCCACCCGGCCATGCCCATCCACCAGCACCAACACCTCGCGGTCCGGCAGCAGGTCGGTCACCGTCAGTATCTCGGTATCGGGCGCTCCCGCCAGGATCTGGGTCCGGCGGGCATCCCCGTACTCGGCCTTGAGCGCCAGCACGTCCTGCTTGATCACGGCCCGCATCTTGGCCGGGTCCGCCAACAGCTCCTCGAGGTCGGCGATGGTGGCCAGGCACTGCTCGTGCTCGTCTTCTAGCTTCTTGCGCTCCAGCGAGGCCAGGCGGCGAAGCTGCATGTCGAGGATCGCCTGGGCCTGCACCTCAGTCAGGTGGAAACGCTTGATGAGGTTGGCGCGCGCCGTCTCCTGAGTGCGCGAGCGGCGAATGGTCGCGATCACTTCGTCAATGTTGTCCAGGGCGATCAGGAGCCCGGCCAGGACGTGCTCGCGCTCCCGGGTTCGGGCCAGGTCGTACTCACTCCGCCGGCGGATCACCGTCAGGCGATGCTCGATGTACTCGAGCAGGAGCCGCTTTAGGGAACAGGTCCGCGGCTCACCATCCACCAGTGCCAGGAGGATGATGCTGAAGGTGCTCTCCATGGGAGTCAGCCGGAACAGGTCCGCCAGCACTTGCCTGGGGTCGGCGGAACGATGGGTCTCCACCACCAGGCGCATCCCCTCTCGGTCCGACTCGTCCCGGACGTCGGTGACCCCGTCGAGCCGCTCGGAGCGCACCAGTTCGGCGATGCGCTCGATGAGCCGGGCCTTGTTGGTCTGGTAGGGCAGCTCCGTCACCACCAGACGCTTGGCCCCGCGAGTGCCCTCCTCCGTCGCCACCTTGGCGCGCAGGCGCACCTGGCCCTTGCCGGTAGCATAGGCTTTCCGGAGGGCGCTGTCGCCGTCCGCTCCCTCCGTGCCAGAGTAGAGCAGGCCCCCGGTGGGGAAGTCCGGCCCCTGGATGAAGCGCATCAGCTCGTCGACGCCTACCTCGTCAACCTTGTCGTAGCGGTCCAGCAGATAGCCGAGGGCGTCACACACCTCGGCCAGGTTGTGCGGGGGGACGTTGGTGGACATGCCCACGGCGATGCCCGAAGACCCGTTGACCAGCAGGTTGGGCAGACGCGCGGGCAGGACGTCCGGCTCCTGGAGCGACTCGTCGAAGTTGGAGCTGAAGCTGACCGTGTCCTTGTCAATGTCGGCCAGCATCTCCCGCGATATGGCCGCCAGACGGGCCTCGGTGTAGCGCATGGCTGCCGCGGAGTCCCCGTCTACCGAGCCGAAGTTGCCTTGTCCGTCTATGAGCGGGTAGCGAAGGGAGAAGTCCTGCGCCATCCGCACCATGGTTTCGTATACTGCTGCCTCGCCGTGGGGGTGGAACTTACCCAGCACCTCTCCAACGATACGGGCGCTCTTGCGGTAGGGCGTGTTGTGCCAGAGCGAGATCTCGCCCATAGCGTAGATGATGCGCCTCTGCACCGGCTTCAGCCCGTCACGAGCGTCCGGCAGAGCGCGAGCGACTATCACGCTCATGGCGTAGTCCAGGTAGGACTGACGCATTTCGCTCTCGATCGCTACCGACGTGACTCGCTCAGCCACTATGTAACTCCCCTTCGTAGAACATTTGTTCGTATTCTAGCACAATGGCCGGAAACACGACAGCGACGGCTTGCCGTCCGTCGCTGTCGTGCTGCTTGCAATAACCAAGCCTAAGGCTACGTCTGCCCCACGCTGGCCCGCAAGTAAGCCTGGATGAACCGGTCCAGGTCACCCTCCAGCACGCCCAGAGCATCGCCGGTTTCCTCGTCGGTGCGATGGTCCTTGACCATCTGGTAGGGATGCAGGACGTAGGACCGGATCTGGTTCCCCCAGCCGGCGTCCACGTGTTCGCCGCGCAGCCGGGCCAGCTCTTCTTCTTGCTTACGCAGCTCGATGTCATAGAGCCGCGCCCTCAGCACCTTCATGGCCGTCTCGCGGTTCTGGGTCTGGCTGCGCTCGTTCTGGCAAGACACCACCAACCCCGTGGGGATGTGGGTGATCCGGACAGCAGTGGCGTTCTTCTGCACGTTCTGCCCACCGGCCCCCGCCGATCGGTATACGTCTATGTGGAGGTCGTCGGGATTGATCTGGATATCTATGTCACGCTCCACATCCGGCATCACCTCCACCAGGGCAAACGAGGTGTGGCGCCGGTGAGCAGCGTCGAAGGGAGAGAGGCGCACCAACCGGTGCACTCCCCGCTCGGACTTGAGCAGCCCGTAAGCGTTCCTGCCCGATACCTGGAAGGTGACGCTCTTCAGCCCCGCTTCTTCGCCCTCGGTGAGGTCCAGTATCTCGGTCTTGAAGCCGCTGCTCTCTGCCCATCGCAGGTACATCCGCAGCAGCATGGACACCCAGTCCTGAGACTCGGTGCCCCCCGCCCCGGCGTGAATGGCGACGATGGCATCCGACCGATCGTGCTTGCCGGCGAACATCAGCTCCAAGCGCATGGCCTCGATCCGAGACTCGAGCGCCACCGCTTCCTGGGCCAGGTCGTCGAGGATATCCTCGTCCTCGGCCAGGGCCAGTAGCTCCTCCAGATCAGCCGCCCCCCGAGCCACTTCCTCCCAGGGCTCCACTTCTTCCTTGAGCTCGGCGATGCTCTGCATCACCGACTGAGCCTGGGCCGGGTCCTGCCAGAACTCGGGAGAGGCCGACTGCTCCTCTAGTTCCTGAATACGGGCACGCTTGTCGGCGACGTCAAAGACGCACCAGTAGTCTGTCTATCTCCGCACGCAGATCGCGTACTCGCTGTTCCAGTTCCATGGTTGTCATGTCGTTCCCTCAGCCTATTCGTTCCCGTTCTCAAACAGGCCGTTGACGAACGCCTCCGCGTCGAACACGGCCAGATCCTCTATGGTCTCACCGGTGCCCACAAACCGAACCGGCACCTGAAGCTCCTCGGCGATGGAGAAGACCACTCCCCCCTTAGCCGTCCCGTCCAGCTTGGCCAGCACCACCCCGGTCAGCCCGACAGCATCCCGGAAGTGCCGGGCCTGCTGGATGGCGTTCTGGCCGGTGGTGGCGTCCAGCACGAGGAACACCTCGTGCGGGGCTCGGTGGACATTTCGGCGGGCCACGTCGGCCACCTTCTTCAGCTCGGCCATGAGGTTGTACTTAGTGTGCAACCGGCCGGCCGTGTCCACGATCAGCAAGTCGGCCCCACGGGCACGCGACGCGCGGATGGCGTCGTACACCACCGCCCCTGGATCCGAGTTGGGCTGGTGAGCGACGATCGCCACGCCGGCTCGTTCCGCCCAGATGCGCAGCTGGTCAATGGCAGCAGCCCGGAAGGTGTCGGCAGCCGCCAGCATGACTTTGTGGCCCTTCTGGGTGTAGTAGCGGGCCAGCTTGGCGACGGACGTCGTCTTCCCCGAGCCATTGACACCCACCACCAGCACCACAGTCAGCAGCCGGGGCTCCTCGTCGGCGTGGGGGGCGTCCTGGCGCAGCACAGCCAGCATCTCCTCTTTGAGGAGAGCCTCCACGCCCTGCGCCGAAGTGACCTCACCGTCAGCCACCCGCTTGCGCAGCCGCTCCACCAACTCAATGGCGGCTCCCGCTCCCACGTCGGCCTGGATAAGGGTTTCCTCCAGGGTCTCCCAGGTCTCTTCGGTTATGTCACCAGCACCGAAGATGGTCTGGATGCGGCCCCGCAGCATCCGCCGGGTCTTGGCGAGGGCTTCCCCTATCGAGCTTTTGCGTCCAAACACGTTGTACTCCGCACATGAATAGGCCGCGGCTAACCGCGGCACACTACATTATACCATATCCACGTGGTCAGGGCACAGCGTCTTACGCAAAGGCAGGTGACTTGGCGCCTTCGCCCCTTTCCGTGAGGCCCCCAGCACCCGAACTTCGGTCGAGGGCCTCTCCAGAGTCAGGGAACGAAAGCGGGGAAGCCTGAGGCTTCCCCGCGAGCGCTATGCGAATCGGTCCGTTTCCCCTACAGCGGCACTTCCGCGGCAGCGTTCCGGCCGGCGATCCGGCCGAAGGTCGCGCACGGTCCCAGCTTGCCGTGGGTGCGCCGCCACCCGAGGAAGCCAGCGCACTCGCCGGCAGCGTAGAGGCGAGGGATGACCGCCTGCTGGTCCACCGGCAGGCCATTGTCCGCCGCCTCGTCGGTGAACAGGTCGGCCGCCGCCAGCACCTGCGCCTTGGTGTTCACGCGGATGCCGCCCGGCTGCGTGTGACGCAGGATGGCCAGCTTGACCGCGTAGAACGGGCGCTTGATCAGCGGGAACAGCGGCGCCGGCTTGCCGAACTCGAGGTCTACCCCGTCCTTGGCGTTGTCGTTGTAGCGACCAACGGTCTCGATGAAGCTCTCGACTTCCACGCCCATGATCTCGGCCAACTCGGCCAGGCTGTCGGCCTTGGCTACCATGTCCGGGTAGATCGCCGGCGGCTGAGTGGGGTCGGGGTTGTCGAAGAGGCTGGTGTCCCACATCAGGGCCTCGGCGCCGTCGGCGTCGGTGACGGCCCACACGTTGCGCGGCCGCTCAGGCAGGTTTAGGTAGGTGGACACGAACGCCTTCTCCGGGTGCTCGGCCACGTTTTCCTCGGCTCCCAGCGCCTCGTTGATGTAGCGCTTGCCGTTGCCGCGCACCAGGATCACCCGCTGGAACCCTTGGCCTGACAGGGTGAACCCAACACCGCCCGGGCGGTAGTCCGGGGTCTTGTCCCAGTTGCTCGGGTCCCACAGCCAGTAGACCTTGGTGCCCCACTTGGGCGCGCAGAAGCTGACGAAGGACATGTCCGTGAGGCTGGCGCCGATCTCCGTGGCGGCCTTGAGCGCATCACCGGTGTTCCGCACGTAGTGGACGCCGTTCGGGCCAGCACCATCGGGGTACAGGTCGGCCATGCGCGGGTCCCAGGAACCAACCAGAGCCGAGTTGTCGGTGTAGCCGCCGGCAGCCAGGACCACGCCCCGCCGGGCCTTGATGGTCTTGAGGGTACCCTCGTTGTCCACCTCGATGCCCACCACCGGGCCGTCCCCATCGCGGAAGATGCGGGTTAGCCGGTGCTTGAGGAGAAGCTGGCCACCGTTCTCCGCCAGCGCCTTCTTGAGCATGGTGATCCAGGCATTGCCGGCAAACTGCGGCCACCCCCCCGCATCTGGGTAGTTCTCGGAAGGAGCCGGCCAGAGGCCACGCGGCACCCTGTGCCCTGGGTTGAAGGTCTGAATGGCGTCGCTCCAGACGATACCCACGCGCTCTTCCAGCCAGAGGGCCGTGTCAGGGCCTTCCTCCACAAAGGTGCGGATGATCTCAGGCACCCCACGGTAGTCGCACTGGCCCATCTCGTCTTCGTACCACCATTCGAGATGGTCCTCGATGCCCAGGCGCTCGTGGACGTGGGTGGCGCCGAAGATGGCATGGCCACCGGCACCGATCCACAGGCCCCCAACGTGGTCGCCCTTCTCAACTACGATGACCTCGGCCCCGGCATCGCCTGCCTCGACGGCAGCGATGAGACCGGTGCCACCGGAACCGACAACCACCACGTCGGTCTCCATGTCCCAGGTCTCAGGGATCGCTGACTGCGCTTCCGCAGCCTGGCTACCGCTGCCGGGCACCAGCCCCATGGCCGCCGCTGCGCCCGCCCCCAAGACGGCTCCGCTCTTGAGGAGGTTCCTTCTTCCGAACCGCGTGCTCTGAGTCATAGGTCAACCTCTCGAGTGTGTCCACCATCCCCGCGTCGAGCCCCAAGGTCGGCAGGCGCGGCAATGCCTGACGTCGTGTCGGCCCACGGGGCCACGGCGCCCAGTGGCTCAGGCTCGGATTGGATCCGGCGGCAGCCGAATAATACCGGGTTTGGTAACTTTGTCAACGGCGATACGCCCCGGAGGCAGTCGGAACGTTACCAGAAATGAAAAGCCTGCGGGAAGCAATCCCCCTTAAGCACACGAGGGGCGGGGTGCTCACCCCGCCCCTCGTGTCGTTACCTTCAGCGCAACTCGAGGACGTGCATGGCCTCCTGCAAGCTACGAACCGGCGCCAGCTCCACCTTGCCAAAGGAGCGAGGCTTGTGGCCGTAGGACCGGGGCACCAGACAGGTCCGGAACCCCAGCCGCGCTGCCTCCTGGATGCGTCGCTCGATCTGGCCCACTGACCGCACTTCACCAGATAGCCCCACCTCCCCCAGCAGGGCCACATCGGCAGAGATGGGCTTGTCGAGGGCGGCCGAAGCGATCGCCATGGACACGGCTAAGTCCGCGGCCGGTTCCGTCAGGGTCAGGCCGCCGACGATGTTCACGAAGATGTCCTGCTGCCCCAGCGGCAGCCCCACTCGCTTGCTCAGCACCGCAGTGAGCAGGAGCAGCCGGCGGAAGTCGAAGCCATTGCCCGTACGGCGCACCCGCTCCGGGGTGGACCGCGAGGCCAGTGCCTGGACCTCGACCAGCATGGGCCTGGTCCCTTCCATCGTCACCGCCACGGCCGAGCCCGAGGCTCCCACCAGTCGCTCGGCGAGGAACACCTCCGAAGGGTCCACGACTTCTTTGAGTCCCTCGGCCGTCATCTCGAACACGCCCACCTCGTTGGTGCTGCCGAAGCGGTTCTTGACGCTCCTCAGTATGCGGTGGGCGTGGTAGCGGTCGCCCTCCATGTAGAGCACGGTGTCCACCATGTGCTCCAGCACCCGCGGCCCGGCGATCGCTCCCGACTTGGTCACGTGTCCGATGAGGATTAGCGGAGTCTCCATGGCCTTGGCCGCCCGGGTCAGCGCAGCCGCGCTGTCGCGGACCTGCACCACGCTCCCGGCCGAGCCGGCCCTCTCGGCCAGCCGCACCGCCTGCACCGAGTCCACCACCACCAGGGTGGGCGATGAGCCCTCGATCTCCTCGACTATGCTCTCCACCTCCGGCTCAGCCAGCACCAACAGACTGTCCGGGATGTTGCCCAGGCGCTTGGCCCGCAGGCCCACCTGCCTGGCAGACTCCTCACCCGAGGCGTACAGCACCTGGCCGCCGTTCTCGGCCAGGAACATCGCCAACTGCAGCACCAGGGTGGACTTGCCAATGCCTGGCTCACCAGCTAGGAGCACCACGGAACCCGGCACTAGCCCCCCGCCCAGGACCCTCTCCAGTTCGGTCATGGGCACGGGCAGGCGGTGCTCCTCTTCTGTGGAGACCGCGTTCAGCGATACCGCCCGCGCGCGCTCTCTCGCCGGCCGGTCCGCCGCAGCTTCGGGGGCAACCGCTCGCTGCTCCAGGCTGTTCCATTCCCCGCATCGTGGACAGCGGCCAAGCCACCCCGGGGCCGTAGCACCACAGTTGGTGCACACGTAGGATACCCGCGTCTTCGCCACCGTTTCGTTCTCCCCCCTAGCATACGAACCGCGGGGGGCGCTTGCCCCCCGCGGTCAATCCCATTGCTGTCAACTGAGTCTATTATACTCTAGTTGAGGACTGCTGGCAGTTCTTTCTCTGCCTGCTCTCCGTCCTCGCCCTGCTCGCGGACGTTGAAGGTCATCCGCCCGTCAGCGTAGTCGAACTCTACCCAGTCACCCTCGCGCACATCGCCTCGCAGGAAGGCTTCCGAGAGCTCGTCCTCGATGCTCTGCTGGATCACCCGCCGGAGCGGCCGGGCGCCGAAGTTGCGGTCGTAGCCCTGCTCCGAGAGGTGCTTCCGTGCTGCCTCGGTGATCGTCACTCGGATGCGCTGCTGCGACAGCCGATCACTCACCTTGGCCACTTCCAGCCTGACGATCTCGCCGATCTCCTCCTCTGTGAGAGGCTTGAAGACGATTACGCTGTCTATGCGGTTGATGAACTCGGGCCGGAACGTGCGCCGCAGCTCGTTGAGCAGCTTGTTGCGCATGTCCTTGTACTCGCGAGCTTCCTGCTGGTCGCTCTGGTCCTTGGCCAGGCTGAAGCCTATCTGCACCTGCCGGCTGATCACGTCCGCCCCGATGTTCGAGGTCATGATGATGACCGCGTTGCGGAAATTGACCTGATGCCCCTTAGCGTCGGACAGATGGCCGTCCTCCATGATCTGCAGGAGCATGTTGAGCGCTTCCGGATGGGCCTTCTCGATCTCATCGAAGCAGACCACGCTGTAGGGACGACGCCGGATCGCTTCCGTGAGCTGGCCGGCATCCTCGTATCCCACGTACCCGGGAGGGGCACCCACCAGTCGGGCCACCGAGTGGCGCTCGGTGAACTCGGACATGTCCAGCTGCAGGAGTGCCTCCTCGCTTCCGAAGAGGAACTCCGCCAGCGTCTTGGCCAGTTCCGTCTTGCCCACGCCCGTAGGCCCCAGGAACAGGAACGACCCGACGGGGCGCTTGGGGTCCTTCAGGCCGGCACGGGCTCGCCGCACCGCCTTAGCCACCGCCGAGATGGCTTCTTCCTGACCCACGATGCGCTTATGCAGCGCCTCTTCCATCTTGAGGAGGCGTTCGCCCTCCTCGTCAGCGATGCGCGACACGGGCACGCCCGTCCACATCGCCACCACTTCCGCCACATCGTCGGGAGTGACTTCCAGGCAGGTCTCCTGGGTCGGCTCCAGCAGGCGCAGCTCCTCGATCTCCTCGCGCAGCTCCCGCTCCTGAGCCCGGAGCCGAGCCGCCTCCTCGAAGCGCTGAGCGCTGAAGGCCTCTTCCTTCTCTTGCTGGAGAGCCTTCAGGTTACGCATGGCATCGTGAAGCGAGCTCTGCTGCTGGCCGCGGTACATGCGCACCCGAGATGCCGCTTCGTCAATGACGTCAATCGCCTTGTCCGGCAGGAACCGATCGTGTATGTAGCGAGCCGCCAGGTGAGCGGCGTGCTCCAAGCTTTCGTCTGTGATGCGCAGGCGATGATGCTCTTCGTAACGTTCTCTGATCCCGCGCAGTATGTCTATGGTTTCTTCAACAGTAGGCTCGCCAACCATCACGGGCTGGAAGCGGCGCTCCAGAGCCGCATCACTCTCGATATGCTTGCGGTACTCGTTGAGGGTGGTGGCGCCGATGCACTGCACCTCGCCTCGCGCCAGCGCCGGCTTGAGGATATTGGCCGCATCTACGCTGCTGTTGGCAGCGCCTGCCCCCACCAGCATGTGCATCTCGTCTATGAAGAGGATGGTCTGGGTCTTCTTGACCTCCTCGATGACCTTCTTGAGGCGCTCCTCGAACTGGCCCCGGTACATGGTGCCAGCCACCAGCGAGCCCACATCCAGCATGACCACTCGGCGGTTCAACAGGTTCTCCGGGCAGTCGCCACTGACCATCCGCTGGGCTAGGCCTTCCACGATGGCTGTCTTGCCCACACCAGGTTCACCGATGAGTGCCGGGTTATTCTTGGTCCTCCTTGAGAGTATCTGAATTACCCGCTCGATCTCTTTCTGCCGCCCAATAATGGGGTCTAGGGCGTTAGCGTCGGCCAGGCTTGTAAGGTCGGTTCCTAACTGATCCATCACCGGTGTTTTGGTATCGCGTCGCTGTCGCACTTCAGGCTTCTCCTCGGAAGCGCTGGTGCTTTCTGCCTGGAGCACGCGAGCGCGTACCCTTGACGGCGAGATTCCGAGCGACCGCAGGATATCGACAGCCACCCCTTGGCCCTCGCGCACCAGCCCCAGCAGTAGGTGCTCAGTATCAACCTGCTTACGGTTCATGCGCCGGGCTTCGTCTACGCCGAGCTCAAGCACGCGCTTGCTGCGCGGCGTCAGTGTCAGGGGTGTGGTCGGACGGGTTTCGCCCCTACCGACCAGGCGCTCTACTGCTTCACGTACTCTCTCCGGCCGGGCACCAAGCTCGGCAAGAACCTGGTGCGCCACGCCTTCGCGCTCTCTGACCAGGCCTACCAGCAGATGCTCTGTTCCGATGTAACTGTGATTGAGGCGCTCTGCTTCTTCCTGGGCCAGCATGAGCACGCGACGTGCTGTTCTTGTGAAGAAACGTTCAGCATTGTCAGCCATTATTACCTATCCTTTGACTATGGCGGATTGTCAATGTCCATCCTCCGCTGCAGCGCTTGGCTGAGTCTAGCGCGCGGGGCCAGATGGCTAGCCGCCTCTGGCCCCGCGTTCCATGCGCTGTTATTGATGGAAAGACGTCAGCCCGTGCCCGCGGCGCAGGTCCAGGAACATCTCCGGCGCGTGCCAGTGCTGCTCCCGCTGCTATGTGGCGGCGCTCAGGCTACTGGAAGTAGTCGCGCTCTCGGCTTAGCTATCTCCGTCCAGGTCTACGTCCCAGTCCTCAAGCTCCTCGGCGAACTGCCAGTCCATACCCAAGTAGTCGGGATCCGTAACCCGCTTGAGGCTGAGTCCGATGCGCCGCCGTTCTGGCTCTACCCTGATGACTCTGAGTGTGACCTTGTCACCCTCCTGAACCACCTCGTTCGGATGAGTCACTCGACGGTCCGACAGTTCTGATACGTGGATCAGACCCTCGATGCCATCCTCCAGCTGGGCAAACGCCCCGAAGTCGGTGAGCTTGGTGACAGTGCCTTCCACCAGTTGCCCGGTGGTGTAACGATCGCCAACCGTCTCCCAGGGCTCAGGCTGCAGCCGCTTGATGCTGAGCCCGATGCGCTTCCTCTCCTGGTCTACGCTGAGGACCTGGACCTTCACCTGCTGCCCAACCTGCAGCACCTCGCTGGGGTGCTTGACATGCTGCCAAGCCAGCTCGGATAGGTGAACCAGACCGTCAGCACCGCCCAGGTCTACGAAGGCCCCGAAGGAGCACAGCGTGCTCACCCGGCCCTCGAGCACCTGGCCCGGGCGGAGTTCGTCAATGAGCTCTTCCTTGCGCTGCCGGCGCCATTCCCGGCCAGCCGCACGCTCGGAGAGGATCAGGCGGTTGCGGCGACGATCTACCTCTACCACCTTGAGTAGAAGCTTCTCGCCGATCAGGTACGCCCAGCGATCCTCGCCGTCCTCTGCCTCTCCCTCTGCGCCTTCAGGCGCCTCCGGACGGGCGGGGGCCATAGCGCGATGCTCGCGGCTCAGCTGCGAGGCGGGAACGAACCCCCGCACACGCCCGAGGCGCACGATCACACCGCCCTTGTTGCTGCCCGTTACCGTCCTCTCGATCGGCTCACCGGACTCGTGCAGCTGCTCGACCCGGCGCCAGTCCTTCTCGAGCTGGGCCCTGGTCAGGGAGAGCAGTACCCTCCCCTCACGGTCGGCGGGCCGAAGCACACAGGCCAGAACCTCGTCGCCTTCGTTGATGGCGTCTATGGCTGCCTGGCCCATCCGCTCGAGCTCGCGCCCGGCGACCACGCCCTCCGACTTGGCCCCGATGTCGATGAGGATCTCGTCCGGGGCCTTGCTCATGACGGTGCCGCGAACGAAGTCTCCGCGCCGGAAACGGGGCAGCTCATCCAGTGCTTCCTGCATGAGTTCGGCCATGGTCGTGGGTTCGGACTTCGCTTCCGCCTCTTCACCCACGTCTTCCTGCTCGTCGCTCTCGGTGCCGGCATCGAACTCGAGGTCCTCCTGTTGGAGAGCCTCATAGCTCCCGTCAACCTCGCTACCTTCGCTTAGGCTGGAAGGCTCCAGTGCCTGCTCCTCCGGCTCCGACTGAGGCGCGCACTCGGCGACCCCTTTGCCCCCGTTCGCCTCTTCAGCAACGCGCGGCGTGAGGCCTTCTTCGGCTGCGCTGTGTTCCATTGTCGTTTCAGAAGGCTCACGACCGGCCATCTCTTCCTGCTGCATAGACCACTGCCCCTTGCATTCGCGGACTTCTAGCGACATTATAGCCTATCGCTGCCGCGTTGGCAATGACAACTTGAGCTTTTCCAGCCCCCAATAGGGGGACAACTCTCTGGGAAAAACGCTCCCGCCTTACGCGGCGTGACCGACCAGCCGTTGGGGCACGGCCCGGCTAATCTCCCGCAACACCCGACTCCAAGCCTCTCGTATGGCCGCCCCCTGGCCCGCCGCCACAGCGGCGCCGGCCCCGTAGCGGGCATCGCAGAACCCGCGCACGATCAGGCCCACCTCCGAAGCCACGTCCGGGATCAGCCGGGTAACGCGCTCTGCGTACTCCAGAGGCGTCTCGTGCGACCGCGGCCTGACACCTAGCAGCCGCGCGGCCGTCACCAGGTCACCGTACGTGCGCTCGGTCTCGCTCATTCCCCGGCGGGGCAGGTACCAGAACACCAGCACCAGGCCCGACGCCATCAGCAGCCCCAATCCCACCGCCAGGGGCCAGCGTGGGATCTCGGTGGGCGGGGTGTAGTCCAGCGGGCCGCCACCACCCAGCATGTCCAGGTCCTCAGGCGGATACTGATCGAACCCGCCGGGCTCCACGGTCGGTCGGGGCGTAGGCTCTGGCTTCTCCTCCTCCTCCGGCACTACCGGCTCGGGCCGGGTCACCAGCGGTTGGGCGGGCGTAGGCTCGAAGTCCAGCCACCCATAGCCCGGGAAGTAGAGCTGCGGCCAGGAGTGGGCCCCTGAAGCATTCACCACGTAGAGGTCTCGCGTGGCGTCGTACTGCCCGGGCGCATACCCTGCCACCACCCGAGCCGGAATGCCCAGACTCCGTGCCATCACCGCCATCGCCGAGGCGAAGTAGTTGCAGTACCCCTCCTGGGACTCGAACAGGAAGTAGTCCACAGCGTCTCGGCCCGGCGGTGGGGCTTGGACCTCGGTGTTGTAGTCCAGCGTGCGAAGGTAAGCCTCGATGGCCTCAGCCTGATCGTAGGGGTTCTCAGCGTCGGCAGCGACTTCGGCTGCCAGGTCGCGCACCCTCTGAGGGAGCGACGCGGGTAGGTTCAGGTAAGCCTCAGGCAGCCACCGCGGGTAGAGAGTACTGGCCTGGCGCAGCTCCTCCTTCGTGGCCACGCTCGTGGCCGATAGCGCCTGGTAGACCTCGCCCGCCGCCAGCAGCCGCCGCGAGGTGGCCGCGTAGATGTCCAGCCCGGTCAGGCCCGGTTCTGCCGGAACCGGGACGTGCTCGCTCTTGACCGGGAGGCCAAACCACTTCGGTGAGGGCAGAGCCACCAGAGCCCGAGTGTCCGCCAATACCCGAACGGTCTGATCCACGAACACCCGTCCCCGGAAGGCCTCCACGGTCGGGAAGTCCTCGGGCTCCAACAGGCCGATGGACGAAGCAGTGGACCACCATTGCCGGCCGTCATAGAGGTCGAAGATCATGCTCTGCAGCCGGCCGGGAGGGCCACCCGACACCTCGTACAGGTCCTCGGAGCCCAACCGCACCGGCCCGCCCATGGCCAGCGAGTCCCCGTACAGGCCCACCTGAGGAGCAGAAGCCGAGCCCACCTGGGTGGGGAACAGCTCCGTCCACCTCTGTTGGGCCTGGCGCCAGGGACGCTCGAAGCGCACCCAGAGGTTCGCTGCCTGCTGCTCAAGGGCGGCCGGCGGCAGCAGCCAGGCGATAACCAGCACCGTGGCCACGATGTAGGCGGCGTCAACGAGGAAGTCCTCGCCTACCGTGCGGTCGTGGGGGATGTGCGCCCGTCGCCAATCGTCGGTCAACCCTTGCACCGACACCCGCACGATGAGCAGAAGGGCGCAGAAAGCGTAGATCAGCACGTACCCATGGCCGGTATCGGGAGCGTAGTAGGTGGTCAGCATCAGGGCCACGGCTGGAGCGACCACCGCCCACCATACCTTGCCGGCCCGGTAGATGAGCCAGGTGCTGAAGTGGAAGGCCATCCACAGCGATAGCGCCAGGATGAATGAGAAGGGCAGGGGATCCTGTGTGGGCAGCTCTAGGCGTATCGTCTCCGCCCAGGCACCGAGGCGGTACACCGTCAGCTCGATCCCGTCCCCTAGAGAGAGATCAGCGAACACGTAGTGCGCCGTGCCGACCAGGGTGGCCAGGGAACCCACGGCCGCCGAGGCCACGTGGAGTGCCCAGTGTGCCAGCACCGAGCGGACCAGAAACACCGTCAGGAGCACCGAGCCCACCAGCAGCCAGGGCAGCATTGACAACCCCGGTCCCCAGGCGGCCTCGTAGAGGGCCAGTGCCACGTCTAAGGCAGCCAGCGCCAGCAGTACCGGCACCGCCACCCCCGACGCACTCAGTCTCTCTCGATACACTGTAAGACTCCACCTCGCTAATGGGTGAATGACCAACCGTAGCGCACTGTATTGCAGTGGCGTGAGCGCTGGCAAGATAGCTGGGCACCACTACTGTAGCCCTACCGGCCGGGCTTCATTCCTAAATAATACCAGAAAGAGACAGAATCCAGGAGTCCGGTATACGGGAGATGGCGAGTGATGATCGGCCCCGCGGGGTTACCATGGGGAGCCTGAGGAAGGCGAAAAGAGGCAGATGGTGGCCGCCCCGGCGGGTACCGGTCGGCAAGCCAAAGGGGGGTGCGGTTCTCGCACCCCCCTTCGGAACAGAAGCAAGCGCTGCCTAGGGGTAGATACCCCGGATCAGGGTGGCGTCGTGCACCCGCTGCACCGCAAGCATGAGGGCTGACAGACGAAGCGAGACGTCCTTCTCCTGGGCCATCCGCCACACCTCTTTGAAGGCGCGCCCCATGATCCGCTCCAGGCGGGCGTTGATCTCGTCCTCTTCCCAGAACAGGAACTGCAGGCCCTGCACCCACTCGAAGTAGGAGACCGTCACCCCGCCGGCGTTGGCCAGGATGTCCGGCACAACCACGATGCCCCTTTCGGCCAGGATACGGTCAGCCTCCGGGGTGGTGGGCCCGTTGGCCCCTTCGACGATGACCTTCGCCCTGACGTCGCCGGCGTTGCGGGCCGTGATCTGCCCCTCCAGAGCGGCCGGGACCAGCACGTCACAGTCGAAGGACAGCAGGTCCTCGTTGGTGATGGCCTCACACCCAGGGAAGTCCTTCACTGTACCCGTCTCGCG
The DNA here is from genome assembly GCA_050945695.1 of Anaerolineae bacterium. GTDB lineage: Bacteria > Chloroflexota > Anaerolineae > DRVO01 > DRVO01 > Ch71. Next base: position 9,401 of record JBMNTK010000027.1, on the reverse strand, counting down.
GGCATAGGCGTAGAGCTCCGGGATGTTGATGCCGTCCCCGTTGAACACGCCCCCGTAGACGTCCACCACCGCGGGCACCTTGCACCCCAGCTCATGCAGATGCAGAGCCGTGGAGCTACCCACGTTGCCGAAGCCCTGCACCGCCACCGTGGCCCCTTCCCGAGGCATGCCCAGACGGTCCAGCACCTGGCCCACACAGAAGGCGACGCCCCGGCCGGTGGCCATGAGGCGGCCCTGGGAGCCGCCCACCTCGACCGGCTTGCCTGTCACCACGGCCGGCGTGGTGTAGCCCCGATGCATGGAGTAGGTGTCCATGATCCAGGCCATCACCTTAGGGTTGGTGTTGACGTCGGGCGCCGGGATGTCGCCGTCCGGGCTCATCAGGATGCTGATCTCAGTGGCGTAGCGTCGGGTCAGCCGCTCCAGCTCGCGCTCGGATAGCTCGCGCGGATCCACGACGACGCCACCCTTGGCCCCGCCGTAGGGGATGTTGACCACGGCGCACTTCCAGGTCATCCACATGGCCATGGCCCGGATCTCATCCAGGTCCACGCTGGGATGGTAACGGATGCCTCCCTTGGAGGGCCCGGGGACCGTGGAGTGGTGCACCCGGTACCCGGTGAAGACCCGCACATCCCCGTTGTCCATCAGGACTGGGAAGTTCACGGTAAGCTCGCGTTTGGGCCGACGAAGTACTTCGACGATGCCTTTCTTGAGATTGAGGTGAGCAGCGGCCTCATCGAGCTGCTCCAGCGCCATCTGGTATGCGTTCAGATTCGCCTCGCCATTGCCTGCCATCTCAACAAGATCCTCCACAACGTCTATGCTACCGGCCCGGTTGCCCGGCTCAGCCGGGCGCATGTAGCCGGCAGGCGGGTAGACCACCTGCCGGCTCTGTCGTCAAGTGATAGTGGTATTACCCTTCCAGGATTCGCCGCAGGATCTCCTCGACCGTCTGCGGGTTGGCCTGGCCGCGAGTAGCCCGCATGACCTGTCCTATCAGGAACTTCACTGCCTGCGTCTTCCCGGCCCGGAAGTCCTCCACCGCCCGAGGGTTGTCTGCCACCGCTTGCCGCGCCAGTTCCTCCAGCTTGGCCTCGTCAGTGATCTGACCCAGGCCCTTCTCTCGGATGACGACGGACGCCGACACCCCTCGGTTGAACATGTCCTCTAGCACCTGCCGGCCGGTGGTGAGGTTCACCTCTCCCGCTTCCACCAAGCGAGCCAGTTCGGCCAACTGCCCCGGCCGCACCTTGACCTGCTCGATGGTTGCCCCGGCCTGGTTCATCAGCCGGAACATGGGACCGGTGATCAGGTTGGCTACTGGCTTGGCCAGCCCGGCATCGCCGGCCGCGGCCACTGCATCTTCGTAGTAGTCTGCCAGCGCCCGCTCTTCGGTCAGAAGCGCGGCATCATACGGGGTGAGCCCATACTGCCGGACCAAGCGTTCGCTGCGCGCATCGGGCAGCTCGGGGAGGCGGGAGCGCAACTCCTCGACCCACTCCCGATCCACCTCCAGCGGAGGCAAGTCTGGATCGGGGAAGTATCGGTAGTCGTGGGCTTGCTCTTTGCTCCGCTGGACCACGGTCACCCCGCGAGCGTCGTCCCAGCCCATGGTGACCCGCTCGATCTTTCCGCCGGCATCCAGGATCCGCGCCTGGCGCTCGATCTCGTACTCCACCGCTGCCTTGACGGCACGGAAGCTGTTGAGGTTCTTCACCTCCACGTAAGTGCTGGGCAGCTCGGTCGAGCCCTCCGGGCGCAAGGAGACGTTGGCCTCGCAGCGCATGGCCCCCTCCTCCATGTTGCCCGTGCTCACACCGAGGTAGCGCAGGATGGACCGAAGCTGCACCAGGTACTGGCGCGCCTCCTCCGCCGAGTGCATGTCCGGCTCGCTCACGATCTCGATCAAGGGCACGCCGGAGCGGTTGAAGTCTATGTAGCTGCGCCCACCAACGTGGACGAGTTTGGCCGTGTCTTCTTCCAGGTGCGCGCGCCGAATGCGGATGCGCCGCTCGCCCTCTTCCGTGCGCACCAGCAGCCACCCATCACGGGTGATGGGCAGATCGTACTGCGAGATCTGGTACCCCTTGGCCAGGTCCGGATAGGAGTAGTTCTTGCGGTCCCACTTGGTGAAGTGAGGGACGTGGCAGTTGAGAGCCAGCCCGGTCATGATGGAATACTCCACCGCCTGACGATTGATGACGGGAAGCACCCCCGGCAAGCCCAGGCACACGGGGCAGGTGAGTGTGTTTGGTGGGGCAGAGGCATAGGCGGCGCTGCACCCGCAGAAAGCCTTGGATGCAGTGGTGAGTTGGACGTGAACTTCCATTCCTATGACCGGCTGGTACACCCCCCCTCCCCAGCAACAGAGCTGGGGGCCGGGACAACGGTCATCCCGGCCCCTCTGTGTGAGTTCAGTATATCACGCCGGCAAAGCGGTTGCCATTAGGTCGGCTGGGCTTGCCCTCCCTGGCCCTGAGAGGCACGCCGGGCCGCCCGGTTTCGGACTAGCGCCCGCACCCCGATGAAGAGCAGCACCAGCGGGACCAGCAGGATCGCCAGCACAGGCAGGAGGTAGAAGATCCCCCAGATGACGGCGTCGAGGAGGAACTGGCCGGTGTCGGTCAGAGCGCGCAGCGCCGATCTTAGCGTGGCCCCTGGGTTCCAGGTCCCGGAGATGACCGGTGTGGCCGGCTCCACGGCCAGGAGGGTGAGGTGGATGGTAGACATGTCCACCATCCGGTCCAGGAACTGACGCCTGCCCTCGTACTGCTCGATCTGCGACTGGATGTTCTGCAGTTCGCGGTATACCGCCAAGATATCCTCGGCGGTCTCCATCTTCTCACGCACATCCTCGAGCAGCAGGAGCAGCTGTGCCTCGGTGGCGCGCAGGGCCTTGAGGCGCGACTCCAGGTCGAAGTACTCCTCGGTGACGTCGTCACCGCTGGTGCTGGTGCGCTCCACCTTGACGGCCAGCCCCGCCAGGTCCTCCATCATGCGATCGAACTGCTCGGCCGGCACCCGGACGCTCATGCTGGCGTTCAGGTCATCGCCATTGGCATAGACGTTCGAGGTGACCACGTACCCGCCGGCGCCCTGCACCCGCGCCTGGATCTCGGCCACCGCTCCCTGGACGTCCTCGAAGCGACCGACTATCTCGCCCGTGCGGATGATCTTCCGCTCCTCGGTCGCCAGGGCGTAGCTATCCCGCTCCATCTCCGGTTGACGGGGCGCCTCCATGGGAACCGAGGCCGTGCTGGGGGCAGGAGCGGCGGGTGCCGCCGAGCCGGCCGCGCTGTCTGCCGTGACCGCTTGGTTGGCCACCCTGGGAGCGGCCGCCCCGCACGACATCAGGGTGCCCGCGATCAGTATCAGCGTGAGGACAAGGGATAGCGCTCTGGGTTGCTTCATGGTTCTCCTCCTCCAGGTGGCGGGTTGCGACCGGCCCTGTTGCCCTAAAGACGGAGCCGCACCGGCTCCGGGTTCCACCGCGTAGCTTGCGAAGCCAGTCTCAGCCCGCTAGAATCACCTCGCCGTCGCCACGAGAGGTGCCCATGCACATTGCCGTCGTGATCCCCACCTACAATGAGAGCGAGAACATCGTCCCCCTGGTCGAGGGTATCCGCGCTCTCCCTCTGCCCACGCGTGTCATTGTGGTGGACGACAACTCACCCGACGGCACCGGCAAGCTGGTGGATGAGATGTCGGCGCGTGATTCCGCCGTGCGGGCCCTGCACCGCCCGGCAAAGCTCGGTCTCGGCACAGCGCACATCGCCGGCATCAAGCAGGCCCTCGCCGGGGGTGCCGAGATGGTGGTCACCATGGACGCGGACTTCTCCCACCACCCCCGCTACATCCCCGACTTAGTAGCGGCCATGAACCACTACGACCTCTGCATCGGCTCGCGCTACGTCTCCGGCGGAGGCACCCTTCACTGCACCCTTCCGCGCCGGCTGCTCAGCTACGGTGCCAACGCCTTCGCCCGCCTCATGCTGGGGCTGCACGCCCACGACTGCACGGCCGGCTTCCGCTGCTATCGCAGGGGCGTACTGGAGAAGGTGCCGCTCGACAGCATCTTCTCCGACGGCTACTCGTTCCTCATTGAGATGCTGTACTTGTGCCAGAAGAGCGGCGCCCGGGTGGGCGAGGTGCCGATCACCTTCGAGAACCGGCGTCGAGGCAAGTCCAAGATCTCCCGCAAGGAGATCGCCGCTGCCATGTACACCGTGCTTCGCCTGGCGGCACGGAGAGTGGGAAGCGGATGACGCTGACAGCACGCTGATTCTCGCCGTGCTATCAGCGCCATCCCGTGGTCTATCAGAGCTGAATCCGCTCGCGAACGGCCTCTAGGGCCATCTGCTCGAACTCACCCAGCGGTATTGCCCCCAGGTCCTTGCCGTTGCGAAGGCGCACGGCCACCGCCCCGGCCTCGGCTTCCCTGTCCCCCACAACCAGCATATAGGGTATCCGTTCCAGCTGAGCCTTGCGGATCTTGGCGTTCATGCGCTCGGGTGAATCATCCAGGCGTACCCTCAGGCAGCCCGCTTGGAGTCGCTGAGCAACGCTCTGGGCGTATTCCAGGTGTCGGTCGGCGATGGGGATTACCGCCACCTGCGTGGGCGCCAGCCACACCGGGAAGGCTCCCGCGTAGTGCTCGATCAGCCCACCGATGAAACGCTCCATGGAACCCAGGACCGTGCGGTGTACCATCACCACCCGGTGCTCCTGGCCATCATCGCCCACGTAGGTGATGTCGAACCGCTCCGGCTCGTTGAGGTCCACCTGGCAGGTGGGGCCCTGCCACTCGCGCCCGACCGCGTCCCACAGCTTAATGTCAATCTTAGGCGCGTAGAAGACCCCGCCGCCTTCGTCCACCTCGTAGTCCATGCCCCGCTCTTCGAGCACCCGTCGCAGGGCCCCGGTGGCGAACTCCCACTGCTCGTCGCTGCCGATGTACTTCTCCGGGCGGGTGGCGAGGTAGGCCTTATAGGTGTAGCCGAAGGTGTCCATCATATAGAAGGTAAGGTCCAGCACCCCATGCACCTCGGCCTCCAGCTGGTCCGGGCGGCAGAAGATGTGGGAGTCGTCCTGAGTGAACCCGCGCACCCTCAGCATCCCGTGCAGGGTACCGCTGCGCTCGAAGCGGTATACCGTACCCAACTCGGCCAGGCGGATGGGCAGATCCCGGTAGGACCGAGTGCGAGACTGGAAGATGCGCACGTGCGCCGGGCAGTTCATCGGCTTCACCCGATAGGGCTGCCCCTCGATGTCCATGGGCGCGTACATGCTGTCAGAGTAGGTCTCCAGGTGACCGGAGATCTCGTAGATGCGCTCGCTGGCGATGTGAGGGGTATAGACGCGCTGGTAGCCGCGCTTCATGTGCTCGTCTACCCAGAAGCGCTCGATCTCCTGCCGGATGACCGCCCCATTGGGGTGCCAAAGCACCAGCCCGGCGCCGATGTCGGGGTCTATGGAGAAGAGATCCATCTCGCGCCCCAGGCGCCGATGATCACGACGTTCGATCTCCTCCAGGCGCTTGAGGTAGGCCTCCAGCTCCTCCTGGGTCTCCCAGGCGGTGCCGTAGATGCGCTGCAGCATCGGCCGTCGCTCGTCGCCTCGCCAGTACGCCCCGGCGATGGAGAGCAGCTTGAAGGCGCGGGGGTCAATGTCCTTGGCCGAGTCCACATGAGGCCCGCGACACAGGTCAACGAACTTGCCCTGGGTGTAGGTGCAGATCGGTTCATCTGGGGGCAGGTCGGCGATCAGCTCGAGCTTGTAGGGCTGGTCCGCGAAGATCCGCTCGGCCTCCTCGCGTGACACCTCTCGGCGCTCGAATCGGCGGCCCTCCTTGAGGATCTGGCGCATCCGCCGTTCGACCTCGGTCAGGTCGTCCGGCGTGAGAGGACGCGGCAGGTCGAAGTCGTAGTAGAAGCCGGTGTCGATAGCCGGCCCGATGCCGAACTTGGCCTCCGGGAAAAGGCTAAGGACCGCCTCCGCCATCACGTGCGAAAGCGAGTGTCGCACCTTCTCGAGCTTGTTGTTGTCTTCCATGGGCTCTCTGCCTCCTACCCCAAAACGCAGAAACTCCCGCCCCATTGGGACGGGAGTTGTGACTCGCGCGGTTCCACCCAAACTTCTGGAATGCCAGCACTCATGCTCCGATAACGGGGAGACCGTGGCCTCATACTGAGCGCTGCCGTTCCGAGGCCAACTCGCGGGTGGTTTTCCCCGGCGCTGCTCCGGTGCGGCTCTCAGTCGGTGACCTCACCTTCCTGTCGAGCGCTGGCCGGGTACTCGTCCCGCTCTACGCTGTCAGTATTCTGCTCGTGGTGGGCGGTATAGGGCTCGAACCTACGACCTCCACGATGTCAACGTGGCGCTCTGGCCAACTGAGCTAACCGCCCTGAAGCATTTCCCATTATAGGCGCCCATTCGTGCTCGGTCAAGTTGGGGTGAGGTGACACGTGACGCGTGACCTGCGTCCCACCACACACCGGTAGCGGCGGACGACACTGTCCCCCCTCTGGGACCTGGCGCGCCTGGGGTCTGGGCGCACCAGTGTGTGCCTAGTAGCGCGCACTCGTCGCGGTGATGGTCATTGTGAGCGTCTCTCCCCGTCGCTCCGATTGGCTCTCCGTGTCATTCCGGTTGTCTCTCCATGTCATTGCGAGCAGGCGAGAAATCTCTGCCTGCCGGTAGGGGTAGATCCCTCGCTTCGCTCGGGATGACAAGAGAGGGGGCCCGGGATCGCAAGGGTGGAGGGTACGGGATGGCAAGGGCGGAGGGTACCAGCTGACAAAGGCGGGGCGCACGGGATGACAAGGAGGGTGAGCCAGGCATTCCAGGCGCCGGCGCGCGCAGTCGCGCACTCCTCAATAGGCTACGCCCCTGGGGGTCACGGGTCACGCTTCACGCTTCACGTGTCACGCGTCACCCTGTTCCCCGAAATACCCTTGACACAATCGCACCATAGTGCTATTCTTAGCACTCAATGGTGCGGAGTGCTAGGATGTCTAACGCACACGTAGGTTTTCCAGAACTGACCTCACGCCAGAAGTTGGTCCTGCGCCTGGTGGTGCGGGAATACACGCGTTCGGCGACCCCGGTGAGCTCTAAGGTACTGGTGGACGAGTACGGGCTCGACGTTAGCTCGGCGACCATCAGGAATGAGCTGGCGCGCTTGGAGGAGCTGGGCCTGCTTACCCACCCTCACACTTCCGCCGGGCGGGTGCCCACCGACTCCGGTTACCGTTTCTTCATCGAGTACCTGATGCCGGAACGGGAGCTGCCCCTCACCGAGCGACGCAGAATCAGTCACCAGTTCCACCAGCTGGGGCTAGAGCTCCATCAGTGGCTCCAGCTATCGGCGGCCGTCCTGGCCGACACCGTCCGTAACGCGGCTGTGGTCACAGCCCCGAGGGCCGCCAAGGTGCGCTTCAAGCACCTGGAGCTCATCTCCACCTATGGCAGCTCCGTGCTTCTCGTCCTGGTGCTCCAGAACGGGATCGTGCGGCAGCAGGGCCTCGTGTCACCGCAGCCCATGACCCAGGAGAAGCTGAGCGAGATATCCGATCGCCTATCGGCTCTCTGCCGCGGCCTTGAGGTCCACGAGATTGAGGCCCACCTGCCCACCGTGTCGCCCTTCGAGCGCGAGGTCCTCGAGCTGGTGCTGACCTGCATGCGCGACCTCGATCGGTCAGCCAGTGTAGAGGCCTATCGCGAGGGCCTCCGGCACCTCCTCACCCAGCCGGAGTTCACCGACAGCACAGCGGTAGGCCGAGCGATGAGCCTCTTGGAGAGCGACCTGCTTTCGGCGAGGATCCTGCCTCAGGTGATCGCCAGTGACGGAGTGACGGTGCTGCTGGGCCAGGACCATGAGGGCCTGAACCTAGGCGATTACAGCCTGGTGCTATCCAAGTACGGAGTCAAGCGAGAACTAGTTGGGGCCCTGGGCGTCCTGGGCCCGGTCCGGATGCAGTATGAGATCGTAATCCCGGCGGTTCGCTACATGTCCTCCCTGCTCAGCGAGTTAGTGTGGGGCCTCTTCGGCCCCGGAGAGGAAGGCGGGCCCGAGGTTACGGGGGCCAACCGCAGGGATGAGGAGGAATCTGAGTGACGACTGGCGACTCGAATCAAGACACCCCTCAGGCGGCCGAAGCAAACGCTGAAGCCGCCGACGAGCGTATCCAACTAGAACGGCGCATCGCCGAACTCGAGGCTGCCCTGGCAGAAGCGGAACAGAAGAGCCGGGAATACCTGGACGGGTGGCAGCGGGAGCGGGCCTCTTTCGCCAACTACCGCCGGCGTACCGAAGAGGAACAGGCCAACCGAGCCCAGCTGGCTCAGGAGGACCTGATCTGCCGCTTCCTGCCCCTCCTAGACGACCTGGACCGCGCGTGCGAGGACATACCAGAGGAGATCGCTGACCATCCGTGGGTCAAAGGCACCTGCCTGATAGAGCGCAAGTTCCGTCAACTGCTGGACAGCCTCGGCGTGGAGCAGATTGAGGCAGTGGGCTGCAAGTTCGATCCCCATCTGCACGAAGCCATCACCCACGAGGAGGCTGAAGGCTTCGAAGAGGGAGACATCATTGGCGAGGTGCTCAAGGGCTACCGCGTAGGAGATCGCATCCTGCGCTGCAGCGTGGTCCGAGTAGCCAAGACTAGTTAGCAGAGGGTTAGGCGCGGATGCCCCCGCGCCCTCATTCACGCATTACACGACTCCAAAGGGCAAGGAGACTGAGCATGGCTAGAATCATCGGCATAGACCTGGGCACGACCAACTCGGTGGGCGCAGTCATGGAGGGCGGTGAGCCCACCATCGTGCCCAGCGCTGAGGGGGGACGGCTGTTCCCCTCCGTGGTGGCCGTCAATCCGAAGACAGACGAGCGTCTCGTGGGCCAGGCGGCCCGTCGGCAGGCGGTCACCAACCCCGAGAACACGATCTACTCCATCAAGCGATTCATGGGCCGCAAGTACAGCGACCCTGCGGTCCAGGCCGCGCTAAAGCGGCTTCCCTACCGCGTCACCCAGGCCCCCAATGGCGACGTCCGGGTAGTGATGGGCGGCAAGACCTACTCGCCCCCGGAGATCTCGGCCATGGTCCTGCAGAAGATCAAGGCCGATGCCGAGGCTTATCTGGGTGAGCCGGTCACTCAGGCCGTGATCACAGTGCCGGCCTACTTCGACGACGCCCAGCGACAGGCCACCAAGGACGCGGGCCAGATTGCCGGCCTCGAAGTCCTGCGCATCATCAACGAGCCCACTGCCGCTGCACTGGCCTACGGGCTCGATCGGAGCAAGGACGAGCGCATCGCCGTCTATGACCTGGGTGGCGGTACCTTCGACATCTCCATCCTGGATGTCGGGGAGGGTGTCTTTGAGGTGAAGTCCACGAAC
>JBMNTK010000026.1:0-25609 GCA_050945695.1 Anaerolineae bacterium | reverse complement strand
GTTGGTAGCGGTGTAGCCATCCATAGACAGTGTCAGGGTCGCGGGGACGAAGCAAGCCGCTTAGTGCCACCTGGCGGGCCGATTGGCCTGCGGCCACCTTGAGAAGAGCAGCCGCCCGCTCGCGCATGTAGGGCTTGGGGTGATGATCGCGCATAGCAGTAAGCTCACGGTATTGGGACTCACTAAGCTCAAGCACTATCTTCTTAGGCATGACCACAGCCTAGTACAGGATCGCTTACCTGTCATCTCTATTGCCCGGCTATTTTGACAACCTTCATGAGTCGAGGGCCACTCCGGCGCGCGTAGGCGCGCACTCCTCGGCGTGGTTGTCACTCCGGGCGCCTTTCCTTGTCATTCCGAGCGAAGCGAGGAATCTCTGGCTGTCGGTGGCGGTAGATCCCTCGCTTCGCTCGGGATGACATGTGAGGGGTGCAGGATGGCGAGGGAGATGCCGTGCCGAGGCGGCTTCGAGAACCGGGCCGCGGTGGTGTATACTCGAGCGCCTGACCACGAGCCAACCAGAGGAGCTTATGCCCCGTTCACCTGTCGGCGCGCCCGGCGATCATGCCCGCGCCTCCGGGCCGCTGACTGTAGCCGTGTTTGCAGTCACCTTCGCTCTGCTTGCCCTGCTGTCCGGTCCCGGCCTGGCCCAGGAGTCCCCGCCGGCACTCTCACCTATGGCGGAGTCACCCCTGCCGACGCCGACTTCCACCCCGACGCCATCGGCCACGCCATCGCCCACCCCAGACTGGGCCGCTACCGCCCAGGCCGCCACGGCCCAAGCGCGCGCGGAGGTGGTCTCCCTAGCTCTCACCGCTCAGGTGGAAGCGACGAGGGAAGCCGCCTACTACCGGGCGAGCACGGCACAGGCCGAGGCCACTGCCCGAGCCGCAGAGCGAGCCGCCGAGACGGCCGCGGCCCAGGCTGAGCAGACCGCCATGGCCGAGGCGACCATGCCCACGGCCACGCCGGAGCCGGAAGCTGTAGCCCTGGCGGAACCGGTACCGGAGCCGGAGCCGACGGTGGCCCCCGCCCCGCCCCCGCCTGCCGTCCATCCCCACGTCCCCCGGCTGGTCCTGGCCAGCTACCTGGCCTGGTACGACGGCGATGGCTGGGACGGCTGCAACATCAGCAATGGGGACCGCCCCGTGGAGCCCTACCATTCCGACGACCCGGCCGCCATCGGTCGTCACGTCCGCATGGCGCTGGATGCGGGGCTGGACGGGTTCCTGTTGCACTGGTTTGCCCCCGGTGACCGAACCGATGCCAACATGGCCCGGCTTCTGGAGCAGTCCCAGGGAACGGGATTCCAGTCCTCGGTGGTCTTCCTGCGGCACATCTGGCACGGCTCACCCGCCCCCACGATAGACAACGTCGCCGAGGCTCTGGGGCACATCTTGGCCAACTACGGCGGCCATCCCAACTTCCTGCGCCTGGACGGCAAGCCCGTCATCTTCTTCTCCGACATGTACCGGGTACCCGGCGGCCTGGGCCCTCAGGCCGCCTGGCAGGAGATCCGAAACCGGGTGGACCCCAACCACGACACCTGGTGGATCGCGGAGGGGCTGGATCCCTCGTATCTTTCAGTCTTCGATGGGCTCTACGTCTACAAGATCACCCACGCCAGTGACCCCGCCTGCTACGAGAAGGCCGGCCGTTGGGCCGACTCGGTCCGGCAGGCCGAGGCCTCCAGTGGGCAGCCGAAGCTGTGGGTGGGCACGATCGCGCCCGGCTACGATGACCGGCGAGCAGGCTGCCGGGCCGATGTGCGCGTGCCTTCGGGGGCCGTGTACCGGGACCGGGAAGGTGGCGCCTTCTACCGGGCCACGTACGATGCGGCCGTGGGCAGCGGCCCCGACTGGCTGTTGGTGCAGAGCTTCAACGAATGGGTGGAGGGCACCTACATCGAGCCCAGCGCTCAACACGGCGACCTGTACCTGCAGCTGACGCGCGAACTGGCCCAGGCGTTCAAGTCCGGCGGGTGAGCAACCGGGGTGCCGGGACCGCCAAGCATCGTGTATCATGCCGGGCGAAGTCTGAGCACAGGGGATGCCCCCTGGCCTGGCAAAGCCGGGTAGCCGCCGGCGCGGGTGTGGGGGACGGCTCCGGGCTCTGGGCTATGGATCCACTCCAGTACGAACGGGAGCACGCATGATAGAGGCAAAGCGGACTGGCCCCTCCGGCAAGCCCTTGGCGGGGCGGGTAGCAGTGATCACCGGCGCGGGAAGAGGGATCGGCAGGGCGCTCGCGGCCGAACTGCGCCGGATGGGTGCTTGTGTGGTTCGGGCCGACCTCGCCGATGAGGCAGGCACCAGCGGAGATGAGGAGCTCTTCGTCCCTACCGATGTGTCCAGTCTCGATGACGTGGAAAACCTGCATCGGCGGACCCTGGAGCGGTTCGGCCCTCCTGATATCGTGGTCAACGGGGCAACGGTCTCACCCGTGGGCTCAGTGCTGGAGACTGAGCCCGAGACCTGGGACCGGGTGCAGGCGGTAAACCTGCGGGGTACCTTCCTGGTCTGCCGGGCTTTCCTTCCGCAGATGCTGGAGCGGGGCTCCGGCACCATCGTGAACATGGTTTCCACTGATGCCATGCCTTTCCTCTCCGCCTACATCGCCTCCAAGCAGGGGTTGGTGGGCTTCAGCCAGTCGTTGGCGGCCGAGGTGGGCGAGAAAGGCGTGCGGGTGATCGCGTTTGCCCCCGGGCTGGTGGATACGCCGGGGCTGCGACAGGCGGCCCGAGACCTGGCGCCGCGGCTGGGCACCACCTACGACGACTTCATGCGGATGGCCATGCCCGCCGAGCGAGCGGCACTGGCCGCGGTCCAGCTGCTGCTGCGCTATGCCGACGAGTACCACGGCGAGTCGGTGGACGGCTATACCATCCTGGAGCGGGCCGAGGCTGAGGGGGAGGCGGTGGCTCCTGTGGAGGAACCGGAACCGGCTCTGGTGGACACCCGGACGAGGGCGGAGCACCTTCGCGAGGCCCAGCGGCTGACCGCTCGGCTGCAGGCTGTGGTGGACCAGACGGGCACGGAGTTCGGCCGGCTGCCCGTATTCGTGCGCCCTCTCGCGCGGCGAGGATTCCGGCGTAAGACCGGGATGGATGTGGAGGGGTGGGCCCGCACTCTGGCCGACCTCCAAGGGCACCTGCGTCAGATGGACCGCCTGGAAGGGGCCACGGTGGCAGCATTCCGAGCCGAGGGCCCGGAACTGCTCCAGGATCTGGAGGCGTTGCTCACCTACTACCGGGAGGCGCCGGTCGAGTACGCCCGGTTCAGCCGTGATGAGGAATCCAACGCCTTCGTGGCTGAGCTGAGCGCGGAGAGAGTGCAGATCATCGAGGCTCTCATGGTCGAGCTCGAGCACATCCGGCGCTGAGTGCCGCCATGGATCGGGAGACGACGCGCTGGCAGTTCATCAGCGAGGAGATCTGGCCTGACCCGCAGGCCATCATCGTGGGTCGGATGTCGCTGGGCGAGCCGGGGATCCCGAGCCGGTTTGAGTGGCGAGGGGTAACCTACACGGTGGCCGAGGTGCTGCGCTCCTGGAAGACGACCAACCAAGAGGGCGGGCGCCCCACGGGTGGTGTCTACGTCCGCCGGCACTGGCTGGACGTGCGCACTACCACTGGTGAGCGGATGGTGATCTACTGCGATCGACAGAAACGCCCGGGCCGTTCCCGGTGGTGGCTATTCCGGATCGGCGACGAGCCGCTGGGCTAAAGAGCCCACCCGGACGTCCGGGTGGGCTCTCTCATGGCTAGCCATGGCCCCGAGGGTCAGCCGTCGCGGTTGTCCCGCGGGCGCTCCCACGAGCGGTTACTGGCCTCTTGGCTTCGGACAGCTCTGGCCGTCGCGGTCGCCTGCCGGGCCAGGGCTCGGTCGGACTGCCGCCCTCGGCCACGGCCGGGGCCGCGGTTGTTGTCGCGGTCTCGGCTGTCATCATCGCTATCGTCGTCATTGTCCCAGCGAGAAGTCGAGGGCGCCGTGGGTCCGCTGAAGATGCTTCCCCACTCCAGGATCGCCCGCGCCTCTCCTCCGGCCTCGAAGTACTCGACCCGAATCTGATGCCGCCCCTTGCTCAGGGGCACTATCACCTCGTAGGTCTCCGTGGCCGGGTACCACCGGTCAATCAGCAATTCGCCATCCACCCAGAGCCGGACGCCGTCGTCCACCCGAAGCGTGAACCGGTACATGCCTTCGTCCAGGTCCAGCTCCCGGGTCCAGCGCACGCTGAAGTTGTCCACGGCGACACCGGGAAGCGGGTAGCCCTGACCCCAATCGAAGTTGATGTTGGGGTCGTCGCGGACTGCGGCCGGCGTTCCGCTGACGTCGGTGTTGTTGAAGTACTCGCCCTTCCACCCGTAGAACACAGAGGGTGTGGCCACCGGCGTGGGCGTGACGGTGGGGGTGGCGGTGGGGCTCGGAGTGGGAGTGGCGGTTTCCGTTGGCGTCGGCACGGGAGTCTCCGTGGGCGTGGGGGTAGCCGTCGGCCCCACTTCCGTGGGCGTAGGTTGCGGCTGGGCAGTCCCTACCGGCAGGGTAGGGTCGAGGGTCCCCGGAGCCAGGTCAAAGGGCGCTCGCACCTCGGTGTTCCCGGAGCGGGCCACGAGTTCGGTGCCCGGGCCGGAGGGGTAATCGTTGTGCCAAGCCACGTCGCGGCGGAAGTTGCCGTCGGCATCGGCCAGGAGCCGGCCGAGCCAGTAATCGCTGTCGGACTGGCTGGAGGTCAGGGAGAGGGTGACGGTGGCATCGGAGGGCCATCCCTCTCCGATGATGGTGAACCCACCGGCGGCATGCTCTTCGATGCGGACGGAGGCGGAAGCCTGCCGCGGCGGTTCCACCTCGGCGGCGACGGGGGCCGGCCGGACCCCGCCCAGCAGGCGAGGGGTGATGAAGACGCCTACCGCAAAGGCCAGCACCGCGATCACCCCGATCACGAGTATCCACGTGCGGCTGTTATCGCTATCGTTATTGGTGCCCATTCTGCCCCTTGTTCACCATAGGCCAGGTCGTGCTGAGCCTGTGTTCTAGGCTGCGACCGAGCGATAAGCCCGGCCCTCGCAGGAGCCGACTACATTGAAGACGTGCAGGAGAGCCGTCTCGGTTCCATCGGTTGCCGGGTACGGAAACATACATAACATAACACTGATCTGTTCTCAAGGCACTATTGCTCCCCAGCGCACAATCGGCCCGGGGATGCTACAATGCCGGGCGAAGGAGGCGCGGTATGGGGTCAGGTTTGATGGTGGCCGGCCATGGCGAGTGAGAGTCCTCTCGTGCCCCAGGGATGGCAGGCGTCGGGCACTGGCGAGGCCTCCGATCTGCCTGCGCCCCTCCAGGAGGCGCTGCGATACCTGGTGGAAGCAGCTGCCCCTATCGAGGAGGTGGTGGCGGTGAGCGCGGGCGAGGAGGCGGAGATCACGGCCATCCGGGTTTGGGCCACGTCCCTCACCTCGCGGGTACTCCGGCTCCTGGACGAGGTCCAGGCGGAGTATCCCGGCACGCCTGTGCTGGGCTTCCGAGCCCCTGAGCCGGGCGCTGATAGTCCCTGGGAGGCCGACCGGGTTGCCTTCGTCCGGCTGTCGGCCTAGCCCTGAGGCGGGCCTGGCGGGGCTCAGCGTACCGTGACCCAACCCAGGTCCACCTGACCGTGCCCCTCCCCGGCCGCGACCCGCATAGATAGGATATACGTCCCCGGGCTCAGGTCCCCGGGCAGGAAGATGATGCGGGGGTCGCGGTAGGTTTGACCCACCTCCCACTTCCCCAGAGGAAGCGATTCGCTGAGGGCCTCGCCCTCCGCCACCACTCGCGAGCCCCCTGGACCCTCCAAGACGAACTCCAGGTGCTCCTGCACGCGTTCCTGCACGCGCCAGAAGGCGACCACTGACAGAGGCTGGCCGGGCGACACAGTCACCTCGCGTGCCGGCTCCCCACCAAGCGGGGCGAGATCCCACCCCAGGAGCCGCAGTGGCCCCAGCCCCACCTGTTGGCGCCAGGCCATGCGAAGGGCGCCGGCATCCAGGGGCCGGGCCAGCGGCAGCACCTGAACCTGCCCGAGGACCAGGTGATCGGACCCGTCGGGGAGGAGGAGCCGGGCACCGGTGGCGGCGTCGTAGAGCCCGGCCACCAGGGTGTAGGTCCCAGGTGGGGTGCCAAGCAGGATGGGAACGGCCTGGCGGTCTACCACCGTCTTCCCCGGCGTCCACTCCTCGAGGGGTAGGCGGCCGGAAAGGGGCAAGGTGTCGCGCTGGCCGACGAGGTTGCTGCGGGCGTCCAGCACCTGGATGAACACCATTACGCTATCCATTTCCGGCTGCATGAACCGCCAGTGCAGTTCGACGGGCACCGCCGTGCCTGGGAGTACCCCCTCCTGGGCCAGGGCATAGGCTTCTAGGGCGACACGGTCACCGAATATGGTGTTGGCCTGCTGAAGGCGCAGATGGGTCGGGGCCTCGTGTTCGGTCAGCCGGACGTTGCCGTACCACACGTCCAGGGACTTGTGGGTGTTGAGGTCCAGCCAGCGCTCCATCACGCCGGCTGGGTCGCTTTCGTTGGTGGCCCAGAGCACCGAGAACACGCGCCGGTGCTGGCGGGCGATCTCTTGCAGTTGCGCCTCCAGCTCGCTGGGGTCGGGAGGCCGGTCGGTGGGGAGGGGGTAGAGGGAGGCGGTTCCCCGGTAGTAGTAGGAGAACACCTCGATCTGCCCGGGGGCGTTGAGGATGACAGCGTCGTCCGGGCCTGCAGACGCCTCGATGTAGGCGGCCAGGCTCCGGTAGTCGTCGCGGACCGCGCCCTGACCGCCGTAGTAGGCGCTCAGGCCCGCGTAGGCGGCCAGACCAAGGGGTGCCAGGGCCAGGAGGGCAGCGGCGAGGCCCGCCGGCCTGCCCAACCTGCGGGCTACCCACGAGGCCAGCCAGGCCGTGCCCGCGCCGGCAAGCACGTGATAGGCGGACAACCCCAGAAGCAGGAACTTGGCCCGGTAGAGGGGCCTAAACAGCGACAGCCCCCAGAGTGAGAAGGCGGGCCAGACGACCGCCACTGCCACCAGGCCCCACAAGAGCCCGCTCCTGACCCGGCGAGGGGCCAGTGCCAGGCCGAGCACGGCCGGCACGAAGCCGACCCAGGCCAGCGCGGAGAGTCGCTCGATGGCCGGCCCATAGGTGTAGAGCCTGGCGGTCTCGGCGAAGTAGAACCAGAGGGGCTGGCGGGAGGTGATAGGGGGCCAGCCGCCGGCGGCGCGCAGCATGACCGGCAGCCAGGGCAGGAAGGCCAACAGCACTGCCCCCTGCATCAGGGCCCAGTCCCGAAGCGCCGGGCGGGCCTCGGCGGAACCGGCCCGATGGGCCCGAACCAGCCACACGAGCATGGCCAGATTGTGCAGGGCCAGCACGGTGAGGCCCAGGTAGTGAGACCAGAGCAGGCCAGCGGCGGCGAGGACGTAGACTGCGGCCCACCGCCGACTCCTGCTGCCCAAAAGGTACTCGGTGAGCGCCCAGGTGGACAGGCTCACTAGGAGTGCCATCAGGATGTAGGCGCGCGCCTCTTGGGAGTAGTAGAGGGCGAAGGGGGAGATGGCGGCCAAGGCGCCGGCGACCACCCCGGCGGCTGCGCCGGCCAGCCGGCGAGCCCACAGGTAGGTGGTGATCACCAGGAGGCAGCCGACTACGGCGGAAAGCGACCTCAGCCCGGCCTCGGAGGTGCCAAAGAGCCGGGCCCAGAGGTTGAGCAGGTAGTAGTAGAGCGGTGGATGGATGTCGGCTCCGGCAGCGGGTGCGATCTCCGACAAGGCCCGAACGGCCATGCCATAGGAGTTGCCCTCATCAGCCCAGAGGCTTTGCCGGCTGAGGCCCTGGAAGCGCAGGACGAGCGCCACGAGCCCCAGGGCCATGGGCGCCACGGCGCGGGGAAGCCTACCGAATTGGAACTGGCGGGCTTTGTCCGACGTCCATATCATGGAACCGTGGGCAGACATGCGGCGATTATAGGCAGCCGCGGAACCGAGCGGCAACAACCTGCCGCCTTGATGGGCGCTAGAGGTGCGGAGTGAGGCGCAGCAACCCACTGTTAGGTCTGCTATTCCTGCTCGTGATCGGTGTGGCACTGGTGGCCGGGTATGTGGTGGCCAGCAGTGTGCGCATCGGTCCCGTGCGCCCGCCGGACATACTCTCCCGCCTGACCACTCCCACGCCCACAACAGGGCAGATTGCGGCGCGGCTGGTCACCCCGGTCGCGACCGGTGAGCAGGCCGTGGTCACCCCGGGGGCCTGGCCTACCCCGGTTCAGCCCACGGAGCGCCCGGCGCCAACCGTGGTCGTCCCCACGTTCCCGCCTGCTTCCGTGTCTACCCCCACGGCCACCGCGACCCGGCCTGGAGATCAGGGCACGCTTACGCCTGAGGTTACGGGCACGGCCGAGACCCCCTCGCCCACTCCCACCCGACCGGCCTATCTGTTCATGCCGGCCGGTTCTCCCGCGATGCGAGAGGACCGGGGCTGCTTCGTGGGGGCCATATTCGGCTACGTCTATGACGAGCGGGGCAACCCCCTGCCTGGCGTGCAACTGCGGGTGTATGACCCCTGGAACCACAACTTCCCCACCATCACCAAGCAGCCACCTGACACCGGCTACTACGACGTCATCCTGGGCACCAGCCCGGCTACGTACTACGTGGTGGTGGTAGACTCCCTGGGCAACCAGATATCGCCGGTGGTGGAGGTGACCCACCACGAGGGGGCCAGGGGATGCTGGTACCAGGTGGACTTCCTTCGCACCCGCCCCGCCCAGCAGTAGTCAGCTCCACCCCAAAGTACCGAGCCGCCCGCGTCGCCGTCCCACGAGGGGGATGTGGCGACCCATCCTGCTGCCTGCCGTCGGGGGTGTAACCGGGCAGGGGAACGTGTAGAATGGCGGTGGAGTGGCGGGACTCGAGCTCGGTAGGAGCCGTCCTGAGGGGCGCTCCAGAGGAAGAGACGCCGCGACTGAACCGGACCTACAGGAGATGCCTTTGTGCCTAACCCCCTACGCATAGCTCTGGCCCAGGTCAACTCCATCGTTGGCGACCTAGACGCCAACGCCAAACGCATTGGAGATGCCACCTCCCGGGCCCGGCGAGCCGGGGCCGACGTGGTGCTCTTCCCCGAGATGGCCCTCACCGGCTACCCGCCCGAGGATCTGCTCCTCAAGCCCGATTTCGTGGCCAATGCCCAACGGGCCCTGGAGGACATTGCCCGCAGCGTGGATGACCTGACCGTCATCGTGGGCTCGGCCACCCGCTGCCCGGAGCTGGGGGGTGACCTCTACAACACCGCCGCCATCCTCTCCCAAGGCCGGATCCAGGCCCGCTACCACAAGATGCACCTGCCCAACTACGCCGTCTTCGACGAGGCTCGCTACTTCCGGGCGGGACGGACCCCGCTGGTGCTTACCCTGGGCGATACCCCGGTAGGGGTGACGGTCTGTGAGGACATCTGGTACGGTGGCGGCCCGGTCGAAGATGAGAGCCTGGCCGGGGCCGAGCTGATCGTGAACCTCTCGGCCTCGCCCTATCACATGGGCAAGCCGGCCGAGCGAGAGCGGATGCTGCTCACCCGGGCGGCGGACAACCTGGTCGCAGTGGCCTTCTGCAACCTAGTTGGGGGGCAGGACGAGCTGGTATTCGACGGCTCCAGCCTGGTCATCGGCCCCGACGCGCGGGTGATTGCCCGGGGGCGGCAGTTTGTCGAGGACCTGGTGGTGGCGGACGTCAATACCAGCAACGTCTTCCGCTTGCGGCTGCGGGATCCCAGACACCGGCAGGAGGCGCCGGCCTCGGTGCTGACGGTGTCCCTCCCGACGTGGCATCGCGAGGCCCGGGAGCCTTTGGAACCGCGGACGGCGCAGTGGCTGGAACGGCTGCCGGAGGTGTATGAGGCCCTGGTCCTGGGGACACGGGACTACGTGCACAAGAACGGCTTCCGGGAAGTGGTGCTGGGCCTGAGCGGGGGCCTGGATTCGTCGCTGGTGGCGGCCATTGCCGCCGATGCAGTGGGCAAGGATCACGTGCACGCCGTCTATATGCCCTCTCGCTACTCAGCCGACCTGAGCCGCCGGCTGGCCGAGGAACTGAGCGCTGCCCTGGGCCTCGACTACCGCACCATTCCCATTGATGCCACCTTCGAGGCCTACCTGCAGATGATGGCTGAGTCCTTCCAAGACGTGGCCCCAGACGTAACCGAGGAGAACATCCAGGCTCGCATCCGGGGCAACGTGCTCATGGCCCTGTCCAACAAGTTCGGCTGGCTGGTGCTCACCACGGGCAACAAGAGCGAGCTGGCGGTGGGCTACTGCACGCTCTACGGAGACATGGCCGGGGGCTATGCCGTCATCAAGGACGTGCCCAAGACGCTGGCCTACGAGCTGGCCCGCTACCGCAACTCCGTGTCCCCGGTCATACCGGAGGGAGCCCTTACTAGGCCGCCCTCGGCCGAGCTTCGCCCCAACCAGCGCGATGACCAGACGCTCCCGCCCTACGCAGTGCTCGACCCCATCCTGGAGGCCTACGTGGAGGAGGACCGGTCCATCGAGGACATCGTGGCCCTGGGGTACGATCGGGCGCTGGTGGAGCGGGTGGTGAGGATGGTGGACGTCAACGAGTACAAGCGGCGACAGGCGGCACCGGGCGTGCGCGTATCCCGCCGGGCGTTTGGCAAGGACCGCCGGCTGCCCATAACCAACCACTATCGCCAGGGTTAGGGGGCACTCACGGCGCTAGGTGCCGAGGGGGGAGAGATGAGCGAGACTGACCGCGAGGGCGCGGAGCAGGGCATCACCGGCGAGCTGGTGCGCGACGCCTTGGCGCATCTCTACGACAGCACCTACCTGCGCGATCACCCCCTGCTGCCCCTCCTAGTGCGCCGACATATGCCCGATCCCCTGGCCCGCACCCAGGCGCTGCGAACCGTGATCATGGAGGCCATCAGCGGGCTTCGCCCTCCGCCGCCGGTGGTGGCGCGCAGCCGGGAATGGCGCCCATACGGGATCCTGGTCTACCGCTACCTCGACGGCATGTCCGATGACAAGATCCGCGCCGAACTGGGCATCTCCGAGCGGCAGTTCTTCCGCGACCTGAAGGCGGGCGTGAGCCTGCTTACCGCCGCCCTTCGTGCCCAGGCGGCCCCGCCAACTGAGCCCGAGACGGACGCTTTCACCGACAGCTTAGAGGGGATGGGGCTTTTCTTCGAGCGCCTGGATCTCAACCGGCTGGCCGGCGACTGCCTGCCCCTGCTGCAGGAGCTGGCCCACTCGTGGGGGCACGCGGTGGAGGCACAGCTCACCCCCGGGCCCACGGTGGCCGTGGCCGACGCGGCCCTCTCGCGCCAGGCCCTGATTGCGGCCGGCTCCTTCGTCCTGCGCCGAGCCGAGAGTGACGTGCGCCTGGAGGTGGTGGCCTGCCCCCAGAAGCAGGCGATCTTCCTGCGCTGCCGGGCAAGCGAACCGCCCCACGGGGCATCGCCCGCCGAGGACGAGGCACTGGAGCGGGCCCGGCGGCTCATGGAGCAGCAGGGCGGCGAGCTGATGCTGCTGGCCGAAGGAGGACAGGAGCAGTTCCTGGGGCTCTACTGGCCCCGATTCGAGGAGCCTCCCATCGTCCTGGTGGATGACAACCCGGGGATGCTGCGCCTGTTCGAGCGCTACCTGGCCGGGCATGGCTACCGGGTGGTGAGCACGGCCGAGGGCTCAGAGGCCCTGCGGCTGGCGCGAGAGAACCGGGCCCGGCTGGTGGTGCTGGACGTGATGATGCGGGACTTGGACGGCTGGGCTATCCTACAGCAGCTTCAGGCCGATCCTGTGACTCAGGACATACCGGTGCTGGTGTGCTCGGTGATCAACGAGCCCGAGCTGGCCCGGGCCCTGGGCGCTACCGCGCTGCTCAAGAAGCCGGTGGGCCGGGAGCAACTGCTCAACGCTGTGGCCGAGATCATCGGTATCTAGCTTCCCCGGGGAGGACTCCGTGCCGGTAAGGGAGATCCTGCTTCTAGGCAACCCGCGCCTCTACCAAGTCAGCAGCCCCGTCACTCCAGCTGACCTGCCCCGGCTGGCACCGATGGTCGAGGACCTGCGCGACACCCTGCTGGCCTTTCGTCGGCAGTACGGCGCCGGGCGGGCCATCGCTGCCCCGCAGATAGGGCACATGGTGCGGCTGGTGTACGTGCACCTGGAAGGCACCCCCTGGGCGCACCTGGCGCCGGGGCCGGTCGCCCTCCTCAACCCGACGTTCACCTGGCGCAGCCCGGAGATGATGCCCGTCTGGGACGACTGCATGAGCTTCCCCGACCTGCTGGTACGGGTGCTCCGGCACCGGGCCTGCCGGCTGGAGTACCGCGATCTGGAGTGGCGCCCGCAGACCTGGGAGCTGGAGGGGGATCTCTCGGAGCTGCTTCAGCACGAGTGCGATCACCTGGATGGGGTGCTGGCGGTGTCGCGGGCGATGGACGGGCAGTCCGTTGCCCTGCGCAGCCAGAGGCACCTACTGGAGGACTAACGTGACCAGACGCTCGGCCGGCGATCTGCCCCCGGGAAGGGGTCGGTTGATGGCTCTATTCGCCTTGGTGACGGTCCTGTGGCTTGCGGCCTGCACTGCCATTCCCGCCCCACCCCCCGCTCCCACTGCCACCCCGACGCCGGCGACCTTCGATGGAGAACGCGCCTACGAGCACGTCCTGGCTCAGGTGGAGTTCGGGCCCCGGCCCACCGGCTCGGAGGCGCTACGCCAGACGGGGGATGCCATTGCCGAGTACCTGCGCGGCCAGGGTTGGGAGGTGAGCTTCCAGGGCTTCGCTTACCAGGGCACCCCGGCGCGCAACATCATCGCCCGGGCGGGATCGGGGCCGGTCGCCATCATCGGCGCCCACTACGATACCCGCCGGCGGGCCGACCAAGACCCCGACCCGGCCCGGCGCACGGAGCCGGTCATGGGGGCCAACGACGCCGCCAGCGGTGCGGCAGTGCTGATGGAGCTGGCCCGAGTCCTGGAGCCGGAGACCCTCTCCCACCAGGTCTGGTTGGTGTTCTTCGACGCCGAGGATAACGGCGGGCTGGACGGGTGGGAGTTCATCGCCGGGTCGCGCTACTTCGCTGCCAACCTGGAAGTCGAGCCCGAGTTCGTGATCATCGCCGACATGGTGGGCGATGCCGACCAGCAGCTGTACCGAGAGCGCAACTCCACCCAGGCCCTCCAGGACCGGGTGTGGACGCTGGCCCAGGAGCTGGGGTACGGAGACTACTTCATAGATGAGTACAAGTGGGCGATGCTGGATGACCACACCCCGTTCCTGGAGAGGGGAATACCGGCCTTGGACGTGATAGACTTCGATTATCCCTACTGGCATACTACCGAGGACACGGCTGACAAGGTCGCCCCGGAGTCATTGGAGCGCGTGGGCCGGGTGATCGAGGCGCTGCTCGAGAGCATGGGCAGCTAGCCGGACCGGCACCGGGCCGCGGGGCGGCAGGCGCAGCCGTGGCTTTGCCCTTACGTCGCGGCCTGACCGCCCGCTTTGGGCCGCGGGCCCTCTACACAGACACGCACGGGAGTCGAGGGATGCCTAGAGTCGGGTTTGCCAAGCAGGACATAACGCCGCCGCTGGGAGTGCCTTGCAGTCTGGGGCTAGACGACGAGTGCCAAGAGATATTCGACACCCCGTACGTTCGTGCCCTGCTGCTCTCGGAAAGGGACGTCAGTGTCCTGCTCCTTTCGGCCGACCTGATCGGCCTGCAGCAGCGCAACCAGAAGGACCTGAAGCGGGCGATCAGCGCTGCCACCGGGCTGCCCCAGGAGCGCATCATCGCGCACGCCACTCACAGCCACGAGGCCCCCACCGTCCACGTGGCCAACAACGAGCCCCTGGAGCCATACGGCCTGGTATTCGCCGATCCAGAGTACTACCGTCTCTTCCTGGACCGGGCGGTGGCGGCGGCCCAGCAGGCCCTGGCGGACACGTTCGAGGCCGAGCTCAGCTGGGGCCGCGGCCGGGTAGCCGGGGTGGCAAGCAACCGTCGCATCCTCGATGAGCAAGGGCAGCTGCACTGGCGCTCCAGCCGGCCTCCGGCCGAGGCCCGCCAGCTGCCCGAGGGCGACATTGACCCGTGGGTGCGGGTGTTGCGGCTGAGCGAAGTGGGCGGACCGCGCGAGGTGCTGCTGCTCAACTACTGCTGTCACGCTACTGTAGCTGGCGGCGACGAGGAGTGGTACGTAACCGGCGACTTCCCCGGCGAGGCCATACGCGTGCTGGAGGCGGAGCGGCCCGATCGCTACGTCACCTACTTCACCGGCCCCTGTGGTAACATCAACCCCGGCAAGTACGTGGGGGACGGGCAGGCGCCCTCGGATCGCATCCGGGACGTTCGAGCCCTGGGCCGCAACCTGGCCGATGGCGTGCGCGATGCCCTCCGGGACATGACGCCGCTGGAAGGGGGGCCTCTGCGCTTCCACAGCCGCACGGTCCGTATGCCCCTGCGGGAGGACCTGCCCGAGCGGGCCGAGCTGGAGGAGCGCCTGAAGGCGGCGGTGGAGGTCTACCGCCAGGCGAAGCGTGAGGGTCGGCGGCTGCCGGGCGGGGGCGACACTCGCCGGTTGGCGCACAAGCTGCAACTGCGGCAGATTACCGAGGACGGCACGTTGCCCACCGAGGTGGCAGCCCTTAGGCTAGGCAGCTTCGCCGGCGTATTCCTGCCAGGCGAGTGCTTCCTGGAGATGGCCCAGGGCCTGTGGCAGCGGTTCCCGGAGCTGAACCTGGTGCCGGTGGCCCCGGTGGACTACAGCCTGGGCTACGTGCCCACCCCTGAGACCTTCCAGCAGGGCGGCTACGAGGCAGGGGTGGCCAACGTGAGCGCCCAGGGGTTCGAGACGCTCCTCGAGGCCGCGACCCAGGCATTAGCGGCCGTCAGGTAGAGGGGCCCGGCTAGGGAGGAATGATGGCCAGGATTCGCCTGTACAAAGGGGACATAACCGAGCTGGATACAGACGCCATCGTCAATGCCGCCAACTCTACCTTGCGCATGGGCGCAGGTGTCGCCGGGGCCATCAAGCGCCGGGGCGGTGACCAGATCGAACGTGAGGCCCTGGCCAAAGGGCCCATCGAGGTGGGGGAGGCCATAGCTACCGGCGCCGGTAAGCTCCAGGCGCGCTACGTCATCCATGCCGCCTCCATGGGGCCCGACCTCATCACCGACGAGGAGAAGATCCGCGCCGCCACCCGTAACAGCCTGCTGCTGGCCGATGAGCTCGCCCTGCGCAGCGTGGCCCTGCCGGCCCTGGGCACGGGCGTGGGCGGCTATCCAACCCGAGAGGCGGCGCGGATCATGGTGGATGAGGTGTTGGCCCATCTGGAGCGGGGGACCGGGCTGGAACTGATCGTGTTTGCCCTGTTCAGCACCCCCACCTACGAGGCCTTCCAAGAGGAGCTGTCCTCGCGCGCTCTCCCGGCTGGGGCGAGCCTAGAACGGTGATTGCGCGGGTGGAACGCTGATCGGCGCAGATGAAGACGTCAACATGATAGGTGAGCGAGGGTCCGCCTATCCGCGGCTGCATCAGCGTTCCGACCTGGCCCTATTGCTGGTGCTGTTCCTGGCTTTCCGGCTGGGCTCGCTGGTCTTGTTCCGGCCGGGCGGCTTCCTGGCCGACTTCTCCGATTACTACTACTACCGCGAGTTCGCTGCCCTCTCCGACCGGGGGCTCTACCCCTACATCAACATCTGGAGCCCCTATCCCCCGGTCTTTCCCTGGTTGTTGGTCGGCCTCTACCGGCTCTCACTGCTGGTGCCGGCCTGGGAGCAGCCCCAGCTGGTCTTCAACCTGCTCTTGGGCCTGGTGATGGTGCTGGCGGAGACGGGCACCCTGGCGCTGGTCTACGGCATCGCTCGGCGACTGGCGGGGCCAGGGGCGGCCATCCGCTCCGGCGTCTTCTATGCGCTGCTCTTCCTGCCCGCCTACACCGCCCAAGCTCATTTCGATAGCCTGCCCGTGTTCTTCATGATGCTGGCCCTGTGGCTGGCGCTGGCGGGCAGGTGGGTCCTGGCTGGGGCGGCAGGCGGCGTAGGGGTGATGACTAAGCTGCTGCCCGCCTTGGCCTTTCCGGTGGGGCTGCGCCGGCTGGTGCCCGACCGCGCCTCCCTGCGTCCGGCCCTGGCCCAGGGGGCAGCGCTTCGGTACCTGGGCGCAGGAGCGGCTGCCGTGCTGGCCTTAGCCGCCCCCTTCCTCTACTTCAACCCGCGGCTGCTTCTGGCCCCGCTGGACATTCAGCGTATCCGCCCGCCCTGGCAGACCATCTGGGCGGTAATGGATGGCTACTTCGGGTTTGGGGTGGCGCCGGCTGACGTGCGCGACCTGGCGGCCCTGAGCGGGCCGGCCTGGGAAGGCCGGGTGCCCTATGGGCTGCTTACGTTGGTGCTCGTGGTCGCATACGCGGGGCTCTACCTGGCTCGGGCGGACTGGCGCCGGCCCCGCACTGCGGTGACCTTCACCGGGCTGAGCTTCGCCCTGCTCTTCGTCTTGAGCAAGGGGTGGAGCCCGCAGTACCTGCTCTGGCTCCTGCCCCTGCTCGCCATCCTGTGGCCGGACTGGCGGGGCGCCGCCTTGGCCCTGAGCCTTACTTTCTTCAACTACCTGGAGTCTCACGGCTTCTTCATCCTGCTGCCCAATGCCAAGTGGCTGCTGGCCCTCACCACGTCGGCGCGCACTGTCTTGCTGCTGGCCCTGGCGGCGGGGCTTACGCTGGACTACCTGGACCGGCCCTGGCCGGCCGTGAATTGGCGTCGGTGGGGGCCGGCTGCTCTGGCGCTGGCCGGGACGGGACTGGCCGTGCTGGGCTGGGCGATGCTGAGCGAATACACCGACTGGCGCTACCAGGTTGACCCTGCTCGGGAGGCGGTGGAACTGGTGCGGGCCCAGGCCCAGCCGGGCGAGACGCTGCTGTTCCTCCGCCAGGCTGACTTGGAGCGCTTCTATCCCCACCTCCACCGCTCCCTGCGCCTGCGCACCCTGGACGAGCGGGCAGAGGACGGGGACCTGGCCGCCCACCTGGACCGCCAGATCGCGGCCCTCCCCAACTCTGGCCTGTGGCTCATCCTCCCCCGGGACCAGGAGGGGCCGATGATGGATGAGGCGTTGGCGGCACTGGCGGGCCAAGCGTATCCGGTGGGTGAGGCGCAGGCTGGCCCTTACCGGCTCCTCCACTGGGCCCCGCGCGCCGGGCTCATCGCCCTGGGGACCGAGGGACAGTTCGACCGCTCGCTGGGGCTGGTAGCTTGGGGGGCAGAGGCGCAACCGGGTGCGGCCACCCTGGAGGTCACGCTCCTCTGGGAAGGCGAGGGCCCGGAGGAGGCACCGCTGTCCGCCTTCCTGCACGTCACCGGCGAGGACCTGCGCCCGCTGGCACAGCAGGATGGCCCGGTTCCGGCGGGGGCGGAGATGTCACTCGACCGGCGGGTCCTGGACGTGAGCGGGTTGGCGCCGGGCCGCTACCTGCTGCTGGTCGGCCTCTATGAGCCCAACTCGGGGCGGCGGCTGCTTACCCCGGCGGGCGGCGACTACCTCGTCCTGGCTGACCTGGAGCTGGGCTCGACGGTGCGGGTGGTGCCTCGGTGAGGGCTGAGCCGTCGCGAAGCCGATGGGCAGGGCTGGCGCTCTTCGTGCTCCTGCTGGCCGTGCAGATGCTCAACTTCAGCGGCGTGCCCCACTCCAGCGATGGCATCGCCATGTTGGCCACGGACGAGAGCCTGGTCCGCCGGGGCGACCTGGACATGAATGGCTACCTCTGGATGGGGCTGCAGCAGGGCACCTTCGGCCCGGACGGAGAGCTGTACTCGCGCAAGGGCATGGGTCAGAGCTTGGCTGCGCTCCCGCTGGCCTGGTTAGGGCTGCGGGTGGAGGCGCTGGGGCTGATCCAGGCCGCCATGCTCCTGGGGCCACTGGTGGCGGCGGCCACCGGGTGGCTGCTATACCGGTGCCTGCTGGGCCTGGGCTTCTCGTTGGGGGCCTCGCTGGCGGCATCACTGGCGCTGGGCCTGGCCACCCCGATCCTGCCCTACGGCAAGTACTTCTTCAGCGATCCCCTCACCGGACTGGCGCTGCTGGCGGCATTTGGGGCCTGGCTGCGGCACCGCCGGAGCCCTTCCCTCTGCGCAGCGGGGGCAGTGGGGGGAGCACTGGGGTTTGCCGCCCTCACCCGCAGCACCTCACTGGCCCTGGTGCCGGTCTTTGGGCTGGTGCTATGGCTCGGGGGACAGCCGGGGCGAGCCTCTCTTCGTACCCTGTTGGATAGGGACCGACTGGGCTACCTGGTCGCTTTCAGCCTCGGGTTGGGCGTCTTCGTCGCCTTGTCGGGGTGGTTCAACTGGGTGCGCTTCGGCAACCCCCTCACCAGCGGCTACCTGCCCGAGGAGTCTTTCTCCGGCAACCTGCTGACCGGCGTGGCGGGGCTGCTGATCAGCCCCGGCCGCGGGCTCTTCCTGTACGCCCCCATACTGCTGCTGGCGCTTCCGGGCTGGGGCGATCTGCGCCGGCGCGATGCCATGACGGCCTGGGTGGTGCTGGGGGTCGTTGCCCTGCACGTCCTGATCTACGGCAAGTGGTTCATGTGGCACGGGGGCTACTGCTGGGGGCCCCGGTTCCTCCTACCCACCCTGCCCTTCCTGGCCCTGGCCCTGGCGCCGGTCTGGGAGTGGGGTCGGAGGTGGCAGCAGGGGTTCCTGGTCCTGGGCGCCATCAGCCTGGTGCCCCAGGTGCTGGGCTCGCTAGTGCACTTTGCCCCCTTCCAGGACGACCTGCTTCTGACCGGACTTCCCCTCTTCGACCCTCGCACCTTCTGGGATCCGGCCCTCTCCCCCCTGCTCGGCCAGTGGTCGTACATCGGGCTGGATAGGCTGGACTTCGCCTGGGCCCAGCGGGCAGGACAACCCGCCGGCGTTGACCTGGTCGCCCTCGCGGCGCTGGTGCTGGCGGTCGGGCTGGGGGCAGGGGCGCTGGTGCGAGCCCTCCGGGGGCCGGCCGGCCTCACGCTGCTGGTGGCCGGGGTGGCGTTGGTGGCCGCCTCGGGCCTGACCTTGGCACGCTCTCACGCTGCCGGGGCTCATCCGCTGGATCCCCTCCTGGAGGGGATCCAGCGACAGGAGCGGCCGGGCGATGTCCTCCTGTCCCTGGTGCCCGTAGACTCCGTGGTGCTATCGGACCGCTACAGTGGGCGGGTGCCGGTCTATGCCATTCCTGCCCCGGAGGAGGACCTGTTGGCCGGCTTGACTGCCCGCCACCGGCGGTTCTGGGTCTTGGGGGAGCCGGTGTCGCTGGGGGCAGGGCCCTGGCTGGACGCCAATGCCTACCCGGCGGCAGCGATCGGTTCAGGCGAGCGCCTCTTGGCCCTGTACCTCGTGCCCGGCGAACCGCCCGTGGCTACCCCGTTCAGTCGGCCCCTGGGCGATGGAGTGGTGCTCGAGGAGGTGGCCACGCTCCGGCAAGGCGACGACCTGCTGGTACAGGTCACCTGGCGGGCAGAGGCGAAGCCGGCACGGGACTACAAGGCCTTCGTTCACGTGCTGGATGAGGCGGGCGCCCTGGTGGCGCAGAGCGACGCCGTCCCGGCCAACTGGACCCGGCCCACCAGCTCCTGGGCGGCGGGGGAGCGCATCGAGGACCGGCACGGGCTGGGGTTGCCCCCGGGCACGGGGCCGGTCGTGGTGCGGGTAGGGATGTACGACCCGGGCAGTGGGGAACGCCTGGTGTGGGCGGATGGGACGGGAGCGGTGGACGCGGCGGAGATCACTGTTCTTCCCTGAGCGCTAGAGGCGTCTGCCGGCTGACACAGTGCCCGCTGGCACGTACAATGCACTGGCATGGAAGACGGGCCGGGAAGGTTGAGCCTCGTACGCGGGCGCCCAACGCCGGCCACATCGGAGCACGCACGGCGTGCCTGGGGGAGGTCAGATGGAGGAGTTCTTCAAGCTACGAGAGAAGGGTACCAACGTACGCACGGAGATTGGTGCCGGGCTGACGACCTTCATGGTCATGGCCTACATCATCTTCGTCAACCCGTCCATTCTAGCTAACGCGGGTGTCCCGCCTCAGGCGGCGCTGGTGGCGACTTGCGTGGTGGCCGGGGTGATGACCCTGGCGATGGGGCTGTGGACCAACTACCCCTACGCCATCGCTCCCGGGATGGGCATCAACTCGGCCTTGGTGGCCTTGGTCCTGACCAATGCCGATGTAGGGCTGACCTGGCAGGAGGCCATGGGAGTCATCTTCCTGGAGGGTCTGCTGATCACCGTCCTGGTGCTCACGGGGCTTCGGGAAGCAATCATGAACGCCATTCCCCTCAGCCTCAAGCGGGCGATATCGGTGGGAATCGGCCTATTCATCCTCTTTATCGGCTTGGTCAACGCCGGGTTTGTGACGCAGGGCTTCGCTGTGCCCACGGCCCTAGGCACGTACAACTCCCTGCCGATCCTGGTGGCGGTGGTTGGCCTTCTGTTCACCCTCATACTGCTGGCACGGCGAGTGCGGGGCGCACTGCTCTGGGGCATCCTGGGCACCACCGTGTTCGCCATCGTCCTGCGTGCCATCACCGGCACTCCCACCTCGGTCGTCCCGACCGCGGCCACCATTCCGCCCCTGAGCGAGATCCTGGTAGCGCCGTCTTTCGCTACCTTCGGCTCCGGGCTGAACTTCGGCGTCTTCACCAAAATCGGAGTGATCGCTGCGCTCCTCACCATCTTCTCCTTCATGCTGTCGGACTTCTTTGACACCATGGGGACGGTGATCGGCATCGGTGCCCAGGCCGGCTGGGTGGATGAGCGCACGGGCACCATGCCCAAGCTGCGGGAAGTCCTGATTGTGGACTCGGTGGCGGCCATGGTCGGTGGTTTGGCCGGCTCCAGCAGCGCCACTACCTACATCGAGAGCGCTGCCGGTGTGGAAGAGGGCGGACGCAGCGGTCTGACCGCGGTGGTGGTCGGCGTGCTGTTCCTGCTGGCAGCCTTCCTGTCGCCGCTGGCCGGGGTGGTGCCTCAGGAGGCGACGGCGGCGGCACTCATCCTGGTCGGCTTCCTGATGGTGCAGCAGGTCCGGGAGATCCCCTTCAGCAGCATCGAGGAAGGCGTTCCCGCTCTCTTCACCATCGTGTTCATGCCCTTCTCCTGGAGCATCACTAACGGTATCGCCTGGGGCTTCGTGACCTACGTGCTGCTCAAGCTGGTCATGGGCAAGGGCAGCAAGGTGAGCCCGCTGCTCTATGGCACGGCGTTGGCTTTCGTCCTGTACCTAGCTTTGCCTGCCATCCAAGGCGCGCTGTAGGGGAGGGCTAAGGCCCCCTCAAGTAGCCGACGACGAGACCGCGAGGGAGATGCGCCTCCTTCGCGGTCTCCGTGCGTCTGGCGTCGGTTTGCCTGGCCTGTGGTTAGGCCGATAATGAGTCTACGTTAGTATGCTGTCGCTAGCATCACAGTAAGCGTTAGGAGGTACGTTAGCCATGCCCCGTATGAGTAGCCTCCCCGCCGTAGGTGAGCGGATGCCCGGGTTTCGCCTGCCTTCTGCCGACGCGCGTCAGGTTGACCTGGATGACTATCGAGGCCGCGTCAACCTGATTCTGGTGTACTCTGGTGGCCAGGAGGAGGGGGCGGCCGGCACCTTCGTGCGGGACCTGATCGCCCGACGGCGCGACCTGGACCTGGACCGGGGGGAGGTCATCCTGATCGTTCCCCAGACCGAGGCCGGGATGCTGATCTACGCCCGGCGGGCGCAGCTTCCTGTAACCATCCTGGCCGACGAAAACGGGGAGGCGCACCTGGCGGTGGGCGCTACCGACGAGCAGGGACGGCCACGCCCGGCGGTGTTTGTCTTGGATCGGTTTGGCGTCGTCTATGCCCACTTCCTGCCCGGAGGCGAGCAGCCCTGGCCCGAGGCGGCCGATATCCTCGACTGGCTGGAGTACATCCAGATCCAGTGCCCGGAGTGAGGGGTGTCCGAATGGCCGGCGCAGGTTGCGCCGTAGACCCAGCCACCGCCGCATGGTCAGTGCCTTGGGCGGCTCCCATTGACACTCCCTCCCCCTCACGGCACACTGTCGCCGATGGAGGTAGGGTGGTATGCCACGTTACAACGTCCTCTACTTGCACTCTCATGACACGGGCCGTTACGTTCAGCCTTACGGCCACGCTGTCCATACGCCCAACATCCAGCGGCTGGCCAAGGAGGGCGTCCTCTTCCGCCAAGCCTTCTGTGCCGGGCCTACCTGCTCGCCCAGCCGGGCGGCTCTGCTCACCGGCCAGTCGCCTCACTCTTGTGGCATGATTGGGCTGGCCCATCGCGGTTTCCGGCTCAAGGACTACGACCAGCACATCATCCATACCCTGCGCACTGCTGGCTACTACTCGGCCCTGGCCGGTGTGCAGCACGTGGCCGCCGAGGCGGAGACCATCGGCTACGACGAGGTCCTGGGCCGGGGGCTCGTGCGGGAGCGCCGGCAAGAGGCCCAGTACGATGCGGCCGAGTTCCTCCGGCACCCGCCCCGGCAGCCCTTCTTCCTCTCCGTGGGCTTCACCGAGACCCATCGTGTCTTCCCCGAGCCCGGGCCGGAGGACAACCCGCTCTACACCCTGCCGCCGGCGCCGCTTCCCGACGCGCCCGAGACCCGGTATGACATGGCCGCGTTCAAGACCAGCGCGCGCATGCTGGATGAGAAGATCGGGGTGGTGCTGGATGCCCTGGAGGAAGGAGGGCTAGCTGAAAACACCCTGGTGATCTGCACGACTGACCACGGCATGGCCTTCCCCCGCATGAAGTGCAACCTGCAGGACAGCGGCATCGGTGTCATGCTGATCATGCGTGGGCCCGGTGGCTTCCGGGGCGGCAAGGTGCTGGACTCCCTCGTCTCCCACATAGACATCTTCCCCACCCTGTGCGAGCTGCTGGAGATCGAGCCACCCGATTGGCTGGAGGGCGTCTCGCTCATGCCCCTCATCCGAGGCGAGCACGAAGAGGTCCGGGACTCGATCTTCTCCGAGGTGACGTACCACGCCGCCTACGAGCCCATGCGCTGCATCCGCACCCAACGCTGGAAGTACATCCGCCGCTTCGATGAGCGCCTTCTGCCCGTCCTGCCCAACTGCGACGATAGCCCAAGCAAGGACTTGTGGCTCTCCCAAGGCTGGGCGGATCGGCCCTATGCCCGCGAGGAGCTCTACGACCTGGTCTTCGACCCCAACGAGACGAACAACCTGGCTGCCGAGCCTGCCCTGCAGCCCACCCTGGAGACTCTGCGCGCCCGTCTGGAGGCGTGGATGCGCGACACCGACGATCCCCTTCTCGAAGGGTTCGTCCCGCCTCCGCCGAATGCCATCGTGAACGACCCGGCCGGCAACTCTCCCCAGGACCCGACGATGAGCGGGGCGGAGTTTGTCGCCCTACGGAACGTGAAGCGTGATGCGTGATACGTGAACCGTGAAACGTGATGCGTGACGGCGGTAGTCACGAGTCACTCGTCACGGGTCACGTATCACGGGTCACGTATTGCCACAAAGGAGCAAGCATGGAAGCCTTCCCCAACCCTAACCGCTACGAGACTATGACCTATCGCCGCTGCGGCAAGAGCGGTCTGCTCCTGCCCGCCATCTCCCTGGGGCTATGGTACAACTTCGGTGAGGTGGACCGGTTCGACAACTGCCGGGCGCTCGTCCGCCGGGCCTTCGATCTGGGCATCACCCACTTCGACCTGGCCAACAACTACGGGCCGCCTCCCGGTTCGGCGGAGGAGACCTTTGGCCGCATCCTGAAGAAGGACCTGACCGGGTATCGAGACGAGCTCATCATCTCGTCCAAGGCCGGCTACCTCATGTGGCCCGGGCCCTACGGCAACTGGGGATCGCGCAAGTATCTGGTGGCCAGCCTGGACCAGAGCCTCAAGCGCATGGGCCTGGAGTACGTGGACATCTTCTACCACCACCGGCCCGACCCTGAGACGCCCATGGAGGAGACCATGCGCGCCCTGGACCACATCGTCCGCCAGGGCAAGGCGCTCTACGCCGGCATCTCTTCCTACACCGCCGAGCAAACCCGCCAGGCCGCGGCCATCATGCGCGATCTGGGCACGCCCCTGCTCATCCATCAGCCCTCCTACAACATGTTCAACCGTTGGATCGAGGAGGGGCTCCTGGACGTATTGCCCCAAGAGGGGATGGGCGCCATCGTCTACGTGCCCTTGGCTCAGGGCCTTCTGACCGACAAGTACCTGAAGGGCATTCCCGAGGACTCCCGCGCTGCCAAGCCCAGCGCCGCCTTCAGCGCTGCCCAAGTCACCGAGGATAAGGTGGCCAAGGTCCGCCTCCTCAATGAGGTGGCCCGGGAGCGGGGGCAGACTTTGGCTCAGATGGCACTGGCTTGGGTGCTGCGCCAGCCCGCCGTCACCTCTGCCCTCACCGGGGCCAGTAAGGTGTCCCATATCGAGGACAACGTGAAGGCGCTGGACAACCTGAGTTTCAGCCAAGAGGAACTGGACCGGATAGATCAGATCCTGGCCGGTTAGGGCCGGACCTACACGCTACCGGGCGCGGGCCGAAAGCCCGCGCCCGCTCATGGCCGCCGAGCTACCACCCCCAGCGCCGGCGCCCCTTCCTCTAGGGGCGTGCCGGTGAGGTCGGCCCAGAGGCTCTCCACCCGGAACCCCTGCGCCTCAAGCACGGCCGTTATGCTCTCTGGGGTGTAGCTATGGTCCCAGATGCGGTAGAGGCTGGTCGTGCCGCCCTCCTCCAGGATGAGCGTCTGCCGCAGGTGGGCGTCTGCCTCGGGATAGTGGAAAGACCGCGTGAGCTCCAGGTAGGGACCCGGCTTCCAGAAGCCGCCGGGCGAGATTGCCCAGTGGCTGTGCCCGTCCGCCGGATGGGGCCAGTGCGGCGTGGTGATGTCGAAGACGAAGGCGCCGCCAGGCTTGAGGGCACGGTGCACCCGGCGCAGCACCTCGTCCCGGTCGTCGTCCGGTAGGACCCCGAAGTCGAAGTAGATGAGCAGAGCAACGTCGAAGCGATCCTGGTAGTCGAGCTCAACGTAGGAGCCCAGGACGTACTCGATGTCCAGCCCCTGCTCCTGTGCCTGCCGGCGAGCGTATTCCAGCGAGTTGGGCGAGGAGTCCACGCCGGTAACCCGTAGTCCCCGCCTAGCGAGCCGGGAAGTGTAGAGGCCGGGACCACAGCCGAGGTCTATCACCGAGTCACCGGGCTGCAGGTCCAGGTGTGAGGCAAGCCAGTCCACGATGGCTTCGATGGTCTCCGGACGTCGGCTGGCGGCGTCGGTGTTGGGGTCGAGGTGGGCGGCCAGCATCTGCTTCGATATGTAGGGATCGTTCCAGAAGAGGGCCTCGTGTGGCGCCCAGAGGGGCGGCCTGGCGGTCAGCTGCCTCAGTCGCTCCAGGTCGAGTTTGCCCGATGAAAGGATTCCGCTCGCTTCAGGGGTCACTGCTACTCCCTAGCGTCCGACGGGACGACCGTCGCTGCGTTGGTGGTGCGTACGGAGGACAGTGTATCGCCGGAGCTGGACGGTGGCTAGGGTTGGGGGGAGAGGCCCGGGGCCGCCCCCCCCCCCCCCCCCC